>CAMDAB010000034.1 GCA_945888475.1 Saprospira grandis DSM 2844 | reverse complement strand
GTCTGCTTAATATTCAAAGTTCATTTACCTATTTTTACATGTCAATAGTTTTTTATTATGAAGGAATATTTTCGCTTACAAATTATCAGAACAGACAGAATATACAGGGAAATTGGTATAAATCCCTGGTTTGGTTTTCTGTTGAGTATATTGATCTTTGCATTGCTGAGCGAGTTGCTTTTTTATAAAACTAGCCTGGCAAAATATCTTTTAATGCTCAGCGCCTTGAGTGCTTTGTTTGGCTTAGGCGAAAAGCAAAGGACTGAGTTTTTACAAACAGTTTTTGGCGATACACAATACAGTAGCATCAGAATAGTCGAAAATCTTATTTTTGCGCTACCTTTTATGATTGTGTTAAGCATAAGGAGTTGCTTTGTGGAGGCAGCTATTTTATCTGCATCTGCTATAGTAATAGTCTTTTTCACACAGCGTAACAGTTTCAATTTCACACTGCCAACTCCATTTTCGCACAGACCTTTCGAATATTCAGTCGGTTTTAGAAAAACATTTTTAATTTTTCCGATTGCCTATACTTTGACAGTAATAGCCATAGTGGTGGATAATATGAATCTGGGCATATTTTCTATGATGCTTGTTTTTTTGGTTGCCTTAACTTATTCCTCATCGCCCGAACATGAATATTATGTCTGGATTCACGCCAGGTCGCCAAAAAGCTTTTTGAAACATAAATGTTTGCATGCAATAAAAAATGCTTCTTTACTTGCAGTGCCCATTCTGTTGGCCCTTTCTTGTTTTTATCCTACACAAATTTTTATTTTTGTTGCACTTTTTCTAATTGGCAATCTTTATGTGTTGACAATTGTTATAATGAAATATTCGGCATATCCGCATGAAATGAATCTGCCGGAAGGTATTGTGCTCAGCTGTAGTATTTTCTTTCCACCAATCCTACTCTTGATTTTGCCTTTTTACATTTCGAAAGCCAACAGAAAACTAAGTCCCATCTTAAATGATCCGCATTGAAAATCTGAGCAAAAGCTTCGGCTCCAAAGTTGTTTTTAAGGATATCTCTTTGGAGTTTTCCGAAGGAAATGTGTACGGAATTGTCGGTGAAAATGGAGCTGGCAAGACAACCTTTTTCAGATGTCTGGCCGGTTTGGAAGATTATGAGGGTAAGATCATTACTTCGCTGAAACCCTTCAAAAATCATTTGGGTTTTTTAACAGCCGAGCCATTTTTTATGACAAAAATTACAGGCAAGGAATACATTAGATTGCTTTGCAATGCCCGTGGAATAAAAAATATTGACATCGAATCCAAAAATATTTTCGATTTGCCGCTCAATCAGTATGCTTCCACTTATTCGACCGGCATGAAAAAGAAACTGGCGATAACGGCTATTCTGCTTCAGCAAAACAATTTTTTTATTCTGGATGAACCTTTCAACGGAGTTGATATTCAAAGCAATATCATTTTAACAGAAATTATCCTGAAGCTAAAGGAATTGAAAAAAACTGTCTTGATTTCTTCACATATTTTTTCTACCTTGGCCGATACCTGCGATGAAATTCATCTGCTGGGAGAGGGAATCATTAAAAAATCAGTTAAAAAACCGGAGTTCAGACAATTGGAGGAAGAGATGAAAAAAGTAATTTTGGGTGATAGCATTGATAGGCTGGGTTTGAGTTAAATTGTCTAAGTCGAGAAAAAAATTGAAGGGAATGAAAGCATATGTACTAAAAAAATATGGAGCATCAAGCGAGGCTTTTGAATTGCGGGAAATGGAAATGCCAACACCTAGCGCAAGGCAGATTTTGATAAAGTCAGAAGCATTCGGTTTGAATTTTGCCGATATCATGGCAAGGCAGGGACTTTATCGCGATGCACCGCCTCTCCCTGCTGTTATTGGCTATGAAGCAGTTGGAAGGGTTGAGAAAATAGGCGCTGAGGTAAAAAATTTTAAGATAGGTCAGAGAGTCGTTGCTTTAACCCGTTTTGGGAGTTATGCCGAATTCGCTGTAACTGATGAGCGTGCTGCTGTTGAAATTCCAGAGGATATGGATGCAGGAGTGTCGGCTGCAATTGCTACACAGTATTCAACCGCCTATTATTGTGCATATGAAATGGCACCACTTTTTGCCGGTCAGCAGGTGCTGGTTCAGGCTGCTGCTGGTGGTGTAGGTATAGCTTTGGTTCAAATGGCTAAAAATGCTGGCTGTACAGTTTATGGCACTGCTGGTTCAGATGATAAAATAAAATTTTTGAGTGAATTGGGCGTCGATTATCCCATCAATTATAACAAAGAAGATTTTGAACAATTTATAAAAACCCGTTCTAAAGACGGATTAGATGTTGTTTTTGACAGCTTAGGTGGTAAAGCCGTCAAAAAAGGGTTCAAGCTTTTAGGTTCGGGGGGACGTATGGTCTGTTTTGGTGTTGGAAGCAGGGCAAACAAAACTAAAGGTATTTTAAATGATTTGTCATTGGCGATTGGTTTTGGAATTTATTCTCCTATTCAGTTTCTTATGAATTCTAAAGGAATAATTGGGGTGAATATGCTTCGCCTGGCCGATAACAAACCCGAAACACTGCAGCGATGTATGAAAAATGTTTCAGAACTTATCATTGACAAAAAACTTCATCCTCATGTGGGGGCTAAGTTTAAGCACGAAGAATTGGCAAAAGCCCATGATTTTTTAGGAGGTAGGGCATCTATAGGCAAGGTAATTGTGTGCTGGGATTAAAGAGTTAATAAACTGAAATTGTTACTTTTGTACAAAATTTACAAAACCAATATCATGAAATTTCCCCAAATTTTAGTGGCAGTTTTTTTATTTACAATTTCTGTCCAAGGCATTTCTGCCCAAAAACTATATGGCAACGACGAAAAACTTGACAGGTTGCTTTTTGAAACTAACCAGTATCTCTACAGTTTTGGCAATTGTCTAAACGCTATGTATGCTAAGGTTTCAAAAAACCAAAAAATCAATCAATACAGCCAAAGTTGTAATCACGAAACACCCTGGGATGTAATTAGAATTAATGACAATCTTTTTGGAGGGCATATAAGTTCAAATTATCCGCAACTTTTTAAGGCTTTAGAGGAATTGAACAGGGTTTGTAAGGCAGTAGTCGTGGATATTAAGATGGAACGCGTTGATAAACAGAAACTGGATGCTTATTTTATTGAATTTGAAAAAGCTGCAGCCGATCTGAACAAAGCTTCGAAACCCATACGCGATCGTTGGTGTAATGCTGCTATGATACAGTTGCCCAAAGAGATTGCTGCCTACATTCAGACTGAATACAGCGATTTTCGCGAACTGCCCCTTTATCTCAATCCATTAACCAAAACCAATTTTCCTGAAGAGTTGGTTCGTAAAAATACAAGAATAAGCGATTCTTTGCTGGTGCTGATTGAAAAGAAAGCCGAAACAGACCGAAATGTAAAAATGGTACTGCACAGTTTCAGCGGAGCACAAAATAACAAAGAATATTTTATCGATCAGATTAAAAGCCCCAGACTACAGGATCCCTCTTTTTCGAATGATTTATACTATCAGATACACAATCAATTCAATAATGGTATCATCAGTATGCTAAAGGTTTATTATCCTGTGCCGAACAGTATGTTTCTGAATTTTAAACCTGTTAATAATGCAATTGATGAGACAGCTTTAATAAGGCCACTCAAATTCAAAGCGATAAACGGTACAGAATTTACTGCAACAGTCAGCAAATGGGATTTTAAAGATGCCGATGCGCTTGCGTATCTCTGTGAAGCTGTTAACAGAACAGTTTTTCAGACTAATGCCACAAGCGAACAGTTGTTTCAGCTAAAAAAAGACATTGAAGAGAAAATAGAGGGAAAACGTAAAAAGATTTATTTTTCCTACGATTATAAGATGGATGAGGGTGATTTCGAATCGGCTATGGGGCGTTTGAAAGAATCGAAAAATGAAGTTTTTCCGACAATTTATAGCCAAGGTGAGCAATTGCTTTTCATCCTCAATGATATAAGGGTTACATTCGAAGAAATTGATGCTGCCCTCAAAAGCAAAACATCTGAGCGCAATGATTTTAGTGATATTGAAAAACTTTTCGAGCGGCATAAGGCTTTGGTCAAGGCAATGAAGGATCAGGTTTCTGTAATGAACAAAAATATCAATAAGGCAAATTCACCAAAACTGAATGCACAGGACAATTGGTCGAAAAGTGCAAGAGCGTTGCGCGAATATTGTAAGCTGATGGAAGCCGAACTGGATAATATCGAGCAAAAAGCCTTTGGTGAAAAGCCGTTAGCTATCGATTTTAGCTTATCTGAAAAAAAGGCTTCTAATTTGCTGGAGCAGGAAATTGCCATGTTAACCGGCATAAAAAGACTTGGCACTAGCAATGGAAAATGTCCCTATGTACTGTATGAAAGAATATTGGATGCAGGACGGATTCAGCATCAGTCATTTAACAGATATAAAGACAGTACAAGCGTACCTTTCAAAAAGGAATACAGTGATGGATATGCCGCTGTTATACGCTATTATAATGAATTGGTCGGGGAATATAATGATTTCAGCTTACAGGGCGCAGAGCGGAATACTGAATTTGCCAAATACGACCACCCGATTCCTTGTGTAAATGAGTTGTTGTTAGCGCGTACCCTGCAACTGCCCGATATGAAAATAAATGCTGTTCCAATTGTTAAAGTTGATACCCCAAAAGTTGATACGCCCAAGGTTGATACCTCAGCAGTTCAGGTGATAAACGCTCAGCCAGTACGCTCTGATGTGCCCGAAATGACCAAAGAATATGTAGCAAAATGTAAGCCCAACAATATAATTTTTATGATCGATATTAGCTCTTCGATGAATTCGGGGAACAAATTGAATCATTTTAAGGATGATTTGGAAAGTATTGCAGCCATTATGCGTCCCGAGGATAAAGTTTCGGTCGTTATTTTCGGAGCAGAGGCAAAATTGGCTTTGAAACAAACCAAGGTTACACAGACCCAAAAGTGGGTAAAAACCATAGAAGGGTTAAAGGGCAAGGGCGGTACCCAATTCAACGAGGGATTAAATTTGGCTTACGAATATATGGATAAGGTTTTTGAACCCGGAAGTAATAATCGAATTGTCCTGATAACCGATGGTGCCTTCAATGTCAGCGATGAAAGTTTTGTTAAAGTACAGCGTATGGCACAAACAAAATCGGTAGTTTTTAGTTCCTTGCTCTATCATCCCTATGGCAAGGAATTTGGCAGACTTAAGGAATTGAGCGATGCTTCTGGCGGAAATCAAAAAATTATCAGTTCAAGAGAAAGCGGAGCGCCGATACTATTCAGCGAGTTGAGTGTTTTAAATTAGATTGAAAGAAACGAAGAGGAAAGATTGAAAGAAACGAAGAGGAAAGATTGAAAGAAACGAAGAGAAAAGATTGAAAGTTTGAAAGAGGAAAGATTGAAAGATGAACCGATCTCGTCCGGCAGATGAGACCAAACGGCTTTAAATTGAGGTATTTATAGAAACAGGTCATCCTGCTGGGGCTATATTTCCGTTATTGCCTGGCGGCTGAGAACAGGCCACTCCGCTGGAGCTAAGTAATCTAGTTCGTCAATCTGTAAAAATCCGTATTAACGCAGTTAATCTGTTGTGTCATCAGTTTTGACGCAGTAACATAAAAATCCGTGTGAATCGGTTTAATTTGTGTGGGACAAAGTCCAAATCTGTGTTCTAAATTAGGTGAAAGATGAAAGATGAAAGGGTGAAAGATGAACCGATCTCGTCCCAAGAAGAGAGAGCTCCATATAGTGAAAGAAACGAAGTTCCGTGAACCAAAGCTCCGCGAAACGAATTCTCAATATGTTTAATTTTCATCAACTTCAACAGCCTTCAAATCCAGGCTAAACAAAAATTTTAGGATTTTTACCATCGCTTCTGTATCCAATCCACAATAATCCGACAATTGTTTTCTGAGTAGTTCCGGGCTGTAATTTTCGCCAAGGCTTTCGGTCAGGTAGCGATGCCAGAGGATGGAGGCCATCATACCATCGCCAACATCGAGCAGGTCGTAGGCAGGTTCATCTGGCAGCAGCACAGGAAAAACCTTCTTGAGTGAAGATTTTCCATAAAATTCTGGGTGTAGATAATAGCCGCCATCCTGATTGAAAATCCGCTCCATGTCGATGATTCTGCTATTGATATCATAGAAAAAATCGGTAAATTCTGGTGAGCGGGCCGCCATTTCGCGATTTCGGGCTTTTTCGAAACTGTCGTGCCAGACAAGGATACTTCCCTTATCAGCCTCGAGGTTTGAATGCAGGCTTTTTATCAGATCCAATAACGGGTAGACTTTTGAATCGGGGATAAATTCAAAATGCTCAACATTGCCCTGCGTATTCATTTTGTGCAGGCTATACTGAAAAACAACATGTTGGAAGGGTTTCGAATGCGGATAAACCGGAATGTTTGATGTGACAGCCTCGTAATCGAGAAAATAAATTGGATATTTAAGCTTGTCAAGCCAATTGATAAGTGCCTGGGTTTTTATTCTTGGTAAAATAGAAGGCTCAGTTTTTAATACTTTCTGACTAATTTTTTCAATTGAATCGGGATTAAAACGACGTATCGCAAGGCAGTCTTTAGCATTGCAATGATGCCCTTCGGGATAAATTTCGAATGCCTTTTTTTGTGCGAATTCAAAAGCCTCTTTCAATTTTAGTTTTACTTTTGGCAGCAGGCGGTTTACTTTCTGACTTAGGTCAATCACATGCAACAGTTGTTCAGGCATGATATCTCCTTCCGTTCTTTGATATTCTGGATTTATAGTTACCGCAAAAACCTTACCTGGACTATAACCAGCATCTTTAAGTGCCAGCGTAAGAAAGGCAAGATCCCAAAGGCGGTGCGACTTGAACCCTCTAGAATTATACAACTCGTAAATATCAGTTTTACCACTTTTCAGGTGCTGGGCGCAAATATCAATTCTTACTCTGAAGTGTTCGCTCTCGATTTCTTTTTGGAGTTCGCAGCTGATGGTATTTTTCTTGCTGAGCAATTCATAAGCATATTTTTCAATGAGTTTTTTTTGCGCAGTGAAAAATTCTTTCATTACATCGGGGGGAGAAATTTCAAATTCTGATTCCGGTTCATTGATTCTGAACCAGAAACGCTCTTTGCACTGACTGTATTCCCTAAACAGGAATTTATTCATTTTAAGCATCAGACGGTGGTTTGGGCGTTTTTGGCAGAATGTTTTCTTGCAATTTCTGCCTTGTAGAAATTATCAACCAATTGGTAAAATTTATTGAGGGTTTCTGCCGACATTTCTACATTATTTTTAATCAGTTTGGATTTCAGTTCGAGATAGTCGCTGAAAATATT
Source organism: Saprospira grandis DSM 2844 (assembly GCA_945888475.1). GTDB lineage: Bacteria > Bacteroidota > Bacteroidia > Chitinophagales > Saprospiraceae > Saprospira > Saprospira grandis_C. The sequence continues at coordinate 24,047 of CAMDAB010000034.1, read as the reverse complement.
TCTGATAATACTTTCGCTGACATCGGTTCTTTTTACAGTCAGCTTGATTTTATCGTCGTCCTGCAGTTCTTCATCTTTGAATATCAGACCATATCTGCGGCGAAGATGAGCCCTGAAAAGCTGCATTATTTTTTCAAAAATTACTTTGTGGTCCTGCTGTTGAAAATAGAGCAGTCCAATCGTATTTATAAATTCGAGCGATGTATTTCGGTTGGATTCCAAAATTGGAATATGCTGTTGTCTTCTTTTGGCACCGAACAAAGCGTAGAGTACAGCCATTGCCAACAGTATGAGCCAGGCAAATTTCAGTGCAGGCTGCGAAAAGATATACTGCATCGATGTTCTTGGCTTTTCAGCTTTGTCTCTGACGCTTGGTGTTTTTGATCTAGTCGCGGTTACACTGGCATGATCCCAATACCATTTTTTTGCTTCGAAATGCCCAAGGAAAGCATTGAGGTGTTCAAAACCATTTACATTGTTTTTACTGAGGTAGAGGTTTGTAAAGAGCAGAGGGTTAGAATGCCAGTAAACATGACCATTTCCAACCTTAAGTCCGACGAAATTAATGTATTGCTTATTTGTATTATCTTTTTCCTTGAAGCTGCCATATCTCGTAAATGCGCTATTGAATTCTGCTGGAAAATAGGTCCAGTAAAATTCTGAGCTATCTTTCGCACTTGTTTTGTAGGAAAATCTGTAATTTTTTGAGTCTGCCTGGCTTCGAAATGAAGCATTTATCGCTAAAGAAGATCTTATATCAGTCTGAAGGAAAATTTCATTATTCATATAAGCGCTAATAAAATATACTAGAGAGTCGGGAATAGATTCGGTCAACAAAACGACTTCACCGCCATTTTTGGCAAAATTAAAAATAGCTTCGGCTGTTTTTTGATCATGATATGGATATCCACCGATAAAGAAATAAGCGTTATTTTTGGCATCATCTATGGGTAATTTTTCGGCTGGATTTCTGTCAATCCGTTCGAATTCATAGTTTTCTTTCAGCAACTGCTGAAGGATGGAAAAATCGTAAGGTTGGTCTTTATCATGTTTAAATGTGGTTGTCCAATTATACTTTTTCTGTGATCCAAAATTACCAAAATAGAATAGTAAGATCGTTGTGACCGTAAAAATTGCAATGAATAGAATGATGAGTCCGTTATTTTTCATTAGGCTGTTTACTTCGGTTAAATATTATTTGATAGCTGCAAGGAGTTGTTCGAACGCTGGTTTGATGTCTTCGTACTGTTCGCGATTAAAATCTTTCAACTCATTGAACCACACATATTCATATACCAGGGTACATTTTCTGAAATCACTGTACAAATTGTGCTCGTTCATTTCCAGCAGATAATCTCCGTTTGTTTTATCTCTTTTCCAATGTATGATTTCTTTCTGAGAAAGTGCTTTTATGATATTGAGGTACATGAGCCGTACCGATAGTCTGAAATCACTGCTAGAGAGGGCATCCTGCAAAAAGAGGTCGATATTTGCCTCTGCCAGATTTTCTTCTAAATTTTCGAGTGTATAGACTTTAGGTTTCTCCAGTTTTTTATTGTCCCAGAATTTTCCGTTTCTGATAAGTTGGTAACCGACGAATATAAGTATGAATATTACAATTCCGAAGAGTGTGTATTTAATGAACGCTATTGTGGCAGCAGATAACTTTGAGTTGTTTGGATTTTCTGTTTTTTTACTTTCATGTACCTTGTTTTTGGGTTGCTCCTTTTCTTCCATTTCCTTGCTGTAATCGTACTTTTCTGCGATTTTTTCCCATTTTTTAGGGTCAATGCCATTCGATTTATTACTGCTCTGAGCACCTGTATTGGTACAGAACATGAAAGTTGAAAATATGATAAAGAGCGAAAATGTTATATTCTTCATGGGTATTAGTTTATTCCTGAGCTTCTTCTTTCTGCATGCCAAAGCTTCTTTTTGTTTCACCAAATTTTTGTAGCCTTTCATTAAGGTCACTGGCCTCTGATGTTTCTCTGAAACTGAATTGTCCGACCGAAATTGCGGTAAAAAGTATAGGAAAAAGGAAGAATAATGCAAATGACTGCATAAATAAAAGGAACAATTCTCGAAATTGTATGAATTCGCTGTTCTTAAACGGAAGAAAACTTGCCGACATTTCGATTAACAAGGACAAAATGGGAGAAGTTGTAAGAAATAAGAAAATATAGCAGAGCAATGAAATTACCAGATAACTGCCCATCATTTCAGACCAACTCGAGCCCAGCAGATTGAAGGACTTTCCAATGCCATCGAAGATATTGGTCGATTCATTAAAAACAGTTGCCAAACAGAGCATCAGAATCGGAAACACAAAAGCGATACACAAAAGCATATAAAAACCGCTCAATGGCATGTTTAGTAATAGAATCATCAACGAACATATGAGTAGGGTAGCAATGATCGTATTTATATAGTAACCAATTTTTAAGGGTATTTTATTGGCCTTTCTACTCAATCCCAGCAAAGTAATGTACGCACAGGCCGAAAGGGCTAAAATGTTTAATATCCATTGTATTCCAAATTTACCGGGAGATAAAAGCGCTAAGGTGTTTTTTGCAGCGGTAAAACAGGATTCAATAAACCTCAAAAATCCCTGGTTTTGTTCAAAGTACAATTCCTTTTCAAAAAAGCTTTGAAAACTACAGTAAATGAGTGATATAATTCCGGCAAGAATGGCATAACGGCTTACGTTGCGACGAAAAAGTGCAAAGCTATCGCTAAAAATCTGACCGCTGTTTTTGATACTTTTAAAATCTATTATTGTTTTTTTTACGGCCGGAATGTCAACTTCCCTTATACTGGCGGTAAAACCCCTTCTTGCTTTCAACCATGGATAAATGACAAAATAGCCGATCATGAAAGCGAACGAAACGATAATGAATACTGCTCTTACAACATAGGAGGCATCGCTGTATCTTGTAATATAACTCTCTATAAAGCCTGCCATAATTATGAGCGGGACAATTGTAAGGTATATTAGCAGTGCTCTGCGCGCCGAGAGCTGTAATCCCTGAAGACGTGTGTAAGTCCCGGGAAAAAGCATCCCTCTCCCAAGATGTATTCCTGCAGCGCCTGCAATGACAATCGATGAAATTTCAATAGCTCCATGCAGCCAGATTGTCAGAATGGAATCGGCATAAACTCCCTGCTGAAAAAACAGGTACTGAAAGGTGCCTACCATGATGCCATTCACAATGAGGATAAAAATTGTCCCTCCACCAAAAAGGATTCCCAAAATAAATGTAATAAAGGCCACCCGAAGGTTGTTTATAGTAATCTGCATAAACATAGAGCCCTGGTCGGGGTCCTGATATACTGACATAGGTTTACCTTCCTTTATGTTTTCCAAGGTCATATCTACGTATCCATCGCTTAAAACAACTCTGCAAAATTCCGGATCCATCATCGATGAAAAGACACCTATTGAGATCGAAAGCATAAAGACCAAAAAGCTAAGTAATAAATCGAATCTTGATTCGAAAAGCATTTGAGGGACATCATCTTTCCAGAACTGCCAAAATTTCTTTAGCCTGCTTTTTCGGTTTCGGTAAATGCTGTAAAAGGTTCTTTGTGCCAGATTATTCAGATAGACCCTTACCGATCTGTTGGGGTAAAAAGTTCTGGAATAGGATAAATCGTCGGTGACTTCCATGAAAAGACTGCTCAATTCTTCAGGGTCTTTTTTGTTATCCTGCAGTATTTTTTCGAATTTTGACCACTTGTCACGATTCTGTTCTATAAATTTTGTTTCACGCATTTGTTGGCATATTTCCTTTGCAAAGCAAAATAAATATCTTTGTGCTTTTTTTTATGTAATGGTAAATATTTTTTCGAAAAAAACCTATCTTGTGATGATGTAGTAAATTTTATTTATGAAAACCATTGAAATTACAACAGCTCAAAAAGTTACCATTCAATACGAACTTGCTTCGGTAGGTAATCGGATTGCGGCATTTATTGTCGACCTCATGGTGTTGTATGGGATGATACTCTTACTAACGGCTGTTTTTGTAAACCTGCTTGACGGCGCTAGTTTGTTTAATTATTTTATTTTTCTTGTTCTCGTGCCCATTATCCTTTTTTACACCCTTATGAGTGAGATTTTGCTCGATGGTCAAACAGTAGGAAAGCGGGCAGTAGGCATTAAAGTCGTGAAATTGAATGGTGATCCTGCCTCCGCCTTCGATTATCTCATCAGATGGGCATTTCGTTTTACAGATATCTGGATGTCGGCGGGTTCAGTAGCTTCCCTGCTCATTAGTTCCTCTCTTTACAGTCAGCGACTGGGCTGTCTTTTATCGGGTACTACCGTCATAAGAAAAAATTCGAGCAGAACCTTTGCATTGAAAGATATTCTCAATATTTACAGTACTGAAAATTATGAGCCAAAATATCCCCAGGTAGTGCAAATTAATGAAAAGGATATGATTTTCCTAAAAAAGGTACTCGAGCGACACAAAAAATACAAAAATGAGGCACACAAAAAAGTTGTGATAGATTTGTCCAATAAAATTGCCGAAATCCTTGATGTTAAACCTCCAAAAGACAAAGAAAAATTCCTCGAAACCGTATTATCTGATTTTATTGTTTTAACCCGATAGTTAACTATGGCAACATCAAGATTGTGCGAAAATTGTTCCTTCGGTTCAAAAAAGGACAATTGTTTTAATTGCGGAAACCCTCACTGGGGTAGAGGCAAACTTGCAAAAGTCTGCAGCAATTGTTCCTTCGGCTCGAAAAAAGACAAATGTTTGGGCTGTGGCAATTATCACTGGGATCGAGGTTCGCTGGCAAGATTGTGCGATAATTGTTCCTTTGGCTCAAAAGGAGATAACTGTGTCGATTGCGGCAAGCATGTTTTTTGAAAATTAAAAATTTTTAAGTTTTATTTCAAAATGTTTTTGGTAGGGCATTCATTGAACTATTATTCTGGTATTATTTAAAGTATGAACAATTCATTTGAACATCCCAAACCTTCGCTCACAGTCGACTGTGTTATTTTTGGTTTGGATGAAAGTAACGAACTAAGGGTATTACTAATACAGAGAGCTTACGAACCCTTTGCCGGTTCATGGGCACTACCGGGCGGTTTTGTAAAAATAGATGAAGATCTGGAATCGGCTGCAAGGCGTGAACTGGAAGAAGAAACCGCTGTGAAGGATATCTATATCGAACAATTGTATACCTTTGGGAATTTCGATCGAGACCCGCGCGGAAGGGTAGTAAGTGTAGCCTATTATGCCTTGATCAATCTAAAAAATCATCCTGTCAAAGCCAGTACCGATGCCAAAAATGCAGCTTGGTTCAAATTTGATGAAATTCCTGAACTAGCATTCGATCACAAAGAAATTTTGGTAAAAGCTATTGATAGAATAAGAGCAAAAGTTTTGTACAAGCCTATTGGTTTTGAATTACTGCCCGAAAAATTTACACTCAGCGATTTGCAGAAACTATACGAGAGCATTCTCGGTCAGCAATTGAACAGAAGGAATTTTAGGTCAAAAATGTTGAAATTGGATTTGCTGGAAGAAGCCGAGCGACAAACCAAAGTTTCTCACCGTCCTGCACAACTCTACAAATTTAACAAAAGAAAATATGAAGAATTGAGCCGAAAAGATGGAAAGTTTATTTTCGAAATCAGGTTCCAACAGCGCGATTCAAAAGGGGAGGAAGATGAAATCGATTAAAATTATCGTAGTTTTTTTTCTGCTTTTTTCAATTTGTGCCAATGCTCAGGACAATCACTATAATGCACAACAATTTGGCGCCAGAACCACTTTGCTGGGAGGAGCTGTAGTAGGTGGCCTCGAGGATAATTCATCTATGTACTACAATCCTGCAGCCCTCGCTTTTGCCGAAACCAATAACCTGACAGTTCATACCAATGCGCACAGTTTTGAGTATATTAATTTTAAAAATGGCTTAGGCTACGATGTTCGTTCTTTTTCACTTCGTTATATACCTTTGCCGCAGGAAGTTTCGGCAATTGTTACTTCCGATCCTCAAAAAAGATTAAAAATAGGCTACATCATTCTCAATAAAACCAATAACAGCAATGATTTCAGTCAGCGGCACAGTTACAGTGCAGATTTAAACCGAGATTATGCCGGAGAGGAGTATTACGTGGGTCAGCTCGACCTGCAGAATATTATAACCGAACGTTGGGCAGGAGTTTGTGCATCATTTAAGTTTTCCGAAAATTTAAGCTTTGGTTTCACGCCCTTCGGAAGTTATCGTAGTCAGCGCTATTTATACAATTTGTATTCAATGCTTTCGAGCAGTCCTGTATCGACAACAAATGAACTTGCTTATCAGCGATATTACGATGCTATGCGCCTCAATGTCATCAGCCTGTTTATTAAAGTCGGCTTTCATTATCGAACTAGAAACTGGCGCTACGGGCTCACTTTTACTACGCCATCCATCAGAATTTGGGGCGATGCACGTATCGACAGGAATATTTCATTTTTTGGTTTGGAACGCCCCGATGCTGTTTACGATGACAGGCAATGGTATGTACCTGGGCATTATCGTCAGCCTGCAAACCTTGCTATAGGAGCCATAAATGTTACTAATTATTATCGGCTTTGTTATTCGGCAAGTTTTCATCTGCCTGTCAGAGATTACAGAATGGCCGAAACGGAGTTTCGTGACGTTGGTTTTCCATCTTCAACGCAGAGTACAGGTATGATTGATTTTTTGGGATTCAGAAATAAAGCGAGGGCTGTACTGAATTTTGCTTTTGGATTTGAATATAAGCTTAGCGACAGAATAAAAACCCATTGTAGTGTAAGAACCGATTTTGCCAATCAGCGCAGGCGCAATCCCATAAGTGTGGTAAATCTCGCTGCTCCCCGCCTTGCTAATCCCTCTAGTAATCTTTACCATATTTCAGGTGGTATTAGTTATAAAAGGAAACAGTCAGTTTTTACGGCAGGGCTTACATATTCATTTGGTAGGGTCGACAAGGTTTTTCAACATGCCGATTTTGATGCACCCTTTTATCCGATCAATATTTGGGGCTTTCCGGGAAATACAGGTAGTCTTCGCCATCATATAGTCACTGCTACTTTTGGTTATACATATTATTTCGACACCTTTGGCATGGAGAAAGTTGGACCTCTAAACAGAAACTGAGGATGAGGGCTTTGATTATTATTACGCTTCAAAACGATTTTTGCAGTTTTGGTAATTTTGCTGTTGACTCAGCAGATTTGGTTTCTGAGAAAGCAAACAGGCTGATGCCATTTTTCGACAAAGTTATTGCCGTAAATTTTGCTTTTCCGCCAAATCACCTATCCTTTGCGGCAAATCATCTTTTTCGGCAGCCTGGAAAAACAATGCGAATAAATGGCAGGGAGCAATTGCTCAAAGCTATTCATTGTGTCGATGGAAGCTATGGGGCTGAATTTTCTTCGGCACTACATATCCACAAAATAGATTATCTGCAGAAGGTTGGAACAGATGCTTCAGTTGATGCTTACAGTATGTTCAGAGATGCTGACAATGTCGAAAATAAACTACATGCCTACATTCAAGGTGCTCAGCTAAAAGAACTTTTTTTTATAGGAATTGGCTCCGATTTTTTTCTAAACTCCATTAGAGATGCTGAAGCAAGGGGCTATACTATCAAAATTATAGGGGATGCCTGTGCTGGAATTTTAGACTTTGAAGACTTGAGCACAATACCTTTTTCATCGATAATTTTCTGAGAATTGGTTTTCCCCCAGTCTTTTTACAAGTTATTTTCATTTCAAGAAAAAACGACATAAAATTTTGTGCAGAATAGTTGTGCTAACAATTAATTTAATGTTATATTTGCATGTCTTTGTGTTTATTTGTTTGGGTTTTATGGGAGGCAGTCTCGAAAAAGGCTGCCTCCCTCTTTTTTGAGAATATTTTTACTATTTCAACCCAAATAAAAAAAGCGGCAATTTGCCGCTTCTATCAATCATCATTTTTCTTCTTTTTCTTATTGTTTTGCCATTGCCTGAAAAATTGTGACCAGGCAACCGGGCTGAGAATAGGCATAGGTTGTCCTTGTCCCATGTAGGTATAAGAAGACGCTTGTTTTTGAAGGTAGTACATTGCATTTTCAGAAGCATCCATACCCATATTCTTATTCATTTCGAACATTTTTCTACGGTTCAGATTGTCCTCAGCGATGTCTTCCATTTTCATGGCTTCTGTAGGCTGCATGGCCAAAAATTCTGCTCTGAAATTATCTCGGTTGGGCCATGGAAAAATAACAACTTCTGCAAGGTTTACATCTTTAGATTCCAATTCGATAACAGCCGAATAATAAAGGCCTTCATAATCTGCCGGGATAACCAGGCTAAAGTCGCCAAAACCGATTGCTGTAAAACTAAGTGTTTCACCCTTTTTTACAACGATGCTGAACATCCCCTCCCAGTTTGCATAAGTTCCCCTGTTGCTGTTTTTTACAGCCACCGTGGCAAAAGGGACATATTGCAGCCCCTGTTGGTTTTTTGTGAGGATAATACCTGATACTTCCACAATGTTATCTTCAATTAAAACAGGCTGCGCAAATACTGAATTTGCCAAAATAAGCGCTGCGAAAAAAATATAATTTTGTAGTTTCATTAAAATTGCTTTTAGTATTCAACGTCAAAATACTTATTAAAGTTGTAAAACTTACCAAATTGGAAAAAAGGCATCGGGAAAGTGCTCTATTTTTATTTTTGGTTCAACTGTTATGGCTATAATATCGAATCTGATTTCGCTATCGTGACTTACGCGGTCCATGTATTCGGCTGCAGCATCGAACATCTGTTTTTCCTTTTTCTTGCCAACTGCAGATTCGGGATAAGCAAATTCAGCATTTTTTCTTGTTTTGACTTCTGTGAAAATTAGGATATCTTTTTCCATCGAGATTAGATCTAGTTCTGTATTTGCCCAGGTCCAATTCATCTCAAGTATTATATGTCCTTTTTCCTCCAGGAATTTTTTAGCAATTTCTTCACCAATTTTACCAAGTTCATTATGATTCGCCATAAAATTCTTATCTTTCCAACTTATTTTTAAAACGCTGCACAAATATATTGGTTTTAGATTTTATATTTTAATGAAATTGGACAACAAGGAACTTTTGTAGGGTTAATATTCAAAAAAAACTAAATAAATAAAATAGTCATGATGGATAAACTGATTGCTTCGTTTCCACAGCAATTAAAAGAAGCAATGAAAATAGGTGAAAATATCAAACTCACTGCATTGCAAAAAGCTGTACAAAACATCGTAGTTGTTGGACTTGGTGGCTCAGGTATTGGAGCAGAATTCGCAATAGAATTTAGTGCCGATTACCGCAAAATTCCCATGTTGACTTGCAAGGGGTATACACTGCCTGCCTTTGTCGATGAAAACAGTATGGTAATATGTTCCTCCTTTTCCGGAAACACCGAAGAAACACTTGCTGGCTATGAGCAAGCAAACTTGAAAGGAGCGAAAATTATCTGTATCGCATCGGGCGGAAAACTCATAGAGTTGGCTCAAAAAGATGGTCACGATTTTATTATGCTGCCTGGGGCCGGTTCTCCTCCAAGAGCAAATCTGGCTTTTTCAATGACTCAGTTGATTTATCTGCTTCAATTTTATGGCCAGATTTCAGCAACAGTGTTCGATGATATGAAAAAAGCAATCGAATTGATTGAATTAGAACAGGAACATATAAAAATGAAGGCCGAACGCATGGCGAAATTCATTGCCGGCAAGTTTCCGGTCATTTATACTACCGACAGAATGGGGGCAGTAGCGGTAAGGTTGCGTCAACAACTGAACGAAAACGGAAAAATTCTCTGCTCTCATCACATCATCCCCGAGATGAATCACAACGAACTTGTCGGATGGCGTAAACAACCGACCGAGTTTGCCGTTGTCATATTCAGGTCTAAAGACGATCATCCGCAAAATCAGGCCAGAATCGAAATCAACAAAGAAATTATTGGCCATTATACCGACACACTTATCGAAGTTTTTGCAAAAGGTGACAGTTTGATTGAGCAGGCACTCTATTGTGTTCATCTCAGCGACTGGCTTTCCTGGGAAATTGCCCAACTGAGACAAGTAGATGCCACAGAGGTAAAAGTTATCGATTTTCTTAAGTCGGAATTAGCAAACAGTGCTGCGGCAGAAAAGAAATCTGACAACTAAGTTTTTTCAATGAAAAAAGTCCATTTTGAAGACCTGGGACTGATCGATTTTCAGTCGGCCTGGGATTTTCAAACAGCGCATTTCAATAAAATAGTTCAGCGGAAATTAGATAACAGGAGTTTACCATTGTCCGAACAAAAAACACAGGAACATTGGCTCATTTTCTGCGAGCACCCTCATGTATATACACTGGGCCGAAATGGAAAAGAAGAACATCTGCTGCTAACGGAGCAGGGCTTAGTAGATCATAATGCTGAATTTATCAAAATAAACAGGGGAGGAGATATTACCTATCATGGTCCGGGCCAATTGGTTGGCTATCCCTTGCTCGATCTTGATGATTTTTTTACAGATATTGGTCGTTATATTCGTTATTTAGAAGAAATGGTTATTAGAACGCTGGCTGAATATAACCTTGAATCTGGCAGAGTAGCCGGTCAGTCTGGAGTTTGGCTCGATGGGGATAATTCCAAAGCAAGGAAAATTTGTGCGGTTGGCGTACACCTCAGTCGTTGGACTACCATGCATGGTTTTGCATTTAATGTAAATACAAATTTGAATTATTTTAATAACATCGTTCCCTGCGGCATTTCTGATAAGGCTGTAACTTCTATGGAAAAGGAATTAGGTAAAAAGTTGGATCTGAACGATGTTAAAAACAAGGTAATTAAACATTTTCAGGAACTTTTTGAGGTAGAATTTTTGTACTAAATCATATTGAATTTTAGTGAAATATAAATTATGAAAAAAGACATACCGATTCATTCGGCAGCTCAAGTGGGGATTGCGCTGACCCCAAACAAGGAAGATGAAGTATGGGATGTTTATCTCATAAATATGAAAGACCGTATGATCAGAGAAATCATCGTCAACAGCAAAGGTTATGGAGAATTGGATGGCAAAAAAATTGAAACACAGACTTCGCGCTACTTTTTGCCATATTTAGGAAAAGAGAATGCACACAAGATTGAATTGATTCACAATGATTTAACTCAGGTGGCTAATGAATATTGGATTACTTTTTACATCGATGGAAATATTTACGATAAAAAGGTGGTTTTTGTACAGGGCTCCATTGATGAAACTTATTTTACTACTATTCCGGTTTTGGAAAAAAGAGGGGTAATGATCCTCTAAAAAAATGAATTATGAAAGAAATAAATATTGAAAATCAGGATTTTGAACTATTGGAAGAAGATGAGTTTGGAGACTTGTACGAATGGCAGGAATTTAAGGCTGACCCACGTCAGGAGCCAGTACGAATCGATAAATTTTTGATGGACCGCCTCAGGGATATAACCCGAAGCAAGGTTCAGGCTGGAATTGAGGAAGGTTTTGTACAAGTTAATGGAAAAACGGTTAAGAGCAATCACAAGATAAAACCTCATGACCTGATAACTGTCAGACTTAGAAAACCAAGAAATGATGGAAAGGTCATGCCCGAGCAGATTCCACTCGATATTCGTTATGAGGACGATGAGGTAATGATTATATACAAACCGGCAGGTCTAGTGGTGCATCCGGGTGTGGGGAATTATAGCGGTACCCTTGTTAATGCGCTGGCATGGCATTTTAAGGAACTCCCCATTGTTGAAGGAACCAATGAATACCCTGGTATTGTTCACCGGATTGACAAAGACACAACAGGTCTGATGGTAATTGCCAAAACGGATCTTGCCATTTCAAAATTAGCCAAACAGTTTTTTGATCATACTATTGACCGAAGATACAGAGCCCTGGTATGGGGAGATTTTGATGAGGATGAAGGCACTGTTACCGGTAACATTGGTCGTCATGAGCGATATGCCAAAATGTTTACAGTGCACGAAGATGGTGAAAATGGCAAGCACGCTGTTACCCACTATCGTGTTATTCAACGTTTTGGATATGTAACCTTGGTAGAGTGCCAACTCGAAACAGGACGCACACATCAGATACGGGTTCATATGAAACATATAGGTCATCCATTATTCAATGATAAACTTTACGGTGGGGATAAAATTGTAAAAGGGACCATATTTACAAAGTACAAGGAATTTATTGATAATTGTTTTAAAATGTTGCCGCATCAGGCATTACACGCCTTTTCTTTAGGATTTCAACATCCGTCTAAGAATGAAAAAATTTATCTCGAAGCTGATATGCCCGAGTATTTCAGAGCTACTTTAGCGAAATGGGAGAGATATACCGAGGGAAGATTGTCGAAGTAGCTTAAACGCTAAATTTTTTCTTTAAAGTGTAAAATACTTTCAAGAAAAATTAGAAAAAAAATATGATGAAGACCTATTCATTAGACGAAGTTACAGATAGCATAATTGGTAAAAAAGGTACTCCGGAAAGGGAAAAATTTGAATATGAAATTCAAATGGACTTGATTGCTAAGGCTATTAAGGAAAGTAGAAAAGAACGTGAACTTACACAAGAACAACTTGGAAAGTTAGTTGGTGTGCAGAAAGCACAAATTTCCCGGCTTGAAAATAATGCAAGTAATGTAACTATTGATACTTTACTTAAAGTATTTAGGGCATTGAAAGCTAAAGTGAAGTTCCATATAGAACTACCAAATGCTGAGTTTAATTTGAACACTTAAGCCTAGTTACAAGAAGGAAGCTTTTTACTTCAAACTTTTTGTGGTTTTGTATAAAACATAAATGTCCCGAGCAATCGGGACATTTGTGTTTTCTGCAGAAGATTTTATTTACATCAATTCCAATGCCTTGTTTAAGGTTTCGCTCGGGCGCATTGCTTTGCTTAGCAGTTCTGGACTTGGGAAGTAATAACCGTTGATTTCAACAGGCTGACCCTGTACACCATTCAATTCGGCAACAATTTTAGCCTCGTTTGCAGTAAGCGCATCGGCTAAAACTTTGAATTCAGCGGCAAGTTTTAGATCTTCAGTCTGCGTTGCCATAGCCTGAGCCCAATACAATGCAATATAGAAATGCGAACCTCTGTTGTCCAAACCTCCAATTGCTCTTGCAGGAGATTTGTCATTATTCAGAAGTAGTTCGGTTGCTTTATCCAGTGCATCGGCAAGGATTTTAGCGGTTTTATTCTGGGCCACTTCCGAAAGATGTTCCAAAGAAACTGCCAGTGCGAGGAACTCACCCAATGAATCCCAACGCAGATAGTTTTCTTTTACAAACTGCTGAACATGTTTTGGTGCAGATCCACCTGCGCCGGTTTCGAAAAGACCACCACCGTTCATCAAAGGAACAATGGAGAGCATCTTTGCTGAGGTACCCAATTCGAGAATAGGGAAGAGGTCAGTATTGTAATCACGAAGCACATTTCCAGTTACAGAAATGGTATCGAGACCATCTTTGATACGCTTGATTGAAAAATCAATTGCTTCAACCGGAGAAAGAATAGGCAGTTCAAGTCCGTTAGTGTCGTGGTCTTTCAGGTATTTCTCCACTTTTTTGATAACTTCTGAATCGTGTGCGCGGTTTTTATCCAACCAGAAAACAGCGGGAGTACCTGTTGCACGGGCACGTTTCACGGCCAATTTAACCCAATCCTGAATAGGTGCATCTTTTACCTGGCACATTCTCCAGATATCGCCTTTTTCAACGCTATGTTCGATAAGTACATTACCATTGATATCCACAATTTTAATTGTGCCATCGGCAGCAATTTCAAAAGTTTTATCGTGCGAACCATATTCCTCAGCCTGTTGCGCCATAAGGCCTACATTTGAAACAGAACCCATTGTACGTGGATCGAAGGCACCATTGGCACGACAGAAATCCATTACCACTTGGTACATCCCGGCATAGCTACTATCCGGAAGTACTGCTTTGGTATCCTGCAATTTACCAGCTTTGTTCCACATACGACCCGAGTCGCGAATCATGGCTGCCATAGAGGCATCAACAATCACATCTGAAGGGACATGCAGATTGGTAATACCTTTATCAGAATCAACCATAGCAACATCTGGTCTATTGCTATAAGCTTCGGCAATAGCGGCCTCTACCAATGCTTTTTTATCGGCCGGAAGGTTTTCAATTTTGGCTAAAAGATCGCCAAAGCCGTTGTTTACATTCACATCTACAGAATCGAGCAAATCGCCATATTGTTCGAATACATTTTTAAAGAATACTTTAACAGCATGTCCAAAAATAATCGGATCAGAAACCTTCATCATGGTAGCCTTCATGTGCAGCGAGAAAAGAACGCCTTTTGATTTAGAATCTGCAATCTCTTCCTCTAGAAATTTAACGAGCGCTTTTTTGCTCATAAAAGTTCCATCAATAATTTCACCTTCAAGCAAAGACAAATTAGCTTTTAAAATGGTTTTAGTGCCATCTGCTGCTTCGTGTACAATATTTACTGTAGTAGCGGAGGGTACTGTAACAGATTTTTCATTGTTTTTGAAATCGCCTGAGCTCATGGTGGAAACATGGCTGTTAATATCCGATGTCCAAACGCCCATTTTGTGCGGGTGACTTTTGGCATACATTTTCACTGCATTTGGTGCACGACGGTCGGAATTACCCTCGCGGATTACCGGGTTCACTGCCGAACCTTTTATTTTGTCATACTTTGCTTTAATTTGCTTTTCGGCATCATTGGCAGGCTCCTCAGGGTAATTCGGAACATTAAAGCCTTTATCCTGTAGTTCTTTGATAGTAGCTTTCAGCTGTGGCATTGATGCAGAAATGTTGGGCAATTTAATGACATTTGCCTCAGATTTTAGTACCAATTGACCCAATTCCGAAAGTGCATCAGGTACTCGTTGTGCATCGTTCAAATTTTCAGGAAAATTGGCAATAATACGTGCAGCAAGTGAGATGTCTCTGGTTTCAACTGCTACAGAAGCTGCTTTTGTAAAGGTATTAATGATTGGCAATAAAGAATAGGTTGCCAATGCTGGTGCCTCATCGGTGAGGGTGTAAATGATTTTGTATTTAGTTTCCATTGTTAATTTCTTTTTGAGGTAATCCTCTGTTTAATAACTTTGCAAAAATACAACTTTAGAAAATAATGAAGCACTCAGACCAATTATTTATGTAAAAAGTTTTAATGAAAGTAAACAAAAATAAAAATTCCGAAGTACTGTCAGTGTAATTCGGAACTTTTATTTGGATAATTTTTTGGTATGTGCTTAAAATATATGGCTGTATTTTATACTCCAGGTTCTTGGCGCGCCCATTCGAGCTGGTCTTACAGCATATTCTGTATTCAGTAGGTTGTTGATAATGAAGTTCAGCTGTTGTTTTTCATTGAATTTATAACCAAATCGCCAATCGAAAATTAAACTACCTTTATTATGAATTTTTCTAAATTCCTGAATTCCGTTAGCCACCAATCCTAACGCAAAAACAAGGTCTATTTTATGGATATGGCTATTGTAATTTGCTGATGCGCCAAAGGTAAATCCCTTCCATTCTGTTTCAATATCGAAACGAATATTGTGAAGACTGCGATAGCGCAAAATACTTCTAATTTGAGATGCGCTGTCGGAATTGATTCCGTTTGCAAATGCATCGAACATATTACCAAGAAAAACACCAACATTGCGCTGTAAGGTGTCATCCTGAATATCGCCGGGGAAGCTGTAAGTATATCCCCCCCAAATTCTCAGTGGTATTTTTCCGATGTACCCGTCAGACTGCCCCGAAATTTCCCATCCTGCAATTCTTGCCTGACTTACATTCAGCGATTTGAAACCAAGCCCTTCGGGATAGAAGCCAAGTGTGAATTCAACCATATTTTGGTATTCCATCCAGAAAAGAGCAGCATCGGCGTAGAATTTAAACTTTGAAGTTCTGAATGTGCGTCTGTATGCTAACTCTGCCGACCAACCCGTTTCAGGCTTTATGTCGGGATTTGGAAAGGCGCCTATAGATAATCCTGAAACGGGAATAGGTTCGTTTATAAATCGCTCTGCCAGTGATGGGAAACGGAAACCGGTGCCGAAGGAGGCACGGATAAAATCGCTTTTCGATGCCTGGTAATTTAATCCAAATCTAGGCAATGGATAGGTCATTGGTGTAAAAACAGAGTCAATTAGGAAGCCTTCCCAACGGATGCCTACCACAGCATTCAATCGGTTAAAGAACTTTTTCTCCAACTGAGCATATCCTGCAAATGAACTGCCGACAAATTTTGCACGGTCGTTGACAGGGTCGATGTTGTCATTAAACAGAATACTGAAAGCCTGGAACTGCTGCCCCATAAGGCCCGCTGTCAGCAACCATCCGTTGAAATTGCGCTGAAACTGATACTCTCCATTGAACAGATGACCTACTGAAGGTTTCGTGCCTCTTTGTTTCGATATATTAAACCAGCGCCCTCTGAAATCATGCCTGTTTTTCCAGGGATCATAAAAGGTAATAAATGGATCAATTGTCGTTGAGAAATAACGGTCTCTGCCTCCTTCTGAAACGTTGCGGTATGCATTATCACGAACATCTAATGAAAGGAAATAGGTGCCTTGTTCATGGTACATAATGTTTCCATTAATTCCGTAACTGAGTCTTCCTTTTAGCTGTGGTTGAATATAGCGTGTATTGTAATTGAAACGGAATCTGCGCTCATCCATCAATTTTAGATAACTGTTATCCATGTGGAAATTCCCCCCGATAACCAAATCGAAATTCTTATTAATTTTCTCTCTATGGGCAAAGAAAACACCAGAAAACATAGGTTGAGCTGCAGGATCCTTTTTGGGATCGAACCAACGCATACTGTCAACAGGCGGCTGCTCATAAATTCCTGCATAAGTGGTAAAACTGGTATATGGCTTTGCTGTGGGATAAGCAGTTCTAACATTGATAACGCCATTCAATGCGCCTGAACCGTATAGTACAGAAGCTGAGCCTTTTATGACTTCTATCTGTTCCGCATTTTCAATAGGTACAAAATTCCATTTTACATCACTCAATTCTGCAGACAAAAGCAGCTGACCATCCACAAGGAAAGAAACACGGCTTCCTGCACCGTAAGCATAGCCTGCACCTCCGCGAATGCTCACTTGTCCGTCAAGAATTTGTACTCCGGAAACTTTTGATACGATGTCATCAAGAGAACGGACGTTGTTGCTTCTGATTTGTGCGGCACTTATCACATCGACAGAAACAGTACTTTCCTCCAGTTTTTTCTCATATTTTCCTTCGGTAATTACTACTACATCGCTCACCAGTTCTCCTTTCATTGCGACATCGAGTTGCAAAGGATTTGTTCCATCAACTTCAATAGTTCTTTTCTCAGGCTGATAGCCGACATAATTGAACACTAAGGTATAACTGCCAGCATTTAAACTCAGTTGATATAGGCCTTCAACATCTGTAACTGTGCCATTTTCTGTCCCCTCAATCATCACCGTTGCCTGTATGAGCGCCTCCGAGTTTTGAGTATCAGTAAGCTTTCCGCTGACAATAGATTGGGCATATGAGTAAGCCGAAAAAGCAAAAAATAGAACTATAAATAATAAGGAAGATTTCATTTTTCCTTTGCTGTATTTGGTACGTAAAATAAAATTACACAAGTCAGACGAAAACAATTTGCAAAAGGTTGGAAGAGTAATAATTTTTTTTCGCCCATCCTCGGCACCTAAAAAAACCGGATGATACGTTCAAAACGAATCACCCGGCTATAAATTTATAAACTTTTGGGTTCAGATTATCAGATGTCAGATTATCAGATGTCAGAACTTAGTCTCGTCTTCTGGACGAGAAGAATCTTTCATCCTTTCACTTCACTATGTGGAGCGCTCTCGTCTTGGGACGAGATCGGTTCACCCTTTCACCCCCGATAGCTATCGGGGTCACTCTTTTATCTTAAAAGTGTTACATCTCCTCTGATAATCTCCTTAAATCCATCAATATACTCTACCTCCGCAAACCAGGCATAAACGCCCGAATTCATCTTCTCACCTTTGAAAGTGCCGTCCCAACCTAAATTCGGATCATTCGGTGCTATGTTTTCTGCAGAGAAGACGCATTCGCCCCAGCGGTCGTAGACACGGAAGACTTTAACTTTTTCCAGTTTTTCATCACCTTGAATGAAGAATGCATCATTGGTGCCGTCGCCATTTGGTGTGAAACCTGCCGGAGCAGCTGCTCTGCGCGGTTTGGTTACTGAGATAATGACGGTGGTATCAACTTCGCAACCAAGCGGACTTACTGCACTGAAGCGGTAAACAGTTTCGTTGGCCAGATTAACAATCACTGTATAGTTTATTGTATCGAAGATACTGTTGGCATTTACATCGGCCCAGTTGAAATTGACACCTGAAGTTTCATTTAGTTCGACTTCAAGCGTAATGCTGTCGCCATACTCAATCGTAGTATCCTGCGGACTAAAGAAAGTAATAAAGAAAGGTTCTGCCGCTTCAATTACTGCTGATTCTTCTGTCACGCAACCGTTGGCATCGCGCACAAATACTCGGAAGCTGTCGACACCGAGACCCGGGAAGAGGTCGCCTGTCTGCCAGTTGATGGAATCAATACTGTATTCATAAGCGCCGAGGTTGCTTGTGCCACCGCTGCCGTTCACAATGATGCTGCCGTTTTCATCGCCTGTACAGCGCACATCTACGGTGCTGACACTGAGTTCGAGTAGAGTCGGATTAGCAAGCGATACGCTGCTCACGCTGCGGCATCCGTTGGCATCGGTGATGGTCACGCTGTAGTTGCCTGATGGAATATTGCTATTTGTTGGCGCTGTTACAGCATTGCTCCAATTGAAGCTATAGCCTGCGATTCCGCCAGTTGCTGTTGCAGAGAGATTGGCTGTTGAGCCATTGTGGCAAAGTACCGGATTGATGGTGTTGATATTGCTGATAAGCTCAACGGGCTGTGCTACATTGTACACCGCCGTAGTTGAACAGCCGCGCACATCCACAACTGTGAGTGTGTACTGTCCTGCAGGCAGATTCGAAAGCGGATTGCCCACCTGACCTGTCGACCAGAAATAAAGCGAAATATTAGAACTGGTTACATCTAATCGTCCATTGCTTTCACCAAAACATCTTACATCGGTTACCGCTGTGACAAGATTGATGGCTGCACCTTCAGTAACTGTGACTGAAGTATTTTGAGAACAGCCGTTAGCATCGGTTACGGTGACGGTGTACACACCAGCTTCAAGTCCGGTGGCATTTGGCGTATTTTGACCATTGCTCCACTGGAAGCTCAGAGTGCCTGTACCGCCATTGGCTGTAACAGTTGCAGTACCATTATTTGCACCGGGGCAGGTTGCAGCTGTTGAGCCAACAACTGAAAGGTTGAGATTGCCTGCCTGACCGACAGTAGCCGAAAGACTAATAGAACAGCCATTCGCATCAGTTACGGTTACTGAATAGTTGCCTGCTGCTACATTCGACACTACTGCAGTAGAAGCGCCATTTGACCAAACATAAGTATAATCGCCCGATACAGGAACTGTGCCGCCGCTGATAATGGCAGTCATTTCTCCCGTTGCCGCTCCAAGACAGAGTGCAGGGGTTGTATTGATAAATCCGACAAGGTTTGAAGCAGGCTGTGTGACAATCGCCTGACTAAAGGCGCGGCATCCGTTGCCATCTGTTACAGTAAGGAAATAAGTTCCTGCCGCAAGGTTCGAGATGCTTTGGCCCGAGCCGCCATTGCTCCATGTGAAGTTATAAGGAGAACTGCCACCCTGAATAAAGGCCGATGCGGTTCCATTAGAACCACCACGACAAGAAACTGCCGTAGTCGTCACCTGTACCACTGTGAGCAGTGCAGGTTGGGTAATTTGCATGGAAACGGAGCTTGAACAGCCGTTATTATCTGTTACGGTAGCTGTGTAAGTTCCTGCTGCAAGTCCCGTAGCAGTAGCAGTAGTCTGACCATTTGGCCAACTGAAGCGGTATGGAGGAACGCCACCATTTGCAGTAATAGTTGCCGTTCCATTGCTTCCGCCAAAGCAGGAGACATTGGTGGTAGAAACCAAAGAAGCTACCACAGGATTAGGCTGAGTCAATGCCAGCTGTGTGCTTTGCTGACAACCATTGGCATCGGTAACTACTACAGAGAAGATGCCAAGACCAAGGCCAGAGACCGTAGCGGTTGTAGCGCCATTGCTCCAAAGGATGGTATAAGGTGCAGTTCCACCTACAATCGCAACTGTGGCAGAGCCTGTTCCGTTGCCTGCGCAAGTGAGGTTAGTACCCGAAACTGAAAGTGCAATCTGAGCTGGTTGAGTGACAGTTACAGTGCGTACAATGGCACATCCGCCGGCATCAGTCACTGTTACATTGTAAGTACCTGCAGGTAATCCCAAAGCAGTGGCTGCGCCTGCACCTGTTGACCAGGCAAAGCTATAAGGTGCAACTCCGCCAGTTGGTGTTACAGTTGCAGAACCATCGGTTGAGCCGAAGCAGGAAGGACGCGTGAAAACAGTTGTTGCGCCAAGTACAGAAGGCTGCGTTACCACAATATTTGTTGCACGGGTACAGCCGTTGGCATCGGTTACTGTGACGCCGTAACCACCAGCTGCAAGTCCGATTGCAGTTTGCCCCGTTTGTCCGTTGCTCCAAGTAAAGCTATAAGGTGCAACTCCGCCGCCGGCATTGGCAGTGGCATTGCCAGTCGCTGTGCCGTTGCAGACAACTGGGATGAAGCTGGCAGAGAGCGTGAGAGGGGCGGGTTGGCTAATTGTAATTGGTAATGAAACCTGACAGCCATTGCCATCACGCACTTCAACTACATAATTGCCTGCGCAAAGCCCCAAATAGTTATTTACAGAACTGAATACGTTACCAATCTGACCTGGGCCGATAATGCGGTATTCGTATCCGCCAATACCCAAGGTGCCAGTACCCGGAACGGCGTTTACAATAATCTGACCATCGCAGTCGCCATGACAGAATACATTGACATGCTGTTCAGTGGCCTGCAGTTGAACCGGATTGTTCAAAGTAATGGAACGAATTACAGAGCAGCCATTGGCATCCGAAACTGTCAGGGTATAGGTTCCGGCCGAAAGTCCTGACAAAGAAGTTGTATTCTGAGCTGGATTTGTTGACCAAATAAAGCTATATGGAGCAACTCCCCCACTAGCTAAGGAAGTCACTGCTCCGTCGGCAGCACCTGTACAGGAAATTGCTGCGCCGTTAAAGTTGGAAACCAAAGAAATAGAAGCATTAAGCTGAGTGGGTTGAGTAATGACCGTTGAAACTGTAGCCGAACAGCCCACTGCATCGGTAGCAGTCATGCTGTAGGAACCGGCAGGAAGTCCACTAAGGTCTTGCGTTGTGGCCCCATTAGACCAAAGGAAAGTATAGTTTGGTGTTCCTCCAAGTGCATCGGCATCGATTACCCCGGCACTTGCACCGAAACAAATGTTATTTTGAACAGATATTACATTGGCAACAACAGCAGTTCCAGGTTGTGTCAATGTTGCTGTACGGATGGTCTGACAGCCGTTGGCATCGGTTACAGTAAGACTGTAAGTACCGGCAGTTAGATTAGTAATGGTAGCAGTATTTGCACCGGTTGACCAGGCAAAGCTATGTGGAGCAACACCACCCGAAACCGAAGCAGCAATAGAACCATTGTTACCCCCAAAACAAGTAATATTGGTTCTGACAAAGTTGATTGTTGTACCTGCAGGCTGTGTAATGATGACAGAAGTTGTAGTCTGACAAGCATTGGCATCAGTCACAACAACTGTATAAGTGCCAGCAGTTAATCCTGTTCTGTCCTCAGTAGTAATACCGCCACCCCAGTTGAAATTGTAAGGAATTGTGCCGCCTGCAACCGTGAGGTTGATACTGCCATTGGCATTGCCATTACATTGAACATTGACCTGCGTGGTGGAGGTAATCAATTGAGTAGGTTGTGTAATAACAGCATTGGATGTAACGGAACAGCCACCTGCATCTGTTACGATTACTGTGTAGCTGCCTGCGACCAAGTTATTGATATCCTCAGTTGTTCGGCCATTGCTCCAAAGGAAGGCATAAGGCAGAGAACCGCCATTGACAGTCAAGTTCACTGTGCCGTTATTACCGCCAAAGCAGGAAACATTGGTTCGGACATTCGAAGCACTAATTTGAGCTGGTTGTGTAATTGTAGCCGAGCTGA
The DNA here is from genome assembly GCA_945888475.1 of Saprospira grandis DSM 2844. Taxonomy (GTDB): domain Bacteria; phylum Bacteroidota; class Bacteroidia; order Chitinophagales; family Saprospiraceae; genus Saprospira; species Saprospira grandis_C. Next base: position 1,800 of record CAMDAB010000034.1, on the reverse strand, counting down.
CTGCGGTACAACCATTTGCATCGGTTACAGTTACGGTGTAGATGCCTGCAGCAAGACCTGTGCGGTCTTCAGAAACAATGCCGCCGCCCCAGTTAAAACTATAGGCCGTTGTGCCACCCAAAACTGTAAGATTAATCGTACCATTGCTGCCGCCAAAGCAGGAGACATTGGTACGGGTATTCGAAGCAATTAACTGCGAAGGTTGTGTGATTGTTGCCGAGCGGCTGATGGAACAGCCGTTGGCGTCGGTGATTGTAACGCTATAAGTACCTGCTGCAAGGCCTGTTCTGTCTTCAGAAACAATACCGCCACCCCAGTTAAAGTTAAGTGCGCCTGTTCCGCCGCCTGCAGTGAGGTTGATGGAACCATTATTGCCGCCAAAGCATGAAACATTCACTGTTGTTGTAGTTGCAGTAACTGCAGTTGGTTGGGTGATAGTTACAGAAGTAATCGTTGTACAGAAATTGGCATCTGTTACAGTGACTCGGTATGTGCCTGCTGTAAGACCAGCACGGTCTTCAGAAACAATACCAGCGCCCCAGTTGAAGCCATAAGGAGCAAGTCCGCCACCAACTGTAAGGTCGATAGAGCCATTATTGCCGCCAAAGCAAGAAACATTCACCTGAGTAGTTGTCGCAGTTAAAACAGCTGGTTCTGTGATGGTTGTAGATGTAACTGTCGTACAGAAATTGGCATCGGTTACAGTAACGGTATAAGTTCCTGCTGCAAGGCCAGTACGGTCTTCAGAAACAACTCCGCCACCCCAGTTGAAGCTATAAGGCGTTGTTCCACCGCCGACTGTAAGATTGATAGAGCCATTATTGGCGCCGAAACAGGAGACATTGTTAAAAGTTGATGTTAAAGAAACTGCTGTTGGTTCTGAAATCGTAAATGATCTTACAAAAGTACAAAGTGTAAAATCTGTAACACTAACAGTGTATGTATTTGCGATAAGATTACTAACATCTTCAGTGGTGCTGCCATTTGACCAAGCATAAGTAAAAGGTGCAGTGCCTCCAGTGACAATTAAATCAATTGCTCCATTAGAACCACCATTACAGTTAACATTGGTTGAAACAGCTGTGATAGTTGTAGCCGAGGATTCATTTACAGTAGCTGATGTAACTGTTGTGCAGAAATTTCCATCGCTAATGCTTACACTGTAATTGCCACTCAATACAGCAGTAATGTCTTCGGATGTGCTACCGTTACTCCATATATATGTGTAGGGTAATACGCCTCCATTTACAGTGAGGTCAACAGCACCACTTGGGTTTCCGCAGAATGCATCGCTCACAGCAGTGCTGACAGTTAAACCAGAAGGTTCAGTGATTGTTGTAGAAGTTATAGTCGTGCAAGAATTTCCATCTGTTATAGTAACAGTATAGACTCCAGCACTAATTCCTGTTCTGTCCTCGGTTAAAATACCCGATCCCCAATTATATGAATAGGGTAAAGTTCCTCCACCGACATTAAGATTGATTGAGCCATTGTTTCCATTAAAACAACTAACATTGATTTGGGAAGTTGAGGCTGTAAGTAATGTAGGTTCTGTTATTGTTGCACTGGTAGATGCTGTACATACGTTGGCATCTGATACTGTGACCAGATATGATCCTGCTGATAAACCTGTTCTGTCTTCTGTACTAACTGCGCCACCCCAATTGTAGGTAAAAGTTCCTGTGCCGCCTGATGCAGTAAGATCTATAGAACCATTATTAGCACTAAAGCAAGATGCATTGATAGTTGTAGTTGATAAATTGATTATTAATGGATCTGTTATTACAACAGAAGCCGTTG
>CAMDAB010000033.1 GCA_945888475.1 Saprospira grandis DSM 2844 | reverse complement strand
GGGAAAAGACTTTGAGAAATTTATTGAAGACAAAAATGCTGCAACCCTTAAAAATAAGATTGGCCTGATTAACAGTTTTAGTCAAAATTTTATTTCCCTAACTACAAAGCAGGGTGATTCCTATGTTTTAAGCCTAAAGAGCTTCATTATTTATCAGGCAAACGTTAAAGAATACTGGAAAATTCCTGATAGTCTGAAATTTAATTACACAGAAAATTCAACAAATTTAAGGGCATCAAACCAAATTAATGACCCCATCTATCTGGCAGATGAGGAAAGGGGCTTTTCACTTGAAGACGATAAAGTCAATACAAGCAAATCATTTTTATATGAATATGAAATAAAAAAGATGAAATATAAGAGCTCAAAAAGTTCCGAATTTGTGAGTATCACAATTTATGATACGCTGAGTTACAGTTATCAGGCAGATTTTAATACAAAGAAACAGCTTAGTTCGAAGCCTTATATTTATGCTTTACTCAGCAAGATTGCAGATGATAAAATTTATATTCAGCATCGAAATGAGGTTTCTGACAATCCTAAATATTTATTCAGCTGTTTTGACATTAAAACCAAAAATGAGAAATTCAGTATAGAACTTCCACTTTTTAAAGTAAAACAACAGAATGGTTATGGTATAATAAATTGGCAATCAGACAAGAAAACTTTTTTCTATTCTTTACCCGGATCAAAGGAACCGATTTATGAATTTGATGCAGCCGATGGAAAACTTTTGATGGAGTATAAATAATCAACCAGCAATCCTCTTAAGTTATTTACCTTGTTTACAAAACTTTCTTAAAGAGAAATTTTGATGACATATCTAAAATTTACAATCATTCTGTTTTCATGAAACCTAAGAATCTGCTATAAAGACAGTATTGTATTGGTACTAGATCAATTATAAAATAAAATATATATTTGACACAATTATCTAATCGTAAAATATTTGACATGAAAAAATTTAAAGTCTTGCTTTCTTGCTTTATCCTAATTGGCTTCTTATACAGTTGTACAGCGCCCGTATCTGAAAATAAAGAAAAAGAAGAAACAAATGCGGAAACAAAAGCGGAAGAGAAAAAAGAATCGCCAAAAACGGCTGTCTGTAAAACGGAAGAGAAAAAAGAGGGTCCCGACCCCATAATTACCAAAAGCTGCCAATATGGAAATATTCAGACAAAATCTGTTGGATATCCCGACATGAAAGGCCGCTACAGTTACTCCTATGAGCTGATGCTCAGTGGTAAAAAAGTTAAAAACTCAGTAATTTTTAATGACAAAATGCCCGAACTTTTATCGAAGCTCAATGATAAAATTCTGAAAGAATACAGCGAATCCTACAATGCTGAGGATAGTAAAGATTGTTTTAGTGGCATGCCCAAAAATCCGAAATTCAAAATGGATGATTTGAGCATCGATCTAGACGACAAAAATATGATTTTCAATGTTAGTTTTGGTTTACCCGGAATGTGTTTAGCTTTAGATGGATCTATTGTCTCAATTCCGCTGGAAGAAATTGAAAATTATTTGAAAAAGTAGTACAAATTATCCCAATTCCGTCATTAGAGTTCGTAATGAAGGCCAAAAGTGCGAAGGAAATAAGGGCTCACACAGTTTTTTCGGGTAAAGGAATAGTCACACCTATTTCAAGCTCGAAAAAACGAGTAAGTGCTTAGTTCCAAAGCAATTTTGGGTTGTAATAGAATTTCTAATGACGGATTTGGGATTATAAAAAACCCCCACTCATCATCTCGACGAATGGGGGAACAATAATTCTGTATGAAAATAAAAAATTGCCGTTTATTTGATAATTTGTACTTTCAGCGTCTGTACTGAATTAGCACCAACGATGCTAAGGCTGTACCAACCGCTGTTAAGTTCATTTGTATCAATTGAGATGTTTTGTTGACCTGCAGCTACATTACCCAATTCGATATTTTTTACAGTTTGACCTTGAATGTTGGTCAGTCTGATACTTAGATCAGCATCTTTGATTTGTGACCAACCCAAGTTGAAAGAGCTTATTACAGGATTAGGGAAGATCATCATGTCTGTTGCGATGCTTTCTGTCTGATTGATAGCTGTAGCAGCAACAGGCAATTCAACAAGTGCTAGCCCAGATGCCAATGCAACCCACAAACCAAAAGCAGGACCATTGCTGTTGTTGGCAGGATTTAAGAAACCGGATGCTACTACTGTAATTGACTGACCGCCCAGATTCAATGTAGCCAAAGGAGCCTGATAAGATTGTACTACCGTCCCACCGGTTGCATCTGTGATTCGGATAATATAATCAGATTCGGGCAAGCTAAGGTAGCCTGCAAAGTCACCATAAGCTGCATCGTTTACCAATACAGTTGTTGTATCAGCACCACGTACATCTACAATAGGAGCATCTGTAGCACCGTGATGGACCAATACATCAACATTGTTAGCGTTGGTAGCAGTTTCACGTGCATTGTCGAAGACTGCAATTCCAAAAGGTGTAGCAGGATTGTAACCACTTGGGCTTACAATGCCTTCAGCAATAGCTACATAGGTATTACCCGCTAAGAGATTAAAAGTAAAATTTGCAATAGTATCTGCAATTATTGTACTGTTTCCAGCAGCAACACCTACATTTACTGTACCTGGAGAAAGAGATATATAAGGAGATGATGTTCTGAAAGCAAAATCATCAATAGCCTTAGCGCCATTCACCCAAACATCAACTGTAGCTGCAGCCGCGTCTGCTGAGTTGTGAATAACCTGAATTCTGGGATCTGCAGCAACCGGAAGTGCAACCAAAGGGCCACCAGTGGCTAATGCAGCATAGAGTCCAAAAGCAGGGCCATTACTGTTAGCGGTAGGATTTAGGAAACCCGAAGCAACTACCGTCACAGCCTGACCACCAAGATTAAGCGTTGAAAGTGGAGCTGAATAAGATTGAACAATCGTTGAACCTGTTGCATCTGTAATGCGTACGATGTAATTGTCTGTCGGTAAGCTCAAATATCCGCCGAAAGCACCATAAGAAGCATCATTTAGCAATACATCGGCCGGATTTTTACCGCGTACATCTACTGTTGGAGCATCGGTTGATCCGTGATGAATCAATACATCTACGTTTTGCGCATTCGTAGCAGTTTCGCGGCCCATTGCATAAACATTCAAACCGAATGGCTTAAATGGAGTATAAGCTGGTGAACCGCTCAAAGTACCATCAGCTACAACAATATATGTTGTATTCATCATCAGATTGAAAGTAAAATTAGCAATGGTGTCAGTAATTACTGTACTTGTACCAGGTGCAATACCAACATTGGTGGTACCGCTGTTCAAAGTTACAAAGGGTGTAGCTTCTCTGAAGTCGAGGTCTTCAACAGCCTTGGCTCCGTTAATCCAGATATCAACTGTCGCAGCAGCAGCATCGGGAGAATTATGAATAACCTGCACTCGAGGCGATTGGGCATTAGCGTAAAATGCACCCATGGTTATCGCAAGTGTTAAGAAAATCTTTTTCATAATGACATTGTTTAAATGAGTAAAAATTGTAAGTACTAATATAACTGTCATTTTGAATTATTGTTTAATCTTTTGAGATTATTTTGATGTTTTCTTTAAACAATTACGTGCTTTCACATTGAATTAATATACATATGATAGGCATAGTCTATCTTATGTAATTAAATATAATTTAAAAAATTGAATTTATTTATGCAAAATTTTTTCCATCGCCACCCACATCTTCTCAGCTGTGAGATCCCAGGAATATTTTTGGCGTTGAAACCTGCCTTTTTTGATGAGTTGCTCCCTTAGTCCTTTTTCGTTCCAAAGCCTGAGCATCTGTTCCGTGATGGAATCGGTAGAATAGGGGTCGGCCAGTAGACCTGCATCGCCCGCAACCTCGGGCATTGATGAAGTATTGGAACTGATGCTGGGCACATCGCAGTACATTGCCTCGAGTATTGGAATCCCAAAACCCTCGAAGAGGGAAACATAAGTGAGTGCAAAGGCTGCAGCGGTAATTTTTGGCAGTTCAACCGCATCGGTATAGCCTAGAAAAACTACCTCGTCGCGGTATTTCATTTTGGCAAGCTGTTCGGCAACATCACCGCTTTGCCAGGCTATGCGACCTGCGAGCAGCAGTTTCATATTAGTATCAGCTTTGCTTTTAAAGGCTTCGAAAGCTTGCAGCAGGCGAAGCACATTTTTTCGCGGATGGATGGAACCTACATACAAAAAATAGGGGCAGCCATTGCTGTATTTGTCCTCTATTTTGACCCTTTCTTCGAGACTTAGCGGTACAAAGGATTCATTGGCACCATCGTAGACCACATCAATTTTTTCGGGCATCACCTGCAGGTGATTTACGATATCATTTTTTGAATATTCTGAAACGCTGGCGATATGGGCTGCTTTTTTTGCAAAGCGCGGCATATAATATTCGTAATGCTTGCGGTGCGACCAAGGAACCTGCGTGGGAAAATGCTTCCAGGCAATGTCGTGAATTACCAGTAGTGTAGGAATATCGGCCGAGAGGGACATAAATCCATCGGGCGACATGAAGGCATCCACTTTATGTTTTTTGAATATTGCCGGTAGGGCCCATTCGAACCAAAGGTAAAATAAAACGGGATGCCTTGCCTGCGGCGAAGCCACTATGGGTTTAACATTGGAGCCAAAAACGAATTGCTCGTCATAAGCTCTGTCGAAAATAAAAATAAATTCATGCTCCGGATGCCATTCTACCCAACGCTTAAGCACCTCATAGCTAAACCAGCCAATGCCTTCGAGCTTATTGGGTAAGAGAAAACGGGTGTTTATGGCGATTGTTGACATTTTGATAGATTATCAGAATTCAGATTATCGGATTATCAGCTAACAGACACTGTTACTGTATAATACTCAAAAATTGTTTGAAATTAAAAAACATCTAATACAAATTTGATAATCGGTACTGAAAATCTAGAATAGCATACAAATTTGAAACAAAATATTAACTGCTGAAAATCTGAATTCTGATATCTGAAAATCTATTTACAGATCCCAAAAAGACCTTGGCCGATACAGATGCTGGTAAAGCCTGCGCAGACTGGTTGCAAAATAACTGAGCGCCAAAAATAATACAACTGCAGCCAAAATCCAATGCAGTATAATTAAAGTAAAGTAAAAAAATGGAGCCAAAAATCCAAAACTAATGACCAGCATAAAAACACCTATTCCAAGGGTAAGTAAACCATATCCCAATACCTGGCGCATATTATACAAATATTGTTTGCGGTCCCAGTCCTTATATTTTTTGACCACATAAAAGGCATGCAATATCTGCCAGGCCGACAAAAGAATTCCAAAGAGACTGACATTGTACAGAAAAGCTTCGACAGACAGATGCAATAGGACTTGCACAGTCAGCAGTACAAAAAGCAGTATCTGAATCATCAGATCGAGCCAAAGTCTTATACGGGTAGCATGAAGCATATTTGAGGTTATTTGCCCGAATTATTTGGGCTTATTATACTTTAAACCCTTTAGGTTTAAATAAGTTGCTATACTTTTATAAAAAAATGAAAGATAAAAGTATTATAGAAAACTTTATTTATTTTTGGTTTGATTAATTATTAAAAAAAATGAAATATGAGAAGCCAGCTACTTTGTCTCCTTAGCCTGCTTTTTATTTTTTCAAGTCTAATAGCCTGCAAAGAAAAGCCCGTAAATATCAGGCAACTGTAATTTAAAAATTCAGAAAATTTTTCGTGGTAAGCTGAAGAGCGAATTGAATTACAAGATTACTGTAGAGTAAATGAAATTATATCGTATTATACATCATATTGTATAAGTCCCTGAACGTTATGTAGAGATACCATATCGCCAACGCTGCACAAAAAAAAGGAAGTATTATCAAAATTAAAGGCTCTATTTGTTCTGTCAGCTTATTAGCCATTTCGCTTAAAGTTACGAAAGAAGCAGCAAGCCATAAAAACCCCCTGATGGCAAAAATTCCTATCAGGCAATAGCCGGAAATTCTGACAAATAGCCTCTTACTCGTTCTTTCGAAAAATTTATAACTGAGTACGGCATTGATAAACTGCCAAGCAAAAAGTGTAATGGGAAAAAGTTGTAATATGTTTGTTGGCGCAGATGACCTGGCCAGAAGAAAGCTGAAAAATATAATCAGGAGCGCTTGTACGATGCTATCTATGAGCAGATGATTTCGAAATGTCATATTTCTAAGCAGTTGAATACAAAATTGGAAAATTATTGGAGCAGGTATTCCTTCAGCAAAATTAAAAATTTTCTATGACATGCACCCAAAAAGCGATAACTTAGCGGCTGTACAAATATAAAACTTATGAGAATCATTACCTTTTGCTTTCTACTGCTGCTATTGGTTTCCTGTGGTCGAACAGAAAAAAATACAGCTGAGGAATCTACAGAAGAAACCTTTAAAGCTCCCGAAAACCCGTTCAAGGGCAATGATGAAGAAAGCGAGCCTGATAGCTTAAAAAAAGTAAAAAAAGCGGAAAAGCCGGGAATGAAGCCTGCTAAAATCGAATTTATTAAAAGGGAGATTCGCTTTGACAGTATGCCTGCAGGCAAAATATTTAAAACAGAATTGACTTTTGCCAATAGTGGTGAACAGCCCTTGGAAATCAGTTCGGTACGCAGCAGTCAAAAAGCCGAAATGAGCTGGTCGAAACTGCTGATTGCCGCTTCGGAGCAAAGCAGTATCGGCTATAAAATAAAAGGTCCTGATAAAAAAGGCGCTTATACTGATACCGTTTTTATACTGAGCAACTCAGGTGAGGATAAAATAGTGCTGAAAGGCCAGTTCAGATAAAAAAAGCATGCAACACTTGATTGCTGCATGGTATCTCTTTAAAGAATAAGCCGAGCACTATACTGTCAAAAGTTCTTTTTCTTTTGCAGCCAGTACCGATTCGACCTGACCTACAAATTTTTTAGTCATATTTTCGACCTGCTCTTCCGAGGTTTTTCCTGCATCTTCCGAGTAGCCATTTTTAACAGCCTTTTTGATTTCCTCAATGGCCTCGCGGCGCGCATTTCTGATACCAACTTTGGCGTGTTCACCAGCAACCAGCGATTGTTTCACAAGTTGTTTACGGCGTTCTTCGGTAAGGGGCGGGATAACTATTCGGATAGCTTCGCCGTTATTTTGAGGAGTGACACCTAAATTGGCAGCAAAAATTGCTTTTTCAATTTCTGCAATCATTTTTTTCTCCCAAGGCTGAATGACCAGGGTACGGCCATCTTCCACTTTGATATTGGCTACACCGCCAATGGCAGTTGCTGAGCCATAATAATCCAGACGGATACCATCCAACATATCGGGCGATGCTTTTCCGGAGCGTATTTTTACCAATTCACGCTGCAGGTGAGCGACAGCCGCTAGCATACTTTCATCTGTAGTCTCAATGATTAAGTCAATTTCTTCTTGCATGATTTTCTGATTTTCAGCTATTTGAATGTACAGATTTTTTGGCAGCGTATAATAATACTGCCAAAGTAGCCCAAAGTTATAATTTTTCAAAAAAAAGACCAATTTTTATTGGCAAAACTAAATTATTGAAACCTACCAAAAATCTTTTTTGTGCGGATAGCGTTCCATGTAAAGTGCCGAAACCATTTCAATAAGCTTGTCCCTGAATTCTTCAATTCCTTCACGGTTAATTGCCGAAAGGAAAATAGCTCTGTCAAGACTTTGACGATTCCATTTTTCACGGAGTTCTATTTCGAGCTGCGTTTTTTCTTCATCGCTCAAAAATTCGTCAAAATAGTTTTTCCGATAGAGGTCCATTTTATTGAAAACAAAAAGCACCGGAATACTGCCTGCACCGATTTCTTTCAGTGTTTTGGTCACTACCTCTATCTGATCTTCGTGCTGCGGATGTGAAATATCGACCACATGAATGAGCAGGTCACTCTCTCTCACTTCATCGAGGGTCGATTTAAAACTTTCCACCAGGTGATGCGGCAATTTTCGGATAAAACCAACAGTGTCGGACAACAGGAAAGGCATCTGATTCAGCACAACTTTGCGAACAGTGGTGTCCAAGGTGGCAAAGAGCTTATTTTCGGCCAGCACTTCCGATTTTGAAACCTCGTTCATAATCGTCGATTTTCCCACATTGGTATAACCCACAAGCGAGACTCTGATCATTTCGCCGCGGCCCTTGCGTTGGGTCTGCGACTGTTGGTCAATTTTTGAAAGTTTGTCTTTCAATAAGGCAATGCGGTCGCGTACTATACGGCGGTCGGTCTCAATCTCTTTTTCACCAGGACCGCGCATACCGATACCACCACGCTGCCGCTCCAAGTGGGTCCATAAACCACGCAATCGAGGCAACATATATTGCATTTGTGCAAGCTCCACCTGTGCCTTGGCCTGCGCGGTTTGAGCATTATTGGCAAAAATATCGAGAATGAGGGAGCTGCGGTCGACAATTTTCCGCTTGATGATTTCTTCCAGAATATTGGTCTGTTTGCCGCTGAGGTCGTCATCGAAAATTACCAGATCAATATCATGATTTTCGCAGTATTGGGCCACTTCTTCGGCCTTTCCGCTACCAATAAAGGTACGCGAATCGGGATGCGCCAGTTTCTGTATAATTCTTTTCTGTACAACGGCGCCTGCGGTCTGCGTCAGGAAATCCAGTTCATCCAGATATTCCTGTACTAGCTGTTCTGTCTGTTCCTGACGGACAATTGCTACCAATACAGCTTTTTCCGGTTCGGTTCTTATAGTTAGGTTTTTTTCGCCAATGTTCCACTTTTCTGACATAATCTGTAATTTTTGTTGTTGCTGTTTAATTGATATTGACAGGCTTTGATTTGGTTTTAAGTATGCTATCTCAACCAATCTTCGGGGTCTTCTTTGTTTTTACCTTCCCAAATTTCGAAATGCAATATATAATCAGCTGAATTGGAATCTCTGCCTACAATACCCAGCTGAGCTCCACTTTTGATTTTGTCCCCTCTTTTTACATGCACAGTTTCCAGATTTGAATAGGTACTGTAAAATTCACCATGTTTCAACATAACAGCATTCCCGTTCCCAGGTACTGTAAAAACACTGACCACAACACCATCATGTACTGCCCTTACTGCTGTTGCCGAAGAAGCCTTAATATCGATACCATTATTATAGGTAAAAATCTGTTCAAAAATCGGATGACGATGTTTTCCAAATCCAGAAACAATATTACCTTTAATCGGTTTGGGCAACTGGCCTTTTTTTGCTGCAAAGGAACTTCCCGAATCACTGTAACTGCTTTCCAGCTTATTTAAAGCTGCAGGCTGCTTATTTTTTTTTGCTGATTCGTATGCGCGTGAACTGTTTTTTGATGCTGCAATCTGCTCTTTGATGAGCTGTTCGATTTTTAAATTGAGTTTTCTTTTCGATTCTTCCTGTGCGGCCAGCTCTTTTTTTAATTTTGTTTCTTTCGAGCGCAGTTCATTAAACTGTTTTTCCTGTTTTTCCAATTCATCGCTGAGGTCGCCCCCATGGTCTTTCGATGCTTTGAGTTTTTGTTTTTTTTCTGCTTTGCTCGAATTTAATATTTTAAGTTCATCATTCAGCTGCTTCTGCTCGCTCATCAGTTTCGAAGCCTTTTGATAATAATTTTTTTGAAGTTTTTTAAGATAGTAATGCCTGATATACTGTTCGTGAAACTGATCCGGAGCGAAAATCAGGTCAATAAGTCTGAACGTTGTTTTATTATTGTAAAGCAGTAAAAGTACTTTTTTGTATGCAATTTTAATGATTTCAATTTCAGCACCCTGTTCAGCAATTTTCTCAGTGTTGTACACAATTTTGTCGCTGATGGTATTGAGTTCAGTTCTGATTCCAGAAAGTTTTTTCGATCTGGATTTGGCTTTTTCCTGCAGCGCGGCAAGTTTATCGGCTTCGAGTTTTCTGCTTTTCGAAGTTTTTTCCAGATTTTTTGAAGTACTTTCAATCTGCCTGCTCAGTTCCTTTCTTTGATTTTCGAGACTGCTTCGACTATGCTGACCATTCGATTGATATGTCAGCAAAATAAAAGCTATTAAAAAAACATGAAAGCATTTAAACATCCTAAACTGACTTATTTTTTGGGAATTTTATTGCCCGATATAATTTGTTCATAATGATCGGGTATTTCAAATTTCAGATCCTGTTCCTCATTCAGGTCAATTTTATTGAAATTGATTTTGAAACGTATTTTACCGCTTTCGGGGCTGTTCAGCACAATATCCTTTTCAAAAGCAATCAGAATATTTTCATTAACAAGCTGAAAATCAGAAAAATTTGCATCGATTGTACTTTCATCAATTTTTGCGTAAAGTTTTACAAGGCGGTGGTTTTCATCGAGCCAAAGCCTGATTTTACCTTTCGATGAAGTAGTATTTTTGTTGTCTTTGAGCAGCGCTTCCAGCAAATAATAGCTGCTGTCGTTCGACACTTCAAACTCAAGCCCTTCCTGCATAAAAGGATTACCAGCAAGCAGATTTTCAATTTCTCGAAAACCAAAGGGGATAGGCATCTTGCTCTGAACCGTGGCAAAGGTTTCGACAATGTACTGATTATCCTGTCGGTTGAGTACCTCAATTCTATCGGCCGACATTCTTACCCGCAGCCCTTCCACACTCAGTTTTTGAATTTTTAACCAGATGATACTGTCATGTTTCATGCGCAGATTAACAGTAAAAGAAACATTCTCCTCCTCACTTTCAAACTTAACTTTGGCCTTGGCTGCAAACCAGTCGTAGCTGTACCGGTTCTCCTCCATTTTCTGCAGCAGGAATTTTGCAGAGCGTTTTTTTAAATTTTTATTCTGAACATTTGCAATTGTCTTACAGGATGTAAAAAAAACCGGCAGTAAAAGCAATAGACAAAGTTTTGCCAAATAATTGAATTTCATCTTATTCCGGTTTTTTATTTTCAATTTTCATGTTTAATCTTTCGGCGCTGCAGCCTTTTTCTTTGGCTTGTTTCCAATGTAAAACTGCAGCATCAATGTCATTTAGCCAATAATGGATATCGCCATAAAGTTCCAAAACATAGGGGTCATTCAGCGCTCCTTCATTCATAATTTTTTCTGCTAGTTGTTTGGCAGCAGTATAACTTGATTTGCTACAAAGCAATTTGACTTCCAATGATTTGTAGGCAAGATTTTTTGCATCTTCAGCCAGAAGTTTAGAAATAATATCTTCTGCGGCCTTTGTCTCTTTGGAGTTGAGCAAGGATGATGCCATATGAAATAGTACCTTAGAATCTGTCGATTTTTTTGCATCGTTCATTGTCGCTTCGGCCTTTGAGTCGCCGAGGGCTTTATATGCTTCTCCCAAAGCACCCTTACATACTGCATGTAGTTGCTCATCGCTCAGTGACATATTGGCCGCCCTTTTTAGAAATTTTTGTGCATTTTTATAATCGCCGCAGCGGAGTAATGCAGCAGCGCGATAGTATTGACTCAAAGCCTGATCGGGATACAAATCGGCAAATTCCTGTGATTTTGCGATCAGCAAATCGCCTTTACCCGATTTAAGCGCCGATTCCATCAATAAAGCCCAGGGCTCAATTGTACGCTTGTCTCTGCTGATATATGCTTCAAATGCCTCGCTGGCTGTAGCATATTTTCCTTTAAACATAAGCAATCGGCCAAGCGGAAGATAAACGGCGGCATTTTCAGCATCATAGGCCGCAAGAATTTGTGCAAGCTCAAGAATCTGATCGGAATATTTCAATGCTGTCGAAGCCAAAATATTTGCAACCAAAGGGTTCAAAGCATTTAGCTTAGCTTCGGTCGACTGTTGACCTTCATTGAAAACGGCTTTCAATGCACTTAGATATTTGAGCGTATCGCCCTTGACCCTCAAAATGTCTACCATTTCTATGTTAGCTCTGCTGTTGGTCGGATCAGCCTGCAAAACCTTTTCGTAATACTTTGTTGCCTCCGCTGTTTTACCGTTTTTCTTGAAATAATCTGCCAGCAAAAGTGCGTAGGTGCTTTCTTTTGGATATTTTTCCGTCAATTGCTGTAGTTCCTGTATGCCTTTTTTCTCTTTTCCGCTTTCGATATAGAGCTTATATTTCTTTCGAAAAATTTCAGGACTGTTCCCCAATCTTTTTTCCAGATTTCCATAAACTTTTAAGGCAGCTTCTTTATCGCCTGCTTCTGTCCAGGAATCGGCAGATTTCAGATACAAAGCTTTTTCATCAGGATAGGATTCAATCAATTTATCGTAAAGTGCAGCAGCCTTTGCCTGCTCACCTTTTTTATAGAGCAGTTTTGTAAAAAAGTCAACATACAAAACGCTTTTTTTATCAAGATTTACAGCGTTTTCGGCATGCGTATAAGCCTGCTGAAACTGATTGAGTTCATAGGATAGTACGGCAATTTCGTAGGAAGCCATGTGATTTTTGGGGTCTTTTTGCAAAACTTCCTGAAAACCAGTCAGCGCTTCTTGTTTTTTACCCAGGATTTTTTCTCTCGTAGCCTCAATGAAAAGTTTCTCGAGCACTATATCCGCTTCATTGGGGCGCTTATCTGTTGGCTGTTGAGCAAAAGTCAAAGAGGAAAGAATGCTAAAGAGCGCTATTTTTAATATTTTCATTTTTAATGCAGAAATGGGCAAACTGAGCGATAAATTTAGAAATTAGCTATCTAAAAAACTTTAGATATGTTTCCTAATCTTGAAACCGTAAAAATAACAAATAATTCCGATATTTAGATAAAGCTAATAGAACCCAATTTGATAATTCTTGTTTGATTATTTTACTAATTTTGCAAAGCAAATAAAAAGAACGAATTAATTTAAACATATGTCTGATTTTAAAAATGCCATTTTGGAAGGCATTCCAACAGAATTACCTGAAGCAAAAGTCCTTAATGATAAATTGAGTCATGCGCCAAAACGAAAAGATATACTAAGTACTATCGATAAAAAACTGGCTTTGAAAAATGCCCTGCGCTATTTCCCGAAAGATTTACACGAGGTATTGGCTCCTGAATTCAAACAGGAACTTGAGACTTACGGACGCATTTACATGTACCGCTACCGCCCCAACTATGAAATGTATGCCCGACCAATACTGGAATATCCATGCAGGTGCTTACAGGCCGCGAGCATTATGTTGATGATACAAAATAACCTCGATCCGGCAGTTGCACAACATCCCGAGGAATTAATAACTTATGGCGGAAACGGTGCAGTGTTTCAAAACTGGGCTCAATATCGTTTGGTGATGAAATACCTTGCCGAAATGACCGACGAGCAAACCCTGGTTATGTATTCAGGGCATCCCCTCGGGCTTTTTCCTTCGCCCAAAGAAGCTCCAAGAGTGGTAGTTACCAATGGCATGATGATTCCAAATTATTCGAAACCTGACGATTGGGAACGCTTCAATGCATTGGGCGTAACACAATACGGACAGATGACGGCTGGTTCCTACATGTATATTGGTCCACAAGGAATTGTGCACGGCACTACGATTACGGTACTCAATGGCTGCCGTAAAATTGATGATAAGGGCACGGCTGGTAAGCTTTTCCTCACTGCTGGATTAGGCGGAATGTCGGGTGCACAACCCAAGGCCGGCAATATTGCCGGAGTGATTTCGGTCACCGCCGAGGTGAACGACGCAGCTACTTTCAAAAGACATAAACAAGGTTGGGTCGATTTGGTTATCAGCGATTTGGACGAGCTTTGCGACCGTGTGCGCGACGCAAAATCAAATAAAGAAACCGTTTCCATCGCCTACAGGGGAAACATTGTCGATGTTTGGGAAAAATTTGACCGCGAAGATATTTATGTCGATTTAGGATCTGATCAAACTTCTTTGCACAATCCCTGGGCAGGCGGATATTATCCTGCGGGATTAAGCTACAATGAATCGAATGAATTAATGGCAGATAATCCCGTGCTTTTCAAAGAAAAGGTACAGGAATCACTGCGTAGACATGCAGCTGCAATCAACAGACATACAGCTAAAGGTAGCTACTTTTTCGACTATGGCAATGCCTTCCTGCTCGAAGCTTCCCGTGCCGGAGCCGATGTCATGGCTGCCGATGGCATTCATTTCAAATATCCATCCTATGTACAGGACATCATGGGACCCATGTGTTTCGATTATGGTTTTGGTCCATTCCGCTGGGTTTGCAGCTCTGGAAATCCGGAGGACCTGACAATAAGCGACCGATTGGCGGCAGAGGTTATAGAAGATATGATGAAAACAGCTCCGAGAGAAATTCAGCAGCAGTTGATGGATAATCTATTATGGATTCGCTCTGCCGAAGAAAATAAAATGGTTGTAGGCTCTCAGGCAAGAATTCTCTATGCCGATTCACTTGGGCGTATCCGCATAGCACAGGCATTCAACAAGGCAATAAAAGACGGCACTTTGTCCGCTCCCATTATCCTTGGGCGCGACCATCACGACGTTTCCGGTACGGATTCACCTTACCGAGAGACTTCGAACATCTATGACGGTTCGGCATTCACCGCCGACATGGCAGTTCAAAATTTCGTGGGCGATGCTTTTAGGGGAGCCACCTGGATATCGCTGCATAATGGCGGTGGTGTTGGCTGGGGCGAGGTGATTAATGGCGGTTTCGGAATGCTCTTGGACGGCAGTCCCGAATCGGACCGAAGGCTGGAAATGATGCTGCTCTGGGATGTCAACAACGGAATCGCACGTCGTTCATGGGCGCGCAACGAGGGTGCAATTTTTGCCATACAGGAAGAGATGAAACGTACGCCAGGACTGAAGGTTACATTACCAAATATTCCTGATGAGGGTTTGTTGGACAAATTGTTCTAAACTACCATTTTTCAACGCTGTCATCATCTTTTTCCTGACGATATTGTTGCCTGGTTATCAATTTTTCCTTGTGCCTTTTGATGATTAACTTCGCAATAGCAATGTGCGGAGCTATGTCATTGTTTTTTTTGAGGGCAGCATGTACCTTTTGCTCGTTCACATCGAGTCGGTAAAGTATTGCAAAAAGCTTTTCCAAATCATGGTCTATCATTCGGTAAATTACCGCAGAAAGTGCTTTTTCCAAATCCTCTTCACTGATGAAATCGCTTTCGCTAACTTCAAAATCTTTGCTGACAAGCTTACCTGTTTCCGAAATCAGATCCATACTTTACTTTTAAAAGGTTTTATTCAGATTTATCCCTTACAAGAATTTTATCAATACGGGCATTGTCCATATCGATGATTTCAAATTCGAATTTTCTCCAATATATTAAATCTCCTTCTTTAGGGATTTTTTCCTTTTCATGTAATATTAGTCCACCCAGTGTATTAAAATCATATTCCTCCATATTTTCATCCAAATCAAAGTGAATCAGAAAATCGTGGAAAGGAAACTGACCATCTATAATATAACTGCCATCGGCGCGCTGCTCCAACATATAATCCTCTTTATAAAATTCGTTTACAGAACCAACCAGTGCTTCGAGCACATCATTAAGCGTGATAACACCTTTTGTAATGCCATACTCATCGGAAATAAGACCATAGCTGACACTTTTTTCCTTAAAAAACTGCAGGGCTTTGTAAACCGAGGTGTTTTCTGACAAGTAAACGGGTTCACGAAGGTAATTAGCTAATTGAAAATCGGCTTTGTTCACATTCAGAAAAAGATCTTTCAATAAAACAACACCCTTAATGTTATCAGGATTCTGATCGTAAACCGGGTACATAGTATGCAAGTCATCACTGACAATTTTTTCAATTTCTTCGCGACTATGATTCAGTCCCAAAAATACCAGGTCAATTCTGTTTGTCATCAGCGAAACAACTTTTCGGTCGCCGAGGATGAGCACCCTTTCCATGATATCCTGTTCAATTTCATCCACTGCGCCTCCTTCGGCACCTTCCTGAATGATGGCTTTAATTTCCTCTTCTGTCACCTGCGCATCCGATTTTGGCTTGATGCCCAAAATTCGTACAATAAGATCCCCGGTAAAGGTAAGCAACCAAACAAATGGCATGGTTATCACAGATAAGATGTTCATGGGTCTTGCTACAAGCTTTGCTATAGCCTCTGGGTTTGATAAGCCAATCCGTTTTGGCACTAATTCTCCCAGCACCAGCGATAAAAAGGTGATGAAAACAACCACTACAATTATGGCTATTGTAGGCGCATAAGGTCGAAAAAAATCAAATTTTTCAAAAAATACTTTTACGTCTTCAGTCAGCGTTTCTCCTCCAAAAAGCCCGGTTAGAATTCCAATAAGCGTTATACCAATCTGAACGGTTGATAAAAATTTGTTAGGTGCATGCGCAATGTCCAGGGCTGCCTTTGCTGCTTTATTCCCCTTTTTTGCCGATAGCTCCAGCCTTGTTTTACGCGAAGATACAATTGCAATCTCCGACATAGAGAAGACCCCGTTTAACAGAACCAGCAGAACAATAATAAGTATTTCCATTTTTGATTTTAATATTAGACTTTAGACCATTAGACATTAAGACTCGATTTTGTATCAAGAAACGAAGTTCCGCTAAGCGCATCAGGTATCAGGTATCAAGAAAAACCAGCTACCACCACACAAGGCACATCCTCCAATTACCAGAATACCAATTACCACTTCACAAGGCTCGTTATCCATCTCGTTCACCAAACGAGACCAATTACCACCACCCAAGGCTCGTCCCTAATCACAAACATCAGCCCATTCAACCTTACAAACCTTAAACAAATCATTGGGAGCACAAGAGAAAAGTAGTCCTCTAGTTCCGGCATTGACAAATATTTTTTCACAATTTTGAGCATTTATATCCAAATATACCTGAAGACTTTTTTTTGTTCCTAAAGGAGAACAACCGCCTCTAATATAACCGGTTAGTTTTTCAAGGTCTTTTATTGCAGCCATTTCAACTTTTTTATTTCCACTGGCGGAAGCTGTTTTTTTTAAGGATAAATGGCGGTCACCGGGTATAACAGCCATTATTGTATCACTTTTATCTCCATTCAATACCAGGGTTTTATAAATTATTTCCAATAAAAGTCCATTATCGGCAGCGATTTTGGCTACATCCAGATTTTCACTGTCATAGCTGTATTCAAGCGTTTCATATTCAATTTTGTGCTGATCCAGAATTCTTAGCGCATTTGTTTTTTTCATCCCATGTTTTCTGCAAATATAAAAATAGTTGTCGGCAGCGCTTTAAATTTGAGTTCAAATCTTCTTTGCTTGAGTAAATAATACTAATTTCACATAGGGGTAAAAATCCATAAATGCCATCTTTAAACTGAATTAGAGTCTAAAATTAAAAATTAAAAGCATAACATACTATGGTACTAATATTTGTAACACTTGGCATCCTTGCATTTGGCATAGGTCTTGGCTTTTTATACAGCTATCTCATTATGTACACCAAGATATTCGACAGTGTTAAAATAAGGGAACAGCAATTGGAAATGCCGCTTTCGAGGGCTGAATTTTACAAAAGAGTACCACTTATTTCCTTCAATCTGCTTTCTCTTTTTCTGATTTCTGGAGTGGGATTATATTTTGGCGCCTCTCTCTTCAATATGCAGTGGACAGGTGTTGGCATTTTTGTGCTGCATTTTCTGGCCATTCTTTTTATCGATGACCTGATGTTTTATTTCATACACCGCTCTCTGCACGATGTAAAATTTCTGCATCAGAAAGTGCATAGCATTCATCATCAGGCAAGTCAGCCTTTTCCGCTCGATTTTATTTATGCACATCCGGTTGAGTGGCTGTCGGGCTATGCGGGTGCTCTAGTAGGTGTATTGGTCATCAATGCCTTTGTTCCTGTCGATGTCTATGCTTTTTGGCTTTGGGGACTATTCCGTAGTATGCATGAGCTGGACATTCATTCAGGTGTGCGCTCTGTAGTCAGCAGATACATACCATTGCTTGCCGGTGCTGAGCATCACGATTTTCATCACCTGCGTTCAAAAGGCAACTATTCCTCCACCCTCATTCTCTGGGATTGGGTATTTGGAACTACGCTGAAGAGAAAGGGATCTTAGGCTTATCTGAGCATTTTATTTACATCCTCCGGCAAATAAATCATTTGTTCTACCCTGTCTTTTGCTCTTTTTTTCAGAAAAAGGCAGTAAATGATTGTTTTATTCACCGCAAAAGGCAGTTTTGACACTTTTTCCTCGAGCTCAAAAATTAACCGCGAGGCATTTTCATTTTCTGTCCATTTACACGCTCCTACCAAGAGAGCTCTACCATCTGTGGATTCGGCGATTAGATCTATTTCGAGGCGCTCGTTTTTCGAGAATAAATACGGGCTTTGACCCTGAAAATATTTTGCTGATTCTTAACTTTTCTTCTACTCGGGTTACAAAGTTCATGCAGTTTTAATATTATGTTGCACAGTAATAATGTTTCTACAACATAATAAAAATAAAATGCAGATAAATTTCTTTCCTTTGGCCTAAGACTAAAATTCATAGCAGGGGAGGATAAAAAAAAATCCTATTCTTTCCCTAATCAACATGCTCCATTTCCACTATCACAGCTGCGCAGCTCCTGTTTTTCCCTTTGGCGCTGAAGGATATTTTGCCACCGCTTTTGCTGTAGATTACTTCTGAATCTTTCATCAGCTTTTCGCCCAGCGCCATTTCCACTTTTTGTCTGAAACTGTAACGGCTGCCCGCCGCTTCGATTCTTTGACTGATATTTTCAATATCGAGCGGATATTTTGAGTAGAGCACACAAAGATAGTCGGTCCCTACTGTTCCATCCATGCGGATATGTTTTTCCTCACTTGGAATGGGTACTTCGTTCTGTTTGTAGGTAAGTGCCGGACTGATGTTTGGAGCGTAAGGAAAAACCTGATAGGTTCTGTTGGTCAAATCGGAGCCGATGGCATATACAAAGGCCGGTTCATTGTTGCTGATATAAAGCCTGAAACGGGTCCCGGATTTATATGCCTGATCCATACGGTAATTTTTATTTTCTTTAAGATTGGCCTTCATTTCCATTTTATCATCGCGCACATAACGTAATGAACCTGAGAGAACTACCTCGGTATTTTTATTCACATTATCGAACTGTATCATCTCCATCGCCTGATAGACAAAATTGGCAAAATCCTGATACTTAACCCAGATATAGCCACCATTGCCCCAGGTAACACCCCAGCTGTTCTGAATCTCGAAAGCGCCGCCATATTTATTGTCATCGTAGCCAATGACACACATAGCATGTCTGCCATGTGGATTGGATGGATTATCGTAGGGTGATTCCTGTGCTGTCCAAAGCGCTGATTTAGGATAATGAAAAGAATTGGGACAAATCATGGAAATTACAACCGGATTGCCCTCGGCAAGGCTCTTCTTCACCAGGTCGACTTTTTGTTTGCTGCTCACAGTTACTCCTTCGTCCCAAAGTTTTGCATAACCCTTGATTTTATATTTTGAGGCAACTTCATAGGCCGATTTTGGAATTTGTACAGGACAATGCGTTTTAAAATCTTTTAGTTTTGGAATGCCGTAATCCTTCATGTTTTTGACACAATCCGACACATATGCACCCCAGCATTTTGGATTTTCGGAACTCGCTCTGTAAATAAAACCATAGGAAAAAACATTGCTGTCGATTGTGGCCTTATCTGTCCAGCCATTGCGCTTAGCCTCCAATATGGTACGTGCGCAAAAAGCTGTGGCCCAGGCTGCACAAGTTCCGTATTGGCCCTGACTTTGTGGCGTAGGTGCCCATTTTTTCAAAGATGCTGAAGCTTCGATATCTCTATAATTATCATTCGAAAGTCTTGCCTTTACATCGAAAGTTTCGTAAAGTAAATCAGGTTCAGAAGGTAAACCCATTGGGAAAAGCGGACCATCTTCATCCTGTGCAGATACAAGGGATAGGCTGGCAAGCAATAAGGCAAGCGTAAGAATTTGTTTAAGCATTGGTATTATATTTTTCTGGGCTAATTTCTTTTTCTGAAGATAAAGTTTCCGCCCTCATCGCCTGCCTGAGGCAATACGCCAAATTGAGGAATATGGTTGTTGGGGCTATTGTAAATTACTGCCGGTTTAATTTTTGAATACAAGGTCTCGGCACTCAGACAACTTGTGGTGTTTTCCTTCAGTTTTTGCGATAGGTATTTAAAAAAGATGCTTTCATCGGGAACAATGGTATTTGCGCCGCTGGTCATAGCGCGACGGCTTTTCATTTTTGCCATTTCTTCGCAGGCAAATTCTTCGGCATCGCGGTAAGCACCTGTAAAAATTGACCCGCTGAAACAGGCGTCGGCAATAATAAGTGTATGCTTTGCCTTCATGCCATTCATATAGTCCCTGAGTTCGGCATTCGATAACCAGGCCATACGGCTTTCTTTGGCCGCATCGCTTGGCAACCAGTAGCCCACTTCATTTTTGACAATGCCATGGCCCGAATAATAAACCAAAAGGTTATCATTAGGACCAAGACGTTCCTGAAGATAAGCCAATTTGTTGATTATCATTTCTTTGGTAGGATTTTTCAGCAGGGTTACATCAGCGGGTTCGAAACTATAATTTTGGGTAAGCACAGTCTGCAGTTCGCTAGCATCGGCAATCGGTTTTTCCAAATCACGGAAGGACATATCCTGATAATTTTCGACAGCGATGAGCAATGCATGATAATTGCCCGATTTAGCAGCCGACTGATATTCGATAGTTCTTTTCTCGGAACGGGTTGTTTTTGAGGCTGTTTTTACGATGATTTCCAGCTCGTTTTTACCGGGTTGCAGTTTAATACTCTGATCGACACTTTGTGTACAATCATCATCCACCCCAAAACCTCTTGAAGAGAAACTTTTACCGTTTAGAAGCACTTGAACATCAGCAATAGCTGCCTTGGATTGGATACAGGCTTTAATTTTATAATTTTCTTCGGCAGAGCTAGTATATTCTTTAAATGGATAGTCCCAGGTAATTTTTGGAACCTCAGTTTCCCCCATTTTAGCCTTTATCTCTGCCAGTTCTTTTTTGTAATCGGCATTGTTTGGTTCGAGCTTTAGTGCCTGATTATAGTCGTTCACAGCATTTTGATAATCGCCTAAACAGTATTTTGCAGTTGCTCGGTCGGCATAATAAAAGGCATCTTTTTGTTTGGCTACAGAAATTGCTTTATCGAGATCATTTAATGCCTCGCGACAACGGTTGAGGCAGAGATAAATGGAGGCTCTTGTATGATAACTGAATTCATCTGCACCTAAACTGATAGCCTTATTTGCATCCGAAAGTGCTCCGCTACACTGACCCATCAGGTACTTGGACCAGGCCCTGTTGTTGTAGGCAGTTGAGTTATTGGGCTTAATTTTCAGGGCTTCGGTATAATAATAAACCGCCAGTTCGTGATCCTCTTCGTTCGCTGCTTTCGAACCCGAATTAAAATATTCGTCGAAGGTATACTGCTGATTTATTTCATAATTGTAATGAAAAAAAGCAATGCGTTTATTGGTTTTCCATTGTTCTTCAATAAACTTTCTGGGAAAATTACTTTCTGTCAAATACTGTTCGGCCAGTTGTGCGCTGTGTTTTGACATAACAACTACCCAGAAACCTTCACCATAGGTTAAGGCTGTAATATTGTAGCCAATGTCGTACTTTTCCTGTATCCATTTATGTGGAAATGTTTTTTCAGAACGATAAACCTGTTTGTCGTAATCGGCACCATAGGATAGCACAGCCACCCATTCGCCGTTGCCGTAGGTAATGTCAATAATGTCTTTTTTATCGTTCCATTTGGTTTTGATGAATTCCTGAATTTCGGCAAAAGAACCTCTTTTTCCCCAGCTGCTACCAGTATATCCGGTACCCTTCGACATGATCACAACCCACTCACCGCCACCATATTCAACATTGCTGATATCAAAACCTTCGTTCCATTTTTTTTCAACCCAATCGCCGGGAAAAGCTTTTGACTTATAATACGCCTGATTACTATAATTAACGGCACCCGTAACTACCCACCATTCTTTTCCATCATAGGTCAGTTCGGTTAAATACTGTTTCTTTTTCCATTGTTCCGAAATAAAATTTGCCGGGAACTCGGGCTTGTGTTCGTAAGCCTCGGCATGCGAACCATTTTTCATCACAACGCACCAGAGGTCGTTTTGCGCGAGCGATTTTTGACCCATCAGGATGAGCGTCAAGAGCATCAGGAGGGAGAAATTACAAATTTTCATAAGGCAAAAAGGTTTCGAAGCATGATACAAAAATATCACCAATTGAGGGTTTTGTATCTTATTTAACTAAAAAAACAATCGGCTGCGTTAATATTTATCGCTGAATAATTACTTTTTTACTGAAGCTAAGGTTATTTACATGGAATTCCAAAAAGTAAATACCATTTGCCAATTCGCTGAGATTCAATTGCATATTGACTTCGGATTGTTCCAGTTTGATACTGTTGCCAATTTGTTGTCCCAAAACATTTCTTACGCAAAGGCTGCCATTTTTAACCGTATTTTCGGGCAGACTAATGTTTAAAATGCCGTTGCTTGGATTTGGATAAATTTTCACTTCATTCATCAGTTCCGTATCCATAACTGCAACATTTCCGGCTGCCTGCAGGCAAAGATTGTAAGACTGTGCCGCATTGGGATCCAAACTGTAAACCCTGAGGTAATAAGTAACATTGTACTGTAATCCGCCAATGCTGTTCACCAGAGTATTGTAACAGCCAAGGCTTTGCAGACTGTCGCAATCTCCGCCAAAAACTTCATAAATCAGGTTTGTGGAAGTTCCGCTTGTGGCCTGAACATTTGAAATGTTAACAATCACATCGCTGCTCTGTGCCTGAAAACTGTACCAGACATCATTAGCTGTAGTTCCATTGCATACAGACATCGAAGGAGAAGCGCCTGTATTTGAACTGTTTACGGAAATAGTACAGCTATTGTCATTGTTTATACCAACAGAAAACGCATGTGGCAATGCATCATTATCGGGCCTTGTTGTATTGTGGATAGGTGCTGTATTTGCCAGTCCTGAGCGTTCCGAATTCAATACTCCGTGCATAATGGCTACCTGCCCGGCCGTGTAAGTGTTCTGACAGTTTTCATCGGAATAGTCCATAAAATTTTCAATCATATCGGGCAAATCGCCGGCTGTACCTGCACCACAGGTGTTTTGGGTAAGATTGCATTCGTAATTTGATGGAACCCCGCTGTTGGGGGTATCGGCCACCCCGTCATCGGCATTGCAATCTGGAAAGCCAAGAATTGCCAACAGTCCGTCGCCCCAGATATGTCGTAATCCCAGGTAATGTCCAACCTCGTGTATGGCAGTATTTCCTTTACTGGCAATACTGGTTCCCTGCTGCACATAAAGTCCATCTGCGCCAACAATTCGATAATCGAGGACAACACCATCATCGCCGGGAGTTGGAGCCTGTGAATTTGCTGGCCAGTTTGTGAGTCCGGCTGGTGGATAGGCATAACCTAAAATACCACTCGATCCTAGATTACAGGCCCAGATATTGAGATGACCACTGGTTGCAACAGCATCACTTCCACCGCTGCCGCTATGCTTTACACGATCTGAAAATCCGATATCGGGTAAAAAGCCACCTGTGAAAAACTGAGAATCGGTCTCAACCCAAATGATGGTATCGAGACGAAACTCAATGCTGGGATTTGCTGCTACGCCCGAAAAAATTGAACGAAGATTTACAGTATCGGGATTCAATCGCTGAAATGCGCGGTTGAGGATATCGACCTGTTCTATAATTTTACATTCGGCCAGTTTTTCTGCCGGATTTTTCCAGACGACATGAAAGGCAAGCGGTATGATATAATTGCCTCCGCCTCTGTACTGTGCAGCAGCCTGCTGAGCCTGTCGGAAGATTTGGTCGGCGCTGGCTTTGAAACCAGGATGCATTTCATCTTTGTACTGAATAGCATGGTCATAAGCGCAGCGATGCTGAATTTGTGCAGAAAGCCCAAGCGCAAAGCTGAGGAAAATGGCGGTAAATAGTGTTTGTTTCATGGTCGTTTGTTTGTAATTAGTTGATGTACAAATAATTATTATTTTGTAAACAATTGTGAATACATATGTTGGTTTTGAGCCTTTTGAATCTTAAAATGCAGATGGTTAATTCTGTTTTAACCAGAGTTTAACTAAACATTAAAACTAAATTAGTAATTTGTTTTATACTTTTGATGATTATCGATTAAAAATAAACTGAATGCACAAATTTTATCTTAATAGATTGACTATACTAAGCCTTGCTTTTGCTGCCTTTGCTACGGCATCTTCTGCGCAGCAACCCGAAGCTCCAA
Source organism: Saprospira grandis DSM 2844 (assembly GCA_945888475.1). GTDB lineage: Bacteria > Bacteroidota > Bacteroidia > Chitinophagales > Saprospiraceae > Saprospira > Saprospira grandis_C. Next base: position 7,395 of record CAMDAB010000033.1, on the reverse strand, counting down.
AACAGGACCTAAAGGTAACAATTATCAAAAAAACAATTGACGAGAATGAGTTAGAAACTGTTGAAAAAATTGAACAGCTTCCCGGTCAGACCCCGCAGAATTTCGAAGCCAATGAACTGATTATTGAGAACAAAGCAGCAATGGGTGTCATCATCAGTGAATCGGAACAAGGTGTAAAAATTGATGCCGTGCAGGGTGCTGCGAAAGAAGCCGGACTTTTGGAAGGAGATATTATCGTGAGTTTTTCCGGAATAGTCATAAAAGATGTGGAGCAGTTGCAAACTACGGTAAAGCTTCATAAAATTGGCGATAAAGTAAAAGTTGATTATCTTAGAGATGGTAAAAAGCTGACAGCTGATTTGGTATTGAGAGCGGCGGAAAGAGAAATATATCTTGTTGAAAAAAGAGTAGATCATAGTCCAAGACTTCATAAAAAACACCAACATGACCCTTGTCAAAAACTGACGAATCTTCGTTCCACCCCATTTTTGGGTGTTTACATCAACACTGAAAGTGGCATTGCCAAAATTACAGACCTTATTGAAAATACTGCTGCAGCCAAATCAAAATTAAAAACCGGAGATGTTATCAGTATGATTAATGATGAACAAATCGGAAATTATAATGAGCTTGTAAAAGTTTTGAAAAAATACAAACCCGGACAAATAGTTAAAATTGGTTTTGAGCGAAATGGCAAAACTGAAATGGCACGCATCCGTCTTGGTAGCCTTGCCGACAGAGACCTTGTCTACACTCAAAAACTAGAGGAATGTTGCACATCGGAACCAAAGCATTCAAAAAATGAAGCTGAATCGCCGACTGCCAATAAAGCAGAAATAATTATGGAGCTTTTCCCAAATCCTGCTTCTCAAATCATAAATGTAAATTTCAATGCTGTTTCTAATGATCCAATCAACATTAGCATTAACAATATAGAAGGCAAAGAAATGATGCGATTGGAAATAAATGCCAATCTGGATCAAATTTCCGAACAGATAAATATTGAAAAACTACCAAAAGGCATTTACCTTATGACGATCAAGCAGGGTAATACCTTCACAAGTCGACAATTTAGCAAAATATAAGATTAAAGTATTTCATGGTAAGGCCCCGGAGAAACGAACACTTCGGGGTTTTTTATTTCATAACTTAACTTCCTTTTATTAGGCCCTTACTGTTGCTTTCCACAAATAGACCATCCCAGGCGTGCAGGGTTTCAGTGTTGAGGTGCCTGTCCAAGGACCCTCGAGTAAAAAGACGCCATTCAGGAATTTTAATTTAAGCGGCATTTTTTTAATGCACCAGGCCGAGCGACTAGGTATGAGTTCATTAGTTATACGCAGGTCTTCCAATTCTACAGAACTACCTTTCAGTGTGCCCTTTATATCAAAGTAAGCATAATTAGACCCGCTTTTCAGGCTTGCTTTTCCACTGATAATACTGTCCTGAAGGCTTATTTTTATTTCATAATTGTATTCCCTGGCTATTCCGCCCGAGACTTGTGTAAGTTTACCGGACCATTCTCCCTCCAGTATGAAAGGCGCCATAATTTCCAATTCTTTTTCCTGTGCAATGATGCCGGAAAAGCAAAACAGCAGCAAAATGGAATACAGGAATCGTTTCATTGGGGCTTGGGGCTTGTTCTAAATTTTAATAATTTAGCTTTTTCTGCGTTTCAGTTCTTCTCTGATTAAATTTAACTCGCGCCCTACTTCCCCATTTACAGAGGAGTTTTCGCGTGCCCGGCGTATAAGATATGGTACCACATCGCCAATGGGTCCAAAAGGAACATACTTGCCTACTCTGTAACCGGCTTTTGAAAGGTTAAAAGTGAGGTTATCGCTCATGCCATACAATTGGCAAAAACTCAGGTGCGGGTTATTCTGTTGCAGGCCCATCTTTTCCATCAATTCGATTTGTAATTCGGTACTGTTTTGGTTGTGTGAGGCCAGACAGGAGGCTATTTTTTCATGATGCTGCACACAAAAGGCTACTGCAAAATCATAGTCGCGGTCGGTTGATGCCTTATCGGGTTGTATAGGTGAGGGATAGCCCATTTTCTCGGCACGTTCGCGTTCTTTTTCCATATAGGCTCCTCTCACAAGTTTTGCGCCAAGGAGATAGCCTTTTTCAATAGCTCGCTCATATGATTTTCTCAGAAACTCCAGGCGGTCGTGACGATACATTTGGAAAGTATTATATACCACTACTTTTTGGGTATTGTAGCGTTCCATCATCAGGTCGGTCACGTCATCGATAGCAGTTTGAATCCAACTTTCTTCCGCATCAACAAAAAGCGCAGTATCTTTTTCCATTGCAATACGGCAAAGTTTATCGAAACGTGCAAGGGTATTTTCCCATGATTTTTGCTCCTCAGTATCGAGGCTTTTTCCGGCAGTCAGTTTTTCAAGAATATCGAAGCGGGCCATACCGGTTACTTTTATAGGTACAATTTCGACCGATTTTGTTTGAGCGGCAAAATCAATGACTTTTAGAAATTCGGACATGGTAAGGTCGAAATCGGCTTCTGATTCCTTGGCTTCGGCGCCATAATCCAATACCGTTTCAACCCCAAGTGCAGATAGTTCATTTACGGTCTTAAGGCTTTCATTAAGACTGGTACCGCCGCAAAACTGTTCGAAAATGGTATTTTTAATGATTCCTTTGATTGGAAGTCCCATTTTTAATCCCAGAAGTGTCAGGCTACTGCCCAAATTAACCAACCAGGGACGGCTCATCATTCCAAAGAGCCAGGCCATTTTTTTTAACTGCTTGTTGGATTTGCGTTCAAAAGCAATTTTGCTGTCCTGAAAATTTACCATAAACTAATTGAGGCATATATCCGACATCATTCGGAGCTGAAAAAAGGAATTTGTTTTATTTCATGGCAAAAATAATAAAATCTGAGATGCTTCCGAAGTTTTTAATTCCTTATTTTTTGAGGTGAATGACGGTTTTCAGTCCATTTTTTGAACAGGGGAACACTTCAACTTTTCCGTCAAGTATTGTAACAAGTGACTTCACCGTTGCAAGCCCAATTCCAGAGCCTTTTCTACCAAATTTATCTGATATTGAAGCTGTTTGGAAAATTTCAAAAATGCGATCTTTGTCATCTTCAGGAACCCCAGGGCCATTGTCGCAAATACTCAACATAACATTTTCTGTTTCAACTCGGTAGTCGATATCAATCACCGTGGTTTCTTTGTCGTTATATTTGATGCTATTTGTCAGTATGTTAATTAATATCTGCTCCAAAGCTGTCCGGTTAGTAAAAATCTGTGCTGAATCGGAAAACAGAAGATTAATTCTGGCATTATTATTCGGATCGACAATTGCTGTAACTGTCTGGATTAGCTCGCTTAAATTGATAGATTTTTTTTCTTTTGAAATGACCGACGCATCCATACTGTATTTCATTATACCGTCGATTAGGTTAGAAAGATCGGCAGAAGAATTTTTAATATTTGTTATCATATCAAGTCCTTCCGAATTGATATTACCTGAATTATCGCTTAAAAAAAGATCGGAAAGCATGGTTATGCAATGCAGCGGTGATTTTAGGTCATGTGCTGCAATTCTGACAAAGTTATTAAGACTGCTGTTTTTATTTTCCAATTCTTTAACCAGCATTTCCAGTTTGATTTGTTGCTTTCTTTTTTCAAGCAAGCGGCTGACCTGATTAGCTAAATACTGAAGGGCCTCGAGCTGTTCATTGTCCAGCTCACGGGGTGTATTGTCAATAACACACAAAGTACCCAAAGGAAAACCTCCATCCGATATCAGTGGCACACCTGCATAAAAAACAACAAAAGGAGCATCCGTAACCAGTGGATTATCAAAAAAACGTTCATCTTTTCTTGAATCTGGAACTACAAAAAGTTCATTGGGGGCATTAATGGCATGCGCACAAAAAGCCAATTCTTTTGCTGTTTCATTAGCGTTTAGCCCTTTTTTGGATTTAAACCATTGTCTTTTATCATCAACCAGACTGATAAGGGAGATAGGTGTTTTGCAGATAAAAGAAGCTAAGGCTGTTAATTCGTCAAATTCTTTTTCCGGAAGGGTGTCCAGAATTGAATACTCTTTCAGCGCATCTAATCTTTGCAGCTCATTAACAGGAATTTCGGGAAATTTCATAGAGTGGGTAGTGTCCTTTTTAGTGCGGGGCAAATTTAGTAAAAATTTTATTATGAACCTTATAAATTATGCTAATAAGACATTTTTTAATTTTTGTGCCATAAGCATTGTATCAGCAAGAACAATAGCTGTTGCTGCTTCTACAATAACGGGTGCGCGCAGCGCAACACATAAATCGTGACGACCACTGATGCTGAATTTTTCCTGCGCTCCGCTTTCCCAATTGAGGCTTTGCTGCGCTACTGGCGTAGAGGAAGTGGGTTTGAAAGCTATTCTGAAAACCAGCTGATTACCATTGCTGATTCCGCCAACAATTCCACCGGCATGATTCGTTTTTGTTTGTCCCTCCTTGTTCAGAATGGCATCATTGTGCTGGCTTCCAAACATTCGGGCAGCGGCAAATCCGGTACCGAATTCAATACCTCTTACAGCTGGTATGGAAAAAATAATTTGCGCAAGCATCGATTCAAGAGAACAAAAATAAGGCTCGCCCAAACCCGCAGGAAGCGCATCGACCCTACATTCGACAATTGCACCGACAGAATCCTTAGCTTCAAATGCTTTTTGCAGCCCTTTTTCAGGGTCAGATTCGCCAGCAACCTCAATAATTTCGGCATGAATACTTATTCCGGAAAGCAATTTTTTGGCAATAACCCCCGCTGCAACTAAGCCTGTTGTAAGCCTTGCGCTGAAATGCCCGCCACCCCTATAATCTTCAAAACCGCCAAATTTTTGATGCGCCACCCAGTCGGCATGACCCGGACGTGGAATACTGCGTTGTTTTTCATAGTCACTACTTCTGACATTGTTATTCTGAAAAAGAATACAAATTGGAAAACCAGTACTGTTATTATTGAAAACACCACTTTTTATCTCTGGTAAATCCTCCTCTTTGCGGGGAGTGGTACCTTTTTGCAGGCCGCCTTTACGCCGCTCCAAATCTGTGATAAAATCTTCCGATACAATATTTAAACCTGCAGGACATCCATCTATAATGATTCCGACAAGCGGTCCATGCGATTCTCCAAAAATCTGTACCTTGAAAAGACTGCCAAAACTATTCATTCAACTTAATTTAATAATCAATTTGGATATTATTTAAAATTGTACCACTTTGAATACAACTGTTAGCTGTAAACTGATTGCAATTGCCAGACAAAAGAGCCAAAAATACCACCAACCCATTGCTAATTGCGATTTTAACACTGCATTTCGGTAAATAACTATCATGGTGACAACTGAAAAAACCAGTGAAAGGAAGAAAAATACTGGGCCCTTATTAAAACCCGTAAGCGCTGAAATCACATAAGGCAATAAAATAGCGGAACCAACAAAACAAACAAAACCAATATTTTTTACAAATGACACAGCCTTGTCCTTCATAAATAAAAAGGCAGCAAGTATTTGAAGCATCCATTTTCCACCCGCAATTGATGTGGAAAGTATCATCTGTTCGGAACTCACATAGCTGGGGCATAATACTACAAACCACCAGGTAAATAAGGTTGAGAGCAGAAAATAGAAGAAAAAAAGTAAAATATCTTTACTGAGCATATCATTGGGAATTAGGGGAAAATAGTTTTTTCTTTTTATAGAAAGTCATTTAGAAAATAGAATTACAAAGCTATAGTTTTATTGGCAATATTACAACCTGATTTTTATCAGTACATTTTTTGGACATCAGACATCAGATTATCAGACAACAGACATTAGCTTTTTTGCTAGAATTTAGACGCAAGACAATACAACGAACAACGAACAACAAACTAGACTATCAGACTCTAGACGCTAGACAATTAATAATTGAACGGAACAACGATCAACGATCAACGAACAACCAACGAACAACGAACGAATTCGGATTGATTTACACCACTTTTTGCTTTTATATTTTCACTAAAGGACTTAAAAGATGCAAGACATTGAAATAATTGTGTCAGACTTTTTATTTTTGCTGCGCTTTTGAGATGGCAGATTATCAGATATCAGATTATCAGATATAATCTGTTGTCTGACAATCTAAATTCTGACAATCTGACAATCTATATATGTACAAACTCTTCCAACAACTTAACCTTCCCCAAATAGACAAGGAAACGCTCGAATTCTGGAAAGAAGCAGGCGTATTCGAACGCAGTGTAAGCGAGCGTGAAGGCTGCGAAAACTTTGTTTTTTACGAAGGTCCGCCATCGGCAAACGGCCAGCCCGGCATTCACCACGTTTTGGCCCGAAGTATTAAAGATACTTTCTGCCGCTTTCAGACCATGAAAGGCAAACTTGTGCGCCGCAAAGCAGGTTGGGACACACACGGATTACCAATTGAATTGGCCGTTGAGAAAAAATTGGGCATTACCAAAGAAGATATCGGCAAGAAAATCTCTGTCGAAGATTACAACCAGGCCTGCCGCACCACAGTGATGGAATTTAAAGACCGTTGGGACGATATCACCACCAAAATGGGCTATTGGGTCGACCTGAACAATCCTTATGTCACTTACGAAAACGATTATATCGAATCATGCTGGTGGTTGCTGAATCGCTTGTATAAGAAAGGTTTACTATACAAAGGTTTGACCATTCAACCTTATTCTCCTGCTGCAGGTACCGGACTCAGCTCGCACGAGTTGAATCTGCCCGGTTGTTACAAAGAAGTGTCAGACAATACCGTTGTAGCTGGTTTCAAAGTGCAACGCGACGAAAAATCGGCTTTTCTATTTGACAATGCCGATGAAGATGTTCGCATCCTGGCTTGGACAACCACTCCATGGACTTTGCCAAGCAATACAGCACTCACTGTCGGTCCAAAAATTCAGTATGTAAAAATTAAAACCCAGAATCCTTATACCAATCTGCCTGTAAGTGTTGTGCTTGCGCAAGATTTGCTTGGCAAATGGTTCGGCGGCAAAAATCAACCAACTGAAGAGGGGAGAAGCAGCGTTTTCTCAGGAACTGAGCTTAATGGCATCCGTTATGAGCAACTACTGCCTTTTGGCAATGAAATTGAGGCCCTTGATGGCGTTACCGATGCTTTCAGAGTTATTTGTGATAATTTTGTTACTACCGAAGACGGTACAGGCGTAGTACATACGGCACCATCTTTCGGAGCTGATGACCGCAAGGCCGCAAGAGCCAGTGGTATCGGTGCTTTGACATTGGTTGACAAACAGGGTAAATTCCTCGATTCAGTGGGACCTTTTTCCGGCCGTTTTGTTAAAAATTACAAAGATGAAGCCGATTATAAAACAGTAGATGTTGATA
>CAMDAB010000032.1 GCA_945888475.1 Saprospira grandis DSM 2844 | reverse complement strand
AGGCTTACATCCACAGGCTCGCCCGATATTCGTTATGCAAATAATCTCACATTTAATAATGTTGAATTTACATCGGCTGCAACCACAGCAAGTATCATCAGTTCAACAGGCAGTAATTTCAATAATCTAAGTTTTGCAGGCAATGGCATTATAAATGGCAGTCATACTATTGGAACATTAAATCTTAGTGCAGGAAAAAATTATCAGTTACAGTCTGGTGGTACTCAAAATATTACAAACCTGATTGCTCCTGGCACCTGTTCAGAAAATATTAGCATAAAATCAACTACTGCAGGCACACAGGCAACAATACAAAAAACTTCGGGTTCTGTTAATTTATCTTATCTGCAATTAAAAGACATTCGTGCAATAGGGGGAGCAAGTTTCAATGCCAACAATTCCATCGATCTAGGCAATAACAGCGGCTGGACAATTAACGGACCCACGCCTCGTCAATTATTTTGGGTTGGCGGCATCGGAAACTGGTCAGACCCCAATCATTGGGCTTTGAGTAGCGGAGGAACAGTGCCTAATTGTCCGCCAAATTTTCAAGACGATGTTTTTTTTGATCAAAATTCATTCAGTGCGGCAAGTCAAACCGTGACTGTCAATACCGATGCTTCCTGCAAAGACATGACCTGGACCAATGTTAACAATCCAACTTTGGCCGGACCATCTTCCAATACAACGAGAATTTACGGTTCGCTTAGATTTGCTTCGACTATGACACTTAGCTACAGCGGTGAAGTTTATTTTGAAGCAACAAGTCCGGGAAAAACCATTACAATGTCCGGAAAGAGTTTTAATCAATATGTCTATTTTAATGGGGCCGGTGGCGGTTGGACATTTCAGGATAATTTTCAGAATAACAGTTGGGTTCACCTAGTAAAAGGAACGCTCAACACAAACAATAATAATGTCAATGTTGGTGCATTCTATGCAAGTTCAAACAATCCTTTTACTTTAAATTTGGGCTCCTCATTGGTTACAATTACAGGATCTACCTGGGCATGGTGGGTAAATAATACGGGTTTTGTTTTGAATGCCGGAACATCCAGAATCAGTTTAACATCAAGCGGTTCACCCGATATTCGCTATGCCAATAATCTTAATTTTTACGATGTTGAATTTACAGCTGCTAATACAACAGCCTCGATTATTAGTTCTAACAACTCCGCTTTCAATTCAGTCACTTTCTTTGGAAATGGAACGCTTAATGGCAGTCACAACTATCAAACACTGACCTTGAGCGCTGGTAAATTGTATCAGTTCCAGGCAAATAGTACTCAAACAGTGGTAAATCTCAATGCAAATGGCAGCTGCACAGCTTTGTTGAGCTTGCAGTCTCTTACTGCGGGCACAAGGGCAACGATATCAAAAACAAGCGGCACTGTAAGTATTGATTATGTTCAGCTAAAAGATATGGCCGCCAATGGAGGAGCAGTTTTCAATGCCAGCAATGCTGTTGATTTAGGCAATAATATTGGTTGGAATATCAATGTTTCATCCGCCCGACAGCTCTATTGGGTTGGCGGCAGCGGAAACTGGAACGATGCCAATCATTGGGCACTTAGCAGCGGAGGCAACGGCCCACAATGTCCTCCCACTTTTCAGGATGATGTATTTTTTGATACAAATTCATTCTCATCAGCTGGTCAATCGGTTAATATAAACGTACTTGCCTCCTGTAAAAATATGACATGGACTACACTGAACAATCCTGTCCTTTCGGGTGCCGGCCCAAATACGCTTAGCCTTTTTGGTTCGTTATCGCTCTGCGACAGCATGCAACTGACTTATAGTGGTGAGATTTATTTCGAATCGACACAAACCGGCAACATTATAAAATCATCTGGAAAAGTTTTTAATCAGTACATTTACCTCAACGGAGGTGGTAGCTGGGTGATTACCGATAACTTCAGAAATAATAGTTGGATTCATCTTGTTCGAGGAGCCTTTAGTACCAATAATTTTAACATTACAGTCGGTGCATTTTATGCAAGCGCAAACAATCCTTTTACCTTAAATCTGGGTTCTTCTTTGGTAACCATTACTGGTTCAACTTGGTCATGGTGGGTGAATAACAATTCTTTTGTATTAAATGCCGGAACATCCTTAATCAAATTAACCTCATCCGGTTCTCCAGATATCCGTTATGCCAACAATCTGACTTTTTACGATGTTGAATTTACAGACAGCACCACTACCGCTTCCATCATCAGTTCAAATAACAGCAGCTTTAATTCTGTTGTTTTTAAATCGGATGCCAATATCAATGGCAATCACAGTTATGGAAGACTGCAGCTTCAGCCTGGTAGAACTTATACCCTTGCATCGGGAAGCACGCAAAGCATCTTGAACGATTTTATAGCCATAGGCACAGGAGGGTTTCCTATTGAAATTCAATCTTCTACTGCAGGTAATCAGGCCAATTTGTCAAAAAGTACCGGAAATATCTGTGCTGAATTTCTGTACCTTCGGGACAATAATGCTACGGGTGGAGCTGTATGGACCGCAAAAAACAGCATCAACAATGGCAATACCAGTGGCTGGGTCTTTGGTCAATGTACCAATTGCACGCCTGTTTCTGCATCAATTAGCCGTTTCGGATGCGATAGCCTCAATATCAATGGCCAAACTTACACACAGTCGGGTTCTTATACGCAGACACTTACGGCTTCTAGCGGTTGCGACTCTGTTTTGACCTTAAATTTGAACATTGGCCAGTCTTCGTACCAAACCCTGACATTCACAGCCTGCGATAGTTTAAGTCTTTTTAATGTTACCTATACACAATCGGGAACTTTTTTGCAAACACTCAGAGCATACGACGGCTGTGATTCGGTGCTTATTCTTAATATAACTATTCGTAACAGTTCATCCGCTTCAGTTACACTCGATGCTTGCGACAGCATAACTGTGAATGGCCAAAGCTATTCTCAGACTGGGGTATACACACAAACCCTAGCTAATTCAAATGGTTGCGATTCTATTTTAACTTTGAATCTGAACATAGGTACAAGTTCAACGCAAAACCTTAGCTTAACTGCCTGTGACAGTCTGGTTTTAAATGGCCAGACCTATTACCAGTCTGGTAACTATACTCAAATTTTGAGTAGTATCGATGCTTGTGATTCAGTATTGAATCTTAGTATAAATATCACAAATATAGACACAAGTATAAGTCAAAACGGCTTAACATTAACGGCAAATGAGGATTTTGCACAATATCAATGGTTCGATTGCAGCAACAATCAGCCTATTATTGGGGCCGATAGTCAGAGTTATACGGCAACTGTAAGTGGTGCTTATTATGTACAAATTACAGCATCGGGCTGTTCTGCAAGTTCGGCTTGTAATCAGATTACGATTTCAACAATTAGATCGGAGCACAACCCTGATTTGAACATTTATCCAAATCCCAACAAAGGTAGTTTTACAATCGATTTGGGCATGAACGCTGAGATGCAAAGCTTCAGCATTTACAATATTGCAGGTCAGGAGATATTGGCCAGATATGAGCTGAATAAGCATACAATCATTGTCAACTTTGAAGCGCCTGCAGGAATATATTTCTTGAAATCGAATAATTTAAAATCAGTTTATAAGATCATTAAAACAGAATAATGGGAGATCGGAAAATAGTTATTAACAGTTCAAATCTGCGTGATTTTAACAAATACCGTTGGCTGTTGATACTTTTTTTACTGCTTTGGGGAGGAGGCCTTATCTTATTTTTATTCCGATTAAAGTGGCTGCTTATTATAGCCTTTGTTGCTGTATATTTCAGTTTCAGAAGGGCATTTAATATTGAGATAAGACTTGAGGATGATACAATACAAATAAGAAAGATTTTTCTTGGTTTTAGCTACCGAATCGTTAAAATATCCTATTCAAAAGTTTTTTTCTTTCCGGAAAATTTGACTTTGAAATTTCAGGGTCTTAACGATGCGCTTTTTATCATTATAGAAAATGATGGTATGAAGATTCAAAAAAATAAATTAACCGATTTTATTTGTACAAAAAAGGAGGCTGATTTGATCTTAGAAAAATTAAATTTGGAATTAAAGCGAAGGGGCACATTTACAGAAATCCTGAATCTGATCAAATAAAAAAACAGCTCCGTTTTGAAGCTGTTTTTAAACCATAAAATGAATCTATTAAATAATTATCTGATGACAGCCTTTAAGCCGGCATTCAGAGAAATTTGTCCGTAGCGCTCTTTGTCAGCTCCCAGCCTGTTGATGTTATGGATAAACATTGGTTGAACAAAAAGAGTAACTCTATCGCCCAATTGTCTTTCTACGTCTGCACCCAAAGATGCTGCCATGAAAAAGTTTTGCGCAGCATTTCCACCTTGTAAAGCTCCATTGCGGTAAGAATTGCCATTTATTTCACTGATATTGGTAATAGTACCTGACGATTGTGCTACACTTGAACGTTGGGTTCCACTAACAATTCGGTTGGTCAGCATGCCCGCAGCAATACCGATTGAAAGGCTAATTCTCCATTTTTCATCACGATAAAGCACTGTATTAAGATGAATGGGCATAGATACTATAGCAAGCTTAGTGTTTCGTGTAATTTCAGAAAGGATAACACTATTTTCGTCAAATGGATTTAGATATTCCGTAGTGTAGACATTTTCGAATGATTTATGGCTAATTTGTAAGCCGCTACGAATTGCAAAACGGTCTGAAATTTCTTGTTCAATTAAACCTGTAAAGCTAAATCCGATTTTTCCCTGACCGAGGACATTGTTAAAATTGATATCAGCACCGGCATAAATTGCTGCACGCATTTGTCGGCGGTAAAGTTTTGGAAATTTGAAATTAGATCTGATGCCAAAACCTTTGCCCTCCTCTACCCCATCGCCTGGGTTCAAATGCTTCTTCGTCAGTTTGATAGGATCAATTTTGATAAGCTGATACTCAGATTTATTTTCTTTAACTGAAGCTTTATTTTCAGCAAGGAATAAATTTACAGCGTTGTTTTCAACCTCGGTAGATTTATTATTGCTAAATAAACCATTTGTAAAATTGTTAAAAGGAGTTTCATTCAACAAGTTTTGCGCAGCATTTTCAGCCTTTGGAAACCTTGAATCGGAATTAGAAACATTTTCTCTACCTGTATTCGTGGCGCTATTGAGTTGATTATTATTTTTTTCTTCCTTCGTAGAATTATTTACTTCAGCATTTTTTTTGACTTGCCCTTCGTTTAAGTTACCTTCAGAAATTACAGTTTTATTCAAATCATTAGAACTTATAAATCCTTCTTTTTGGAAAGTCTTGTCATTTGTTGTGAGTTGTTGATTATTTACATTGCTATCATTTCCTTTTTCATTATATGTATAAAATATATTGAAAGTAGTAAAAATAATGAGCAGAAAAATGAAGGCTTCAGTTCCTTTGTAAAGCCAAATATATGGCATGAGATGTTCTTTTTTGTTTAATTTCTGCTCCATCTTATTCCAATCTTCAGGATTGAAATCGACTTCATAGTTTTCAAAAGCATCTTTAGCCAACTTATCTATTTCGTTAAAATCTTTGTTCATATAGTATTTGATCAGTGCGGGTTCATTCTTAAAATTAAATCAGACCAAGTTTGTTGAGCATATCTTTCAGTTTTACCCTTGCCTTTACAAGATTTGACCTTGATGTGCTTTCTGTTATCCCCAAGGCATCGGCTACTTCTTTATGTGAGTAACCTTCGATAGCATAGAGATTGAAAACGGCACGATACGCAGGTGGTAACAACTGAATTGCCTTGAGAATTTCTTGAGCTGTATAGTTGCTAGCAATATCAGTATCCTCTGCAATTTTGTACTCTGCTGTTTCGATGTCATCAGATCTGTGTCGCATTTCTTTACGATAAAAATCGATAGAGCTATTTATCATAATTCTCCTCATCCAGCCATCGAGTGAGGTACCTATTTTGTAACGGTCCAAAAATCGGAAAACCTTTACAAAGCCTTCATTGAGGATATCGCGAGCATCTTCACTGTTATTTGAATAGCGGAGACAAATCGTCAAAAGTCGGCCATAATAAGTTTCATATAGCTGTTTTTGCGCCCAACGCTCTTCGCGTAAACAGGCACCGATGAGTACTGCCTCTTTTTCTTCGGCTGTTTGAGGCAAATCTTTTACCGAGCTGATTTTCAATGCTATATCCATATCAAATTGAATTTTATATGAAAATTTGAATTAGTGAACACAAATTTTATGTCAACAAAATCAAATTTGTCCCTATAAATATAGGCAATTATAATATAAAACGAAATTTTTTTTCAAATTGCTGCTCCTTCAAAATATTTTTTTGCGAAATATTGAATTTAGTTTTCATAAAAAAAAGAACCGACTAACAATGCAGTCGATTCTTTCAATTTAGAATGTCAATTTAATAAGGATTGACTTCTTGTATTATTTGCTTTTCTTTGCAACCATTTCATCGGCAAGTTTAAGTGCATTGTATGCATTTACAACACCGCCGGTGATGCTAAGTTCTTTGAAATCTACCTTTGATTTTGTACCGGGTTTGTTCACCTGATAGGTAATTGCTGTAACAGATTTCTCAAGACAAATTTTAAGTTCTGCAGCTGACAATTCAGGATAATATGATTTTACCAAAGCCGCTACACCAGCAACCACAGGCGCTGCCATTGAAGTACCGCTATTTGGCTCATATTCGTTGCCTGGAGTGGTAGAATAGATATCTACACCGGGAGCAAACAAATCTACAGTGCTTTTTCCAAAATTAGAGAATACTGCCGGCGCATCGCTACCACCTTTCCAGGATAGTGCACCTACTTCGATCCAGTTTTTAGCTGATTTTTTTCCACGCTTGTATGAATCATTACCGCTCTGATAAAACTTAGTTGGGAAATTGTAATCAACATCGATATGTTTGCTGTCGTTGCCTGCAGCGTGAACCAATAATACGCCTTTTTTCTCGGCATACTGAACCGCGGCATCGACTATTTTCTTATTATAAGAATAGCTTTTACCAAAGCTCATGTTGATAACTTCTGCTCCGTTATCTACGGCATATCTGATTGCATTGGCAACATCTTTGTCGCGCTCGTCACCATTTGGAACAGCTCTTACCGACATGATTCTCACGCTATTTGAAACACCATCCATACCAACTGTATTGCCACGTACTGCACCGATGATACCCGCTACATGTGTACCATGTCCTGCATCGGGGCCGATACAATCGCTATTACCATAAATACGTTCTGTCTGATTGGCATAATCGTCGCCAATAATAGCAGGACGAGGATTAAAATCAGGGTTAAGATTGTATTCTACTTGAGATTTGTAGTATTTGACAGCTCCGTCAAGACTTTTTTTGAATTCACCGCCAGTTAATTCAGGATTGCGAGCTCCAAATGAGTTGTAAACTTCCTTTGCACTCATTACTTCTTTAGAAGCATCTGTGATTTTTTTTACATCTTCCAATTTGTAGTTTGAGTTTCCGAAATGCTTTTCGAGGGTCTCTATTGCACTTACAATCATATTAATTGTTGTCAACGTACCTTGAGCCTCGGCAGTTTTAGCATCAATTTCTTCTTTAAGTTTTTTAAAGAAGGCTTCTTCTTTCTTGTTTCTTTTGGTTTTTGCTTTCAAATCAGCATATACACGAGTCATTTCTAAAGACTCATTGTCAATATTGCCATTTTTTCCACCAATAAAATTCCATCCATGTATGTCGTCAACGTATCCATTTCCGTCGTCATCTTTGCCGTTACCTTTAACTTCCTTTGGATTAACCCACATTACATCTTTTAGGTCTTCGTGCTCATAGTCTACACCTGAGTCGATTACTGCAACCAAAACTGTTTTCTTTGGTTTTTTATTGCTAAGCAATTCCTTGTAAGCTTTTTCTGTACTCACTCCATGTACCTTATCGGCAGTCAGATCGAGATTGAACCAATTGGCAGGTGCCTGAGAAAAAGCGGAAAATGACAGGGCCACAAAGCCGAGACCCATCAGTTTTGATTTTAGACTAAGCATTTTTTTAATATGAATTTAATGTTTCGATAAATAAACTTGGCTTGCGCCTTTAAACTGCTGCAATTATAAGGAATTTATATTTATTTTTCCAAAATTAGCCAAAATTAAGACAAATCTTAGCATGCTATCGACTGAATAAAACTATTGTTACCATTCAATCAGCGCCGATCCCCAAGTAAAACCACTGCCAAAAGCAGCCAAACAAACCAAATCGCCATCTTTGATTTTACCCAATTCCCAAGCCTCACAAAGTGCAATAGGAACTGATGCTGCAGTAGTATTGCCATATTTCTGAATATTGTTGTAAACCTGATTTTCACTTAGCCCCAACTTTTCCTGTATAAACTGGGCGATACGTAAATTTGCCTGATGCGGAATAAGCATATTTATATCGCTGAGCTTTTTGTTATTGGCATCCAAAGCTTCCATGATAACCTGAGGAAAACGAACAACAGCATTTTTAAAAACAAAAGGGCCGTCCATAATTGGAAAGGCGGTACCGTTGTCTATCATTTCCTGTGTCACGAAGAGCGAACCCCATTTACCCGAACTTTGGAAATCAGTCTGATCGCCTGTAAATACACCGCTATGTCCGCCCAGGTGAAGGAAAGCAAGTTTTTCGGCATGTAAACCTTCGGAGTGAAGATGTGTAGAGAGAATTCCCTGATTTTGCTTTTCTGTTGGCTGTAACACTACAGCTCCTGCCCCATCGCCAAAAATAACTGAGACATTTCGACCACGGGTACTAAAATCGAGACCAGCTGAATGTGTTTCTGATCCAACCAAAAGAATATTTTTATACATTCCAGTTTTGATAAATTGATCAGCAACTGAAAGTCCATACACAAAGGCCGAGCACTGATTTCTGATATCGAGCGCACCACAATTGTTTTTGATGCCCAGTTCTCTTTGAAGCAAAACACCGCAGCCTGGGAAAAAATAGTCGGGGCTGAGCGTAGCAAAAATGATAAAATCTATGTCATTGGCACTTATACCAGCTCTTTCAATAGCAATTTTCGAAGCCTCCACCGCCATTGTAGTGGTATTTTCTTTGAAACGTTGCACATATCTTCTTTCTTTTATGCCGGTACGTTCCTGTATCCACTCATCGGTGGTGTCGATCACTTCTTTCAAGTCATCATTTTTAACAACATTTTGAGGAACATAGAAACCTATGCCGGCAATTTTGGTTTTTTTGAACATAGCGTATTGATATTTGAGTTTTATTTGATTTAAAATGTAAATTTGAATATAAATGTAAACTTATCAAATTTTTTTTGAAATTTGTTGAGACTAATCTAGCGCTTGAATCTGATCACTAGTTTTTATAACTTTAAGCTTAAATATTCTCCAAATGAAAAATATTTTGGTTTTAATGTTAGTGTTTGAGTCATTGCTCCTTTCAGGTCAGGTTTCATGCGATTCTTTTTGTATCAAGGATATTAGAATAGATACTTCGGTGAACCCTAATTTGTTAAAATACACAATTACTTTTCATGGGAATCTGAACAATTTTATTAACTATCCACACATTTCAGCACTGACAAACAGCAATTTAGATACAATTGGCACAGGTACGCTTAGTTTATTTGGGCAAATTGGAGGCAGTGCCGAAGTTTATGAGGTCAGCACAGATTTGGATAGTATACCGACAGATTTTATTTTGCATTTTAGTTTCGACACTTCGGTCTGTCTTTTTAATAATTTTTGCAACCCAAGCACTACGCCAATAAGTAAAATTGCTGAGGAAGATATAAATCTTTTTTTTATTCATTCGGAAAGCATTATCTGTGCTAAGCAAGCACTCTCTTTCAAGGAGGCTGAGATTAAAATTTTTGATTTAAATGGACTCCAAGTAAAAAAAGATAAGATTTTAGAATATTTCAAGCCTTATAATCTTGCAGATCTGGCTCCTGGAGTCTATATCTTCCAATTAAATATTGCAGAGAAAAGATTCTTACTGTATTTTTCAAATAATCTGTAAGAAACAAAACTTGTGTGATATATTTAGTGGATTTTTTCAAATCCATCTCGGCTATGTAAAACAAGATTTCTTTAATCCTGTGCATCATCATCATTCTCTTTTTCAACCTCATCAGGTTTTAAAATTTTGCACAACCTTATATAATAACCGGCTGTTGCTCCTGTATAACCTTGGGCAAGCTCCATTTTACCTGATTCAGAAACTGAAAAAGAACAGGCATTTTCCCCATTCTCTTCATCTACCTTATCCAAGCGCCAGTAACTTACACTTTGATATTTTTGAGGATCTGTAAATGCCCCACAAAATTTCAAAAATGGCATTGGACTTGCAGAAAAACCGCTTAGGTTCGAACTAGCTTTTGCTGATTTCCAGACAGCATTCTGTTTCAGTTTCAGTGCTGTCTTGATATCGTATTGTCCAATAGAAAAAACCATCTTATCCCAGTCATCGGTACCTGGAACAGTCCATGATTCCGGTGCAATATATTGACTGTGTGCAGCAAAATAATTGTAAATGAGACCATTATTCTTGTTTTTTACATCGAAATTTGCATATGTGTAACAAGGCGTTTTTGACTCAAAATATTCTATCCATTCATCTGAATTCTTGGCAAAAGCTATTTTTTGCCCATTATTAAGTTTGACAGCCTTATAATTTTCAGTCATCCAAGCTCTGTTTCCAATTAGAACAGTTTTATAGCTATTTGAATCCTGGTCTTTCAATTGAGCATTTACAAAACCTGTTAAGCAAAAAACGGAAAAGACAATGAGTAAAAGTTTCATTTGAAATACTTTTGGCGTTTAAATAATTGTGAAAATAATATATTTTTCTTGTAATTTGCAAAGGCATTATATTTATTTCTCTAACAACTTTCCAATGTATATTATTCAAATCACATATTTATGTTGTTTTTTAATACTGTTTTCAGCTAACACCGTATCAGCCCAGAAAAAAGGACAAAAAAAAGCTGAAACAGTGAGTTTCGACCCTGTCAACTCAGTTCTCGTGCGTTACGACGAATCAAAAAACATCTACAATTTTGCTGTAAAAGAAGATTTGCTTAAAAAATCTATTCTAATGGCAGACCCACGAATTGAAAGCATTGACAGTATATTTATAACAACATTCAATACAAATCGATATTACCTTTGTATACATTGTACAGACACAAAAAAAAATTCAAGAAAAAAAGCACTTTTGCTAAAGGAACTGACAAAGGGAATTTTTAGGGCCGATTACGAGGACAAAGATTCCCCTGTTTGTCTGATTTGTGAAGGAGTCTGTTGTATCAATTGCAGTTTCAGAATGTCGGCCGATGGTCCACTTGGTTGCGATTGTCCTGAGCAGTGTTTAAATGCCGATGAAGAAATACCCGGATACTGTAATCAGGTTTTGGGTTTTAAGGTTGCAATGATTCTTTCTACAATAAAATGAACCACCGAATTATAAAAATCTTTAAAAAAATTACTGATTTAAGTTAAAGCATTGTATTTTTCGCACTTCAATTTGATTTAATGTTTTATTGAAGCCAGAAGAGTGATTTAGTGAAGTAGTGAGTTTTGTATAAAGTCAAAACGAAAAGTCTATTATCAAATATAATAACAAAAACTTTAACAACATGGCAATGAGAGAAGTACGTCTGCGTGAGGCACTGCGCGAAGCAATGAGCGAAGAAATGCGCCGCGATGAAAGAGTATTCCTAATGGGTGAAGAAGTAGCCGAGTATAACGGAGCCTATAAAGTAAGCCAGGGTATGCTCGATGAATTCGGATCCAAAAGAGTTATCGATACTCCAATTGCCGAATTGGGTTTTGCATCGGTTGGTGTTGGTGCGGCAATGGCTGGCTTGCGTCCAATCGTTGAATTTATGACTTGGAATTTTGCAATTCTTGCATTCGACCAAATCGTAAATCATGCTGCTAAGATTTTACATATGTCGGCAGGCACGATCAAATGTCCAATCGTTTTCCGTGGACCAACGGGAGCAGCCGGACAATTGGCGCAACAGCACTCTCAAACCTTCGAAAGCTGGATGGCTCAGGTGCCTGGTCTTAAAGTTATATCAACTGTTGACCCTTATGACACCAAAGGCTTAATGAAATCTGCAATTCGCGATGACAATCCAATTTGTTTTATGGAAGCGGAGCATTGCTACTCAGATGTAGGACTTATACCTGACGAGGAATATCTTATTCCAATTGGCCTTGCTGCAGTAAAACGTGAAGGAACCGATGTAACAATTGTTTCTTTCAATAAAATGATGAAAGTGGCAATGGGCGCAGCAGAAGAATTGGCAAAAGAAGGCATTTCTGCAGAAGTTATCGACCTCCGTACAATTCGCCCAATGGACCACAAAACGATTTTGGATTCAGTTAAAAAAACCAACAGAATTGTAGTCGTTGATGAATCATGGCCTTTTGCAAGTGTTGCTTCCGAAATATCCTATGTGGTTCAAAAACATGCATTCGATTACCTAGATGCTCCTGTGACACGTGTTAACAGTCGCGATACTTCGCTTGGCTATGCACCAACCTATGTTGAGGAATTTATGCCAAGCATAGAAAGAACTGTAAAGGCTTGTAAAGCTGTGTTGTATAAACTCTAAGCAATAATGTGAACAGCGAAAATTCGCTCATACATAAATAATCACAAAGGGAACGGTTTTAACTGTTTCCTTTTTTTATGGTTGTGTATTAGCTTTCCTTCCTCTTTGATTTTTACAAAAATTAAAAGGGTAAAATTGCGAAGCGTTCATATTACTTTTTGTAAAACGAATGCATAATAATAAAATGGGGAAAGCTGATACAAGATAAAAATACAAATACTAAAGCCCAGAAATTTTCTATCGATTTAAAATAAGCGCTGTACCATATCAGAATAAAAAATAATACAAAAGCGCCAGAAGTATAAAGCAATGCTTTGCTGAATAATTGAATAGAACTCATCGATAGTTTATCTTTAAGATGTTTCCAAGCATTGGTACTATGTTGAAAAATGAAGTACAACCAAAATGCTTCAAAAAGAGGAACTAATAGTCCTAAGAGTAAAAGAAATAAAAGGCCAATAGTTGAATTACTATTAGATTTTGATGTGCGTATCAATAAATATCCAAAAGTCAAAATAGAAAAAGGTAAGATGAGATAGTCTGAAACATTTAATGACAATCCGATTATATGAGATATTATCAATTTTGACTCATCAAGGTGCGTAATTAAAATAAACACTAATACCGCTAAACCAATAAAAAAAGAATGTATTTTTCCTTTGAGTGAATTTATCTTTCCGTCGCTTTCAATCCATTCAGATTCACCAAAATGAAAAGAAGAATAACCAATAAACAGCACTAGGGCAAGGGTAGTATCTATTTGCCATAAAGCAAAATTGATAATTATCAAAAACAGATATTGAGCTATAAAACGAAATAGGCCTTTATCATTTTTCTTTGAAATTACATGATCTAGTGCACCGTGAGGAATGCCTACTACTAAAAATCCAAATAACAGAATCGGGTAATTAAAAAAGGGCAAATAATCGGGCTGAAGAAAGTAAATAATATTGTAGCCCAGAACAAATAAAAATGCAAGCAGGTAACGAAACATAACGGAACGCACACAGTATAAAAACAAGGCTTTTAAAAATAGTAATACGGGTAAGGTAGAAAAAATTTTAATTTCATCCTTTAAGTTCGTTTGCTCATCCAAGAATGTAAAAATCCTTTTAATTGGCACTCTAGAAAACAATTTGGAAAATATAGATTTTCCTTTCGAAGGCCAAAAAAAGAGAATAATCAATAATAAACTATCATAAAATTTAAACCTGCTTTTTGTTGGCAAGCTTATTTTATTAAAATTTAGTAGGTTATTGGATTCAATTCTTTTTGATACTGCTTCGGCAAAAAGATACATATTTTTAAATCCATAACCAGTACTAGGTTTAATAAGGTTAGCACTTGTACCTGTTCTTAAAACTGATTTGGAAGGGTGGACAGCGTTTGTCCAGGTAGTCATTGGAATTGAGCCGGATTCAGCGTTCAAAATTTCGTATGACCCAAAGTTTTCCAGAATATATTTGTCTAACAATTGTGTTGCATATTCATATTCTAAAGGCTTAGATCCAAATCGCGTAAATTCAACAAGTGCATTATTTGCTGAAAACGGTATGATATACATGAATTGCGTAAAATCATTTTGATCAACATTGAAGTTCATCATTTCAAATACATCTAGATCAAAAGGAGAACCCTCACAGCGAATGTGTAGTCCAAAAAATGTTTGTTTTAGAAGAATGTGATTATCTAAGTTATTTATGATAGGTGGGCGACTATCAAAGACATAGGCCGATTTATAGCTGTCTTCTTTTGTGCTAATGCAGTTATAATCTCCATCCAATTCCAAATCTTGAACATCTTCTCGAACTACATGAATATTTTCTTCATTCAATTTATCGAGTGTAAAATTATACAAATCAATACTCCTGATGTAATGGTATGGAATATTATGAATACTTTTAATTACATCATCATCTACCTTTATTTTATCAAAACGAAAGGATATGATCTGTGATAAATCATTTACAATTGCCTCTTCATCTGATGCCCAAAAACAATAGGTCTTATCATTTTCTGATTTGCTATTTCCTTCAAATATAATTATACGTTTATTTTTTAATAAGCCTTTTTGAATCAAAGAAATAAGCAGGAGACTATTACTCGCTCCCAATCCAATAAAGGCAAAATCGTAAACTTTACGCTCATCGTTTCTTTGATTCATATTTCATAGATTAGTATTTGATTAAAAAAAATAGAGGTGCAATTACCAGAAATGCACCTCTATTTAGTTGTAGTTAACTAGACTAGTCTTCGCTTCTACTCAAAGCATAAATTACTAGACCAAAACCGATTTTGTTGATAGCGTCAGCAATGTTGTAAACAATATCCATAGCCTTTAAAGCTGCTGCAGTATCTGCAACTGGCTGCCATCCGAATAAACCACCAGGAGTTCCAAGGATGTAACCTAAAGGATAAATAGCCCAACCTACAAGTACAAACCAAGCTAAAATATTAGTAGCTTTTGCTACTTGAGGTCCAGCATTTTGAGCCAATTTAGCAACTTCACCAAACCAAACAAGGTAAACGATGTAGAAATAAGCTAAACCAGATAAAACGCCCCATAATACACTGGCATCTCTGTGTAATACCTCACCAACGTAACCTGTCAATAACATAACAAGAGAAGCGGCAATCAATTTCCACAAAAGACCAATTTTTGCACCTGCTTTTTTTGTAATTAAGTAAAACTCAACACACATAAGCGGCACAGTTAAAATCCAGTCGACATAACGGAAAAAAGTAGGTGAATCTCCAGTCTCAAGGTTGTAACCTCTCATGTAATAATAATGTACTGCTGCAATGAAAGTAATCAATCCTGAAACTAGAACTGAGGTTCTCCATTTTTGAGATGTGTTGCTTAATTCTAAAAAGAAAAAAACAGATGCTGCCATCATTGCCATTGTGCCAATAAAAAATGTAAAAGCTACATAATTGTCTGGCGCGATTACTGAATTGTCCATAATGATTAGTTATTAAATATGTTACCCTACTCTTAAGGATTTTCGGGATACTCCGATAAGCTAACACAAACATATATTTTTTGTTTGAGTTTTGAACAATTTTTTTTTGTTTTTTTTAAACAAATTATATTTTTTTTTTAAAAATAAATATATATTGAACGTATATTAAAAACTTTATCGTCAGATATAATCACTTCGCATGCAGCAAACATTAAAATTTTAAAGCTATTTTAGCGCTGTTATTTCTTGTTTCGTAATAATAAAACATACTAAAAAAAATTAAATGAAAAATAATATAATATTTTGTATTGCGACATCTCAAGTATAAAATTCTGCAACAAGCAGACAAAAGCTTTTCTAATTTTTTAAAATAAAAAATAAATAGGGATACTTTTTGTAAATTTTACAAAAAGTCATATTTTTAGCCTATCAAAATAAAAGCTTATGAAAGTATATCAATTTTTAGTAGTCTTATTAGTTTTTTTCGCATTCAATTCTTATGCTCAATTAAAAACTGTGAAAGGAAATGTAAGCGATGAAAACAGCCAGGGACTACCAAGCGTATCTATTATTATAAAAGGCACCCAAATAGGTACAAACACAGACATTGAGGGTAATTTTCTTTTAGAATATGAAAATAATACTGAAGTAATACTTCTGTTTTCCTATGTGGGTTATCAGAGTCAGGAAATTTTGCTGGCAGGAAGAGCAGAACTCAACATTTCTATGAAGCCTGAAGAAATAATAAAGGATGAGATTGTTGTCATTGGCTATGGTAGGGTAAAAGCAAAAGAACTAACAGGTGCCAGTTCAAGGGTAAAAGGAGAAGACCTTGAGAAGATGAATATGTCACGTGTAGATCAGGCCTTACAAGGTAAGGTTGCTGGCGTAAGCATTAATACCAATTCTGGATCTCCCGGTGGTTCCTCAAGCATTAGAATCAGAGGTCTTTCAACCTTTGGCGATAATGACCCACTTATCCTTGTGGATGGTGTTATTTATGATTCGGAAGGTCTGAATGCTCTGAATCCTAATGATATAGAGTCAATAAATGTACTAAAAGACGCTACTGCAGGTATATATGGTGTAAGAGCAGCAAATGGCGTCATTATAATAGAAACCAAAAAAGGACAATTGAATTCGAAACCCAAATTTGAATTTTCTACCTATGTTGGCTTTCAGCAGACTGCAAAAAAATTGAATTTGCTTAGCGCCGAAGAATATGCAGTCATCAAAAATGAAATGTTCGGTACTGCAGGTCAGCCATTGCCTTTCAACAATACTGGCTTGGGTATCGGTACTAGCTGGCAGGATAGTATTTTTTCAACTGTCCCGATACAAAACTACAATCTATCGATGAGCGGTGGTTCAAAATCTACCCGCTATTCATTGGGTTTGACCTATTATAATCAGGATGGTATTGTTGGCAGAGACAAGGCTCACTTTTCGCGTTACAATGGCAAAGCAAATATCAGTTCCGATTTGAACGAGCGTTGGCAGCTAAATTCAGTTCTATTATTCTCAAACGAATACCGCAAAGGATTACCCGAAAACGGAATTGGCTCTGTTCTGTATAATACAATCAATGCTTTCCCGAATGAACCAATCAGAACACCGGATGGCAACTATAGCTATTTGGAAGAAGTAGCCGATATTATCAATCCGATTGCTCAAATTGAAAACACCTACAATTTTACATGGGCTAATAAATTTGTGGGCAAAGAGGAACTTCAGTACAAAATCACCAAAAATTTATTTTTCACCAACAGGTTGAATTATAACTTTGCTATGGTCGACACCAAGGTATTTTCTCCTTTGGCATGGTATGGTACAGGCAAATACGCCAATACTGCTCTGAATGCCGATTTGGATGCTCCACAGGTTGAAATAGCAGACAATGTTTTTGTAGAAAGAGGTTCCTCTGTTTTTGAGCAGCGTGCCACTTTCACCGACTTGAACTATGAGGCTTTCTTAAATTACGAACAAAATATTGATAGTCTGCATAAGATTAAAGCCACAGGCGGTATCAGTGTTTTTCACCGAAAAGGCAATGCACTGAACGGAACGGCTTTTAATATTCCTAACAATTCCATTGAGTTTGCTGACATTTCGGCCAATACGGCTGCTGGCGGATACTTAAACAATACTGGTTCATTTGAATTTACTGAAAGGCTGCTTTCGGCATTCCTCAGAGCGGAATATGCCTACAATTCAAAATATCTATTATCTGGAATTTTACGTTCGGACGGATCGAGTAAATTTGGTAAAAATAATCGTTACGGCTATTTTCCTACTATTTCTGGAGCATGGCTCATCTCTGAAGAAGATTTTTTCAATAGTAAATTTATCGATTTTTGTAAACTGAGACTAAGTTATGGCATTTCGGGCAATGACCAGATAGCTAATTTTGCTTATCGTGCGCTGCTCAATGGCGAAGGTGTCTATGTTTTTGATGATGTGATTACTACTGGTGTTGCACTGGGCAGAGCATCGAATCCCGACCTAAAGTGGGAAACAACCGGGCAATTTAATGCAGGTTTGGATCTGACCTTTTTCAAATCGCTTGACCTGACAGTGAATTATTTTATCAAAAATACATACAACTTACTCTTCCAACCCGATGTTTCTGCAGTAATTGGCTCCTATGGTCCTGGCGGTGCAGCTCCTTTTATCAATGCCGGAAATGTAAGTAATAAAGGTTTCGAAATTGAATTGGGATATAATTCTACTATACTTAATACATTTAAGTACAGCCTGAATTTTAACACAACTTTGCTTAATAACATTGTAACTAAAGTACCTGAAGGAGTTGATTATTTACCTGGTGCTTATTTCGGAGTCGGTGGAAATGTTGCAACAAGATTCGAAGAAGGTTTTTCAATAGGTTATTTCCATGGATATGAAACGTCCGGTATATTTCAATCGCAGGAAGAAATCGATGCTTCTACAGTTGTTCAGGATGGTGCTAAACCTGGCGATTTCAGATTTGTTGATCAAAATGGCGATGGTGTAATTAACTTCAGCAATGACACAGACAAAAAAATGCTCGGTTCTGCAATTCCCGATGCTGTATTTGGTTTTTCACTTTCTTTGTTTTTCAAAGGATTCGATCTTTCTGCTAATCTCTATGCAGCGATCGGTCAGGAAATTATCAGAAATTACGAAAGAAATCAACCATATGCCAATCAGTTGGATTATGTAATTGACAGATGGACAGGTCCTGGTACAAGCAACATTCATCCACGACTCACTGTTGAACCAAGCAGAAACAATGTTTTTTCCAATTACTATGTGGAAGATGGATCATTTTTAAGACTCAGAAATATACAACTGGGTTATACATTGCCTTCGAAGCTACTGAAAAAAGCTAAAACAGAATCACTTAGATTCTATGTTGCAGCAAATAATCTTTTCACGATCACCAAATATAAAGGATTCGATCCGGACATCGGTCCAACAGCCGGCACCCTTTCCTCGGGGGTTGACTTCGGATTTTATCCTCAGGCAAAAACAATTATGGGTGGTGTAATTTTAAAATTTTAAGACAATGAAAAGACTATTGATTAACTCAAAATTACTTTTACTAGCATTAACCTTTTTAGGGTTCAGCGGATGTAAAAAGTTTTTGGATGTAAATCCGCCTTATGGTCAGGATGCCGAAAATTATTTTCAGACTCCCGATGATTACGAAAGAGCTTTGGTTGGCGCTTACGACCTACTGCAGGCCTCTTTCCTATCGGTCTGGATTGGCGAAATTGCATCCGATAACACCATCGCTGGCGGCGAAAGTGCAAATGACACCGAAGGCCTGCACCAAATCGATGCAATGACCCATGGCGCTGTGAACAACGAACTTCGCAGCCTGATGCGCTGGAATTACGCTGGTATAACTCGTGCCAATTACATTTTGGAATTTCAAAACAGCATCGACTTCAGCGGTAAAGATCAAATTTTAGCTGAGGCCAAATTCCTTAGGGCATTTTATTATTTCGAATTGGTCAAATTCTTTGGTGATGTTCCATTGGTCATTGACCGACGCATTGGCGCAAGCGAAGTAACTCAATTGGACAGATCTCCAAAATCGGAAGTTTATGCGCAGATTGAGCAAGATTTGATTGAGTCTGCTGCAGTACTTCCAGTTATTGCCAGAGCCAAAGGTAGCGCAACAAAGGGTGCTGCGCAATCACTACTCGGAAAAGTTTACCTCTATCAGAATAAATTTTCCCAATCTGCTCAAATTCTGGACGAAGTTATCAACAGCGGCACTTATAGCCTTATTGCGGATTATGCAGACCTGTTTAGCGTTGCCAATGAGAACAATAGCGAAACAGTTTTTGATGTGCAATACTCTGGAGCAGAAGGCGGAGGCTATGGCTGTCTGGTTTGTTTGGAAGGAAATGCCGGTCCCGGTTTTCATGGAATCAGACAATACAATGGGCCTGTTTATGGCGATGGAAATAGTTACAATCTGCCTACACAAAATCTGTACGATGCCTTTGCTTCAAATGACCCAAGAAGAGACCTGACTGTTTTAGACATTGATGCCTTTATTGCTGCTCAGCCGAATGCCGCATCCATAACTTATGCTGTTGGCGCAGGTGGTCATACTGGTTTTTACAACAATAAATATATTAAAAGACAGGGTGAGATTGGTTTACCCGACGACGATTTAACCAGTCCTGTGAACTACCGAGTAATCAGATATGCAGATGTATTACTTATGGCTGCAGAGGCCCATTTTCAAAATGGCAACAGTGGCTCTGCTCAAAATTATTTAAATCAGGTACGCAACAGAGTTGGTATGTCAAGTATCAATATCAGTTCAGTACAGGAAATATGGAATGAACGCCGTTTGGAACTTGCTTGCGAAGGACATAGATTTTTCGATTTAGTAAGAACCGGACAGGCTGCAACAAATATCAGTGGTTTTCAGTTAAATAAACATGAACTATTTCCAATTCCGCAAATTGAAATAGACCTCGCAGGAGGTAAATGGAATCAAAATTCAGGTTATTAAAAGCAATTATCATGAAAAATATACAATTCCTTCTGTTATTATTGTTTGCATTAATGCTCACAGTTTCCTGCAAAAAATATGAGCCTGCGCTAGGCGACCCTCCCAAGTCGGAAGATGCAGCTTTTACTTATTCGGCAAGTGCTACAAGCAACAATATCATAGAATTTAGGGCTACTAATCCAAATGTAATTGCTAAATGGGATTTAGGAAACGGACTGAGTGCCGATGGAAGCAATGTACGTGGAATTTATCCTTATGCAGGAAGCTATTCAGTAAAATTGACCATTTTCACAAAAGGTGGCAGCGTTTCAAGCACTCAGCAAATTCAGATTGCACAAACAGATTTTACCTTGCTGGACAATCCTCTTTTTAATAGTCTGACAGGCGGGATTAATGGTCCCGGTTTCAAAACCTGGCATATTGATTCACTGGTACCAGCACATTTTGGCGTTGGTCCCGATCCTGTAGGCACAGCTGGAAATTATCCACAATGGTGGGCTGCCGGTGCTAATGACAAGGAAAATGTAGGACTTTATGATGACCGATACACCTTTTATTTGAATGAATTTAAATTCGACATGCTAAACAACAGCAGTGTATATGTTCATAATTCATTGGCAGCAAATTTTCCGGGATCCTATCAAAACCTAGGTGACTATACAGCGCCTTATAATAATAAGATTGGTGAAACATGGACATTGACCGAAGGCAACGATACGACCCTGAGTATTTCAAATGATGCTTTCATCGGATTTTACAGTGGTGTTCATACCTACAAAATTATTGCACTTACCGACACCTCCCTTTGGTTGCAGTATAAGCATCATGCTGGCGGACTAATGTGGTATTTGAAATTGATTCCTGATGGGTTTGTAAGTGGTGGTAATAATACACCAACAATGAGTCTGCCAATCAATTTTGAAAGTACGGTCCAGGGTATTACGGTTTTCGGTAACAGTACTACTGCAGTTATCAATAATCCCGATCCGACGGGTATTAATACAAGTTCAAAAGTATTAGAGACAGTTCATGGAAATCAAACCTGGTCGGGCTTTTATTTCGACCTGACAGATCCGCTCGACTTTTCAACAAATACAAATATTGCGCTCAAAGTTTGGGCGCCAACGACAGGAACATTCAGGGTAAAAGTTGAAAATTCGAGCAATACAAATGATTTTGTTGTTTTGGATGTAAATGTAACTTCCGCTAACAACTGGCAAAACATTTCTGTCGATTTCACAGGGTCTGCATCCGGAGTGTATGACCGACTCGTGCTTTTCCCAGGCTGGAACCTAGCGAATGCCGGCACTTTCTACATCGATGATATTATTCAACAATAAATAACTTAATATGAAATTCATAGTTTTTATTTTCGGACTATTACTTTTTGTCAACTGCAAAAAACCAGCTATTCAAACGGTAGTACTGCCGGAAAATTTAAGAACTACTGTCGCGGTCAATGGGGCAAATGTGGGGGTGATTGCACAGGCCGACAAAGTCAACTTTTATACCGTTACTTTTTTTAGGAATAATGATTCCACCGTTATACTAACAAATGACGGAATTGCTGATTATACCTATACACAGAGCGGAACTTACCGTATCAAATCCCGTGCTCATACCACATTCAACGATTTTATCGAAAAATTTGATACGGTCAGTGTTAATGCCGATTCCCTAATCAATCAGGGCTACAGCACCCCACTCAGTTACCCAAACATGACCTTGGTATGGAACGATGAATTCGATGGCAATAGTATATCTGCCGATTGGACATATGATATTGGAAATGGCAATTGGGGTTGGGGAAACAATGAACTTGAATATTACAAAACGGATAACGCCACGGTTGAAAATGGATTATTGACCATTACAGCAAAGCAGGAAAGTTTTGGCGGACAGAACTATACATCATCCAGAATCAAGACACAAGGGCTTAAATCCTTTAAATACGGACGGATTGATATTAGAGCAAAAATGCCATTTGGACAGGGAATTTGGCCTGCGCTCTGGATGTTAGGTGACAACATCAGCACAGTAAGTTGGCCTGCCTGCGGAGAGATTGACATCATGGAAATGGTTGGTGGAACAGCATCAGATAAAACTGTTCATGGCACAGCACATTGGGCCGATCCCAATGGACAAAGAGTACAATCAGGCGCTTCGAATACTTTGAGCAATGGAAGATTTAACGATGAGTTTCATGTTTTTTCTATTGTTTGGGACACTAATTCTATCAAATGGTATCGCGATAATATCCAATACCATGTTTTGAATACTACAGCTGCCGATTTGGCCGAGTTCGACGAAAAGTTTTTCTTAATTTTCAATGTGGCTGTAGGTGGAAACTGGCCAGGAAACCCAGATGCAACAACCGTTTTTCCTCAAAAAATGGTTGTCGACTACGTTAGGGTATTTCAATAGTTTTAAGATTCGGATAAAACAATTTCAAATAAGCCCATTTTTAGCCACCTTAGGGTGGCTTTTTTGTATTGATAGAAAAGTGAATGACCAATAAAGTTGATCCGCTAAAAATCAAAAAGAAAATCCTTTCTTGAATTTTTAAAAGTAACTTTTCACAAGTAATGATATGATTTCGCTTCGCGGAGCCTTCGGGTTCAATTAAAAGATTTTTAATCTGTCAAGGCAGAAAACGCAGATAAGTGCTGTCGTCAAAAATGACTAGAGTGAGGTTTTCTAAGGCAGTCAGTGAAAAAGAGCCATATCAAAAGTTATATTTTTTTAATGTAAATGCAATTGGCAATTACAGCAAATATCTATATGATACACCAATCATTACACAAAAAATGATAGTTAAAACATAAGCCTGTTTCAACAATAAATCCAGGATATTGCGAAGTAATAAAAGAGAAAATTTTCAATTTTTGTAAGATATCTAGGCTTTTTATAAAAAAGGGACTGACCGAATTACCGGACAGTCCCTTCACATTAAACACTTACTTACAAAAACAAATAAAAACAAATTTTCATCCTTTACTTATTTCTTTACGAATGCTTTAACTGATTTTTTACCAGTGTTAGACAATTCAAGGAAATAATTACCAGCATTGATATTAGAAATATCAATTTGGTTGTTGTATTTTCCACTTAATACCATTTGGCCTACTGTATTAAAAATGCGATAGTCTTCAAATAGCTCTGAGCTGTTTATTGTTAGCATTTCTCTCGCAGGATTTGGACTGATGCTGAAATCATTGTTGACAGCAAAAGAGTTAATTGCAGTTACAGGTGCACTGATTACAACTGAACCTAGATTCTGCTCATCAGCAGGATTGCCATTTCTGCCCTTTACTACAAAACCGTATTGTACAATAAGACCAGAAGCTAATTCTGTAGATGTAGCAGATACAGTAAAGTTGCCGCTTGCAGGCAATTCAGTAACCTTTGTACCACCAAAAACATCCTGATAACCGTTTGCCGGATCTAGCGCTTTGATGAAGAAACTTGCTGTGTAGGAAGTGTCCAATGTATTTGAAAGGACAGTACCTGAAAAAGTAAGATTGTTTTGATTAAAGGTTGCACCTGGCTCTACAAAAGTAGATGCTTCCATAAACTTTTTACCTACATTGGCAATTGTATCAACCCAAAATGGATCGGTAGGATTATCGGCATAGGTGTTGTAATTCGGTTTCAGGGTAATTGTGTTAGCTGTAGAATCTATTGTAGTTTTCAAATCGGCAACTCCCCAAGCAGATCCAAAAACATATCCTCCCCCATTAGCAGGTAATTCAAAAACATTCATATAACCTGTCCAGTTATCAGAAGCGCTGAAGTTTACATTGTTTTGTGCAAACAAAGAAGTAATACCACTTAGGGCAATGAGTAAATTGAATAAATTTTTCATGATTTTTAATTTTGAGAACAATAAATAAGTAAATATTTACTCAAACATAACTATTATTTAATAGTTCACAAAATAATTATTGTAATTTTTACAATAAGGTATGAAAAAAAATTACATTTTGAAAATGTAGTCAGTTTCTTCTGATAGTTTTTTAAATGATGACTGATCGAAGGAGAATAGTTTAGCAGGTCTATGTTTTACATACTGCTGCTTTTCGTCATGCTTAACAAGCGGTAATTGTTTTATTTTTTTTCTAAAATTCCCCTTATCCATTTCTGTCTTGAACGCATACTCGTATAGTTTTTGCATCTCATTAAGGGTAAATTTCAATGGTAACATATCGAAGCAAACAGGTTCACGAACCAGTTTTTCCTTTAAAATTCTATATGTTGAATCTATTATGAGATTATGGTCGAAGGCAAGTTGAGGTACCTGATCCACCGGCATCCATTGAATTTCATCTACCCATGAAGAAGCTACAGCATTTAATTCATCGACACGTACAAGAGCGAGAAATGCACAAGTAATTACCCTACCCTGTGGATGTCGTTTAGGGTCTCCAAAGGTTTGAGTCTGATGCATTTCAATCCCATTCAACTTTGTAAGGTCGAACAAAATTCTACTTGCAGCCTCTGGTAAATCTTCATCAGGATAAACCAAATCGCCGGGAATTGCCCAGAAGCTACTAAATGGCTCAACTGCTCTTTTTACCAATAGAACTTTTATTTCGTCATCCTTAAAGCCAAATATCACACAGTCGAGTGAAAATGAGTAGGAAAAAAATTTTTCAAATTCTATTTTGTACATATCTACAAATTTATCAAGATCACAAATCGTTCAGTCAAGTAGGATAAAAGCAAAACTGGGGCAAATTCACACGAAAAAAAATACTTTTTTCAAAACACTTCACTATGATTCGGACGACTTATCGAAATTTATACCTTGGTTTTTAAGGATACCTTTTACTGTCCAAGCATAAAATGCAAGATAGGCAAAACAAAAGATCCCAATAATAAAACTGAGGTTTATGGAAGTTAAATCCGAAACGAAACCTTGAAGCCAACTAACAATTCCGCCTCCCATAATCATCATAATAATAAAACTGCTGCCTTGGCTGGTATGCTTACCTAATCCGCTGATGGCCAAAGCAAAAATACAGGGCCAAAGTGTGCTGCAAAAAAGTCCAACAGAAATAAATGCATAAACACTCAACATGCCCGAACTTAGCATCCCGATGGACAGTGCGCTAATACCGAGAATAGAAAATATCAATAACATAGTAGCCGGATTTCCTTTGCTGGCAATATCAGCTCCGATAAGCACTAAAATAACTACTGCGTATACATAAAAGGGACTTAGATCGTGGCTTGCAATGGCATTCACCAGCAAAAAGACAGCAAAAGCCAGATAAGGCGCAATAAATCTTAGAACATTTCTCAAACTGCTTTTTCCAGTAAAAGCCTCTACCGCTCCTGTCCAGCGACCTATCATTAGACTTGCCCAATACAATGAAATATATGGAGCAATCTCATTGGTCTTAAATCCAAGATTGCTTTCCATATAAGCAGGCAGATTGCTTGCTGTAGCAACTTCAACTCCAACATAAACAAAAATTGCGATCATTCCCAACAGAAGTTGCGGATAATGCAGCGCACTTTTACGGCTACTAAGTGCATCGGCATCGCTTAAACTTGCCGCTTGTGGCTTATCGGGTAATTTTGAGAATTTCAGGAATATTGCCACTACCAAAAACGCAGCGCCTAAAATTAAATAGGGAATCTTTACACTTTCAAGATTGATTGAAGTTGAACCAGAGGTAGCCGAACCAAAAATGGCAAAACTTACAATAAGGGGGCCAATAGTAGTGCCGAAGTTATTTATTCCCCCTGCAAGGGTCAATCTTTGCGAACCCGTATTGATTGGACCCAACGCAATTGCTAATGGATTAGCTACGGTTTGTTGGAGCGAAAATCCCAAACCGACAATAAAAAGTCCGGAAAGCATCAATTCGAAAGAACCCATGTTGGCAGCAGGATAAAATAGTAGTGTGCCCAAAGCAGAAATTACAAGACCAAGCGACAAGGAATTTTTATATCCAATTCGATTGATTAAATCAGATCCGCTCAGGAATGATACGAGCATATAAATTAGCGAGCCAACTGTGTAAGCTACATAAAATGCCAAAGAAACCATTTGGCTCTGCATCTGTGAGAGCTTAAAAGTATCTTTAAATACAGGTATCAAAATATCATTACTGGCAGCAACAAAACCCCAGAAGAAAAATACTGTCACCAAGGTAAATAAGGCAGTATAATTGGTCTTTTGAACATCATTATTACCGGAAGATGCCTGTGCTTTTTCATCAATTATAATTCCTGCCATAATATTTGGTTTTAAAAGAATTTAAAAAATAGTAGGTATATCAACCGGTTTAGTCCAGACTAAATTCAGCTGATAAGTTTTTAACTGTAAACCTGAATTTGCCTTTTTCTGCAATCATTTTACCATTAGAATCGGCAAAATAAAGAGATTTTTCACTAATAATGAAATCTATTGTGCGTTCCTCCCCTGCTTTTAACTCAACTTTCTGAAAAGCACATAGTTTTTTTCCAGCGGGTACCATTGAGGCTTTCAGGTCGGAAATATAAAGTTGAACCACTTCCTTCGTACTTGTTTTTCCTTTGTTCACAACTTTAACACTTACTTTAATCAGCGCTCCGCCTTTGATTGATGATTTATCCAAATCAAGACTTTTATACTCCGGCATGTTGTAACTGAGTCCATAACCAAACTCCCACTGAGGATTGAAAGCATCGAAACTACCTGCTTTTGATTTTGCAACTGAGCGGGGATGATCGTAAAATTCAATCTGCCCGTCATATTTCTGATAAGTAAATGGCAAACGCCCACTAAAATCGGCTTCACCGTAAAGTAGTTTCATCAGCGCATCGGCTCCGTAATCGCCAGGCAGATAGGTATGAACAATAGCCGCAGCATCGTCAACAATTTCTCTGATGATTCGAGGTCTTGCTTCGCTTAAAAGTAAAACAACTGGTTTCTTTGTAGCATATGCAATTTTTGCTAGTTCAAGCTGTTCTTTACTCAAATTCAAAGATCTTATATCGCCGGGTTTCTCAGTTGAAGGGTATTCGCCTAATGCAAGAACAATAACATCGGCTTTTTTAGCAAATTTTTGAAATTCCTGCGTATTGACCAATCTGCTCGATTCATAGCCTTTATCGAGATAGAGTTCGCAGGCTTTCGAAAATAAAAGTTTATCCTTTCCAATCTTTTGTGCAAAAGCCTCTTTGATATTTTTAGCCCCAGCTGTGTTGTATTTGGCATCATCGCCTTGCCAGGTATGTGTCCAGGCGCCATTTAAAAAAATCAAATTATCACTGCATGGACCGGCCAATAGTACTTTTTTATCTGCTGACAAAGGAAGGATATTATTACTATTTTTCAAAAGCGTAATCGATTCCAATGCTGCTTCCTGTGCCAATTTTTTATGCGCATCGGAAGCAAACTTATTGTAGTTATCGGCCTGATTTCGATTTGTTTCGAATAGTCCAATCAAAAGTTTTACCCTGAGAATTCTTCTCACTGCATCATTCAGCCTTTCTTCCTTTATTTTACCTTCTTTTACAGCCCTGGTCATCAGTTCGCAATAAGTTTTATATTGAGGTGAATAAGGAACCATACTCATATCAACACCTGCATTGAATCCCTTGATTATGGCATCGTAAATATCATCGGCAGTATTATGAACACTGTGCAGAAAATCGAAATCTTCCCAATCGGATACGGTAAAACCTTTGAAATCCCAATCCTCTTTTAAGGTTTTTGTGAGCAAATTGTAGTTCATATGCCCAGGTATTCCATTCACATCACCACTGTTGATCATAAGCGTGAGGGCACCTTGCTCTACAGCCGCTTTGAAAGGTGGCAGATACAATTCGGCAATCATTTTTTCAGGAATCCAGGCTGGTGTTCTGTCCCTTCCGCTTTGGGGGTTGCTGTAACCGACAAAATGCTTCAGACAGGCAGCAACATGATAGGCATCTACTTTGTCTTTACCCTGATAACCGTTGACTATTGCCTTTCCCATTTCGGAGGCAAGGTATGGGTCTTCGCCCAAGGTCTCGAAGAATCTTGACCATAGAGGCTGCCTTGCAAGGTCGAGCACTGGGGAAAAATTCCAGTGTATGCCCGATGCACGTGTTTCATAAGCGGTAATCTCACCAAAACTTTTAGCAAGTTCAGGATTCCAGCTTGCGGCTAAGGCTATTTCATGCGGAAAAAGGGTCGCACCAATCGTATAATTTACACCATGAATTGCATCAATGCCATAAATTATTGGAACATTTGTCTTTTTCTCTTTGAAATAGCTATGAATGTTATCCTGTATATATTTCCACTCTTTCAAACCCAGCGTGTGTGAGCCAACATTAAGAATAGAGCCAATATGGAATTGAACGAGTGCTTCAGTAAGTTTTTGAGTATCGATTTGTATTGGTTCAATGACAGCAAAAGCATTGTCTCTTTTTAGTATCGCATCAAGGGTAATCTGACATGTTTGGCCTACTTTTTCTTCCAAAGTCATTTTAGACAAAAATTGATCAATGCGACTTTCTATCTCCGGATTTGATACATTTATCTGGGCTTTTGCATGAATAAAAATACAAACTGATATAATCGAAAAGAATAGGCGAATCATATTTCAATTGTTTAGCTTGAACATTAAAATTTTATTGGGTAGTAAAGGACAAAGTTAAAACAAAAAACAAGTTAATGTACTTTTTACAAAAAGTATTACAAGAAAAAAATATTCTTTTTGATTTTCGATTAAAAAATTGCTTTGGTCGAACAAATTATACTTTTGAAAAGGCTTTGCTGTATATTTGTGAAGTTCTTGTCAGGCTTAATCAAGAAATTTATTAATATTAATTCACAACCAAATCGAATCTTATGAATTTTAGCAAATTAAATTTTAACGGGCTTTTTTTTATGCTTTGTTTTATTTCTGTTAGCACAGTTTCTGCTCAAACTGTAGATGAAATAATCAATTCCTACTATGAGACCGTAGGCGGTAAAAAATGGGATGAAGTAAAAGCAATGAAAATGACTGCCAATATTGAACAAGGTGGAATGCAGATTCCTGTTGAAGTTGTGACTACAAGAGATGGCAAAACCTACACAGAAGTAACTTTTATGGGCAACACCATGACTATGAATGCATTCGATGGTAAAAAAAGCTGGACAACTAATTTTATGACCATGCAGCCTGAAGAAAGCACTGCAGATGATTCTGAAAATGCCAAAAGAGCAGCTCAGGAATTTCCAAATGCTTTATTTTCCTGCAAAAAATTAGGATATAAAGCAACACTTCTTGGTAAAGAAAAGATTGAAGGTACAGAGTGCTACAAGATAAAATTAGACAAAAAAACAATGCTTGTGGAGGGAAAAGAAATACCAAATGTTGAGTATTATTATTTAGATACAGAAAATAATGTTCCCATAATGGTTGAAACTGAAATCAACTCGGGCGAAATGAAGGGCAAAATCGCACAGACTAAATTGAGCGATTATCAGGAAGTTGAAGGTGTTTTTGTTCCTTATTCAACCACTTCAGGTATAAAAGATGGACCCAGCCAGGCAATTCAATTTGAAAAAGTTGAAATTAATCCTTCTGTAGACGAAAAGAAATTTTCATTTCCCAAAAAATAAAAAATCATGCTAAAAATAATTTCGGGCATTTTCCTAATGGGTATGTCATTATCAGCTATTGCACAAGAACAAAGCCTCAATGCAGGTGAGTATTTTGGCGATTTGAAAGCAAGACAAATTGGACCTGCGCTCATGAGTGGCCGTGTAAGCGATGTTGAATTGCATCCTACTAATTCAGATGTAGTGCTGATAGGTTCTGCAGGTGGCGGAGTATGGAAATCGCAGGATGGTGGCGTAAGATTTACTTCCATCTTTGACAATTACTGCCAATCTATCGGTGTTGTTACAATCGACCCCAGCGACCCAGACAATAGCTATTGGGTTGGAACAGGAGAAACCTGGACAAGAAACAGCGTGTCATATGGTAACGGCATTTACAAGACAAATGACGGCGGTAAAAACTGGACAAAAATGGGTCTGGAAAAAACCGATCGAATAGCATCTGTTCAGGTTCATCCCAAAAACTCAAACATTGTTTTTGTAGCAGCACTTGGTGCGCTTTGGGGCGATAGCGAAGAACGCGGAGTTTACAAGACCGAGGATGGCGGAAAGACATGGAATAAAATACTTTTTGTCAACAAAAGCACAGGCTGTTCAGAGTTGGTTATAGATCCTTCTAACCCAGATGTACTTTATGCCGCATTTTGGGAATTCAGAAGAACTGCCTTCTCTTTTAGCTCCGGCGGTTCAAACAGTGCATTATACAAATCAACAGATGGTGGAAAAAGCTGGAATAAACTTCAAAATGGTTTACCTAAAGGAAAACTTGGCAGAATTGCAGTGGCAGTTGCTCCTTCCAACAGCGCTATTGTTTATGCTGTGCTTGAAGCAGAGAAGAAAGAAGAGAAGGGACTTTACCGCTCGGATGATGGTGGACAGAACTGGAAATTTCTGAATGGAGATTTTGCACTCACTGTTCGTCCTTTTTATTTTTCCAAAATCAGTGTGGATCCTAAAAATCCGGATATAGTCGTAAAAGCAGGTCTTTTTGGTTCTATCAGTCGCGATGGTGGCAAAACATTTAAAAACCTAGGTTCGATGCATTCCGACATTCACGATATCGCTTTCGACCCAGCCAATTCCAACAAGATTTTTGTAGCTACCGATGGCGGTTTGTACCGATCAACCAATGCAGGTTCTAGTCTTGAAATGGTGGAGGATTTACCGCTGAGTCAGTTTTACCATGTCAGCATCGACAATCGCGAGCCTTATTATGTTTATGGCGGTTTACAAGATAACAATTCCTGGTTTGGACCATCGGCCAGCCCGGGCGGAGTAGAATCGCGTGACTGGGAACTTGTGGGTCAGGGCGATGGTTTCAGAGTTTACCCCCATCCTACTGAGCCGCACATTGTGTATTCAGAGATGCAGGGTGCTGAAAATATCTGGCGTTTCGATGTCAAAAAACAGCAGATAAAAGTTATCAAACCATATCCGGTTGAAGGTGATCCAAAATTCCGTTTCAATTGGAATACGCCCATCACAACGAGTAAACATAATCCAGATAGGCTCTATGCAGGCAGCCAGTTTGTACACTTATCAAATGACAGAGGTGACAGTTGGCGTAAAATTTCGCCCGATTTGACTACCAATGACAAAGTCAAACAAAACCAGGAAGCTTCGGGTGGTCTTTCTGTTGACAACTCGGGGGCCGAAAATCACTGTACCATTTTTACAATTGCAGAGTCTCCAATTACCGATCAGGTAATTTGGGTAGGAACCGACGATGGTAATGTACAACTTACAAAGGATGGCGGAAAAACCTGGGCGAATCTAAGTGCAAATTTCCCGGGTTTACCAAAAAACACCTGGTGTTATCATATCGAGGCCAGTGTTCACGGCAAAGAGATTGCCTATGCTGTTTTCGACGGGCACAGTGCCAATGACTATCGTCCCTATGTTTATAAAACGGTCGATTTTGGCAAGACATGGACTTCCATTTCTACA
>CAMDAB010000031.1 GCA_945888475.1 Saprospira grandis DSM 2844 | reverse complement strand
TGGTAGCTGAATTTCTGCGGCGCCTGAGCCTCGGCAGCAACTGCTGCAAAAAGCAGCATAATAAAGAGTAGTTTTTTGTAAAGTTTCATAGTCATTTGATTTATGTATGTTTTTTGATTTAGATTTTGACAATTTTGAAAGATTTTTCGGACTTTCCTTCCTTGATCACATGCAGATAATAGCTTGCTGGAATTAGGTCGAGGGTTGAAATAGCAGTGAGTTTGCTTTCAACCATTCCCTTGCTGATAAGGCGGCCATTGCTGTCGAAGATTTGGTATTCGAGCGCTTCGCCATTGTAGTTTTCAACTGACAAGGTCAGGTTTTCATGCACCGGATTTGGATAGGCATTGTAAAAAAGTTGTATGGCATTGTTCTCTGCTCCGGAAATTACAGCTATATCAAAAACCTGTATGACGCCTTCTGAGATGCTTATCTCATCGGAACTCATCGTTGCAAAGGATAGCTGCCCAAAACTTTGCGAAACGCTGCCGCCTTCGCCTTTATATTCTCCGCCGGCGGAGGTAAAGTTGCTTTGCGCAATCGCAGCAATAGGAAAAATGCAAGTTAAAAAGTAAATAAATTTCATATCTTTACGAATGTTTTGATGTATTGAAAATTTAAAACTCAAAAGTAGGAATTTCGCAAATTGAACTATATGCCCATTTTGTTGAAGGCTTATCCTTTTTTGTTGCATAAATTTGCCGGCTGTTTTTGTGTGTTTTTTACCAAACTTGCTTAATTTTGTTTTTTAACCTTTAATTTTTCAGAGCTTATGAACGGTTTTAAAATAAGACGGATGCGCGAGATGATGGGCAAAACTCAGGAAGAGCTTGCAAAGCATCTGAACCTTACCCATCAGGCTTACAGCCGTATGGAGCGTGGAGAAACCGGCATCAGCACTGAACGTTTGGAGAAAATAGCAGCTGCACTGGGCATCAGGATCGAAGACTTTTATGCCGATGATAAAAAAGTAGTCATTACCAACAATACGAATCATGGCGAGGCAAAAGAAAATTCAGTACAGGTCCACCTTACCATCAACGAAAATGAAAAGATGCTGGAACTGCTACAGCAGCGCATTGCCGCACAGGCCGATGAAATTAACTATCTGCGCAAACAGCTTGAAAAACTCACGGATTTGTTGATTTCTGGAAAAAAAAGTTGAATTGAATAATTTAGAAGCCTGGGTTTCAACCCAGGACTGATTACAGCTCCATCGGAGCGGCCTGTTCTTAGCCGCCAGGCGGGAACGGGATTTGAGCCACAGCGTGGTGTCCTGCATAAAATAGAAACACAGATCTGGATTTTATCCAACACAAAACAGACAGATGCACACAGATTTTTATGCCTTTGCGTCAATACTGATTTCAAACAGATTAACTACGTTAAGACGGATTCCTCCCTAAAGCTTTCGAGGAAGCTATCGGTTTTTCGGATTGACGAAACTTTCGAAAAATCTGATGCTTTTAAGCTCAGATTTTTCATCACCTTTGGATACCTGGGTTTCAACCCAGGAATAGCCCGGATTAATCTGTTGGTTGCCCGAAGCTAAAGCATCGGTCTCATTTGGAATTTTGCTTACTGAAGGCTAAAACGTTCTTTAGCAAAAATCTGATGCTTTTAAGCTCAGATTTTCATCACCTTTGGATACCTGGGTTTCAACCCAGGACCGATTACAGCTCAAGTTTGTGTCTTTTATAATTTTGTTAATTCCCAAGTCATAGACTCATTGTTTTCGTCTGTCCAATTTCCTGAAAGTCTTTTTCCATTTTCTTGTACTTGTAAAACAAACTCACCATAGCCTCCATTACCATTATCTTGCATCCAATCTCCTTTGATAATTTGACCGCTTATTTCACCAGAAAACTGACCGTTCTCGTAAACTCCTGTAATTACATTACCTTCTTTCTTTAAAGTTATTACGGTATTCCAACCTCCTGATTTCGCTTGGTATTGTCCACTAAGGTCTCCTAACCCATTAAAAACAATAGCTTCATGAACTATTTTAGCCTTATTGTTAGCTGCTATTACTTTATTAATAATATCCGATTCATTTTGGACGTAGCATACATTTGCATTGACATAATATATATCTAAATTTACCGCTCGAACAGCATCAATATTTACACCTTTTTCCGCCATTATAACCCTTACGCCTTCTTTCCAATTTGTTTGCAAGCTGCTTTCAAAATCATTGACAAGTGTACTTTTATCAGCACTATCATTTCCAATTTGTTTGTCATGGACACTTAAGTAAGCTTTTTCTGCACATAAAGCCAATAACTTTTTTTGCATCTCAACACTTTCCCAAAGCGTTCCTTTTTGTGTTGTTTCAGTTTCAGATTCAGGACCAAATTCTTGACCTAAGATAATAACTTTAATATGGGCTTCTGTTTTACCGGTGGTTGTCGAAAATTCATCTCCAGGTTCGCCAGTCGCATAGTCACTTTCAATACTTGCAGAGGCGCCTGCATCGAAGCCAACAGCTCCCAATGCATCCATTTTAATACCAAAATTAGGCTTAAAACTAACTTTATCCATCTGCAATGACAGCGGTTTTTTAAGTGGTATCACAAGTGAAGCCTCAAAAGGTAGTTGTGCAGTTACAGTGGCGTTTATGCCTTCACCTAATGATTCAGTCCATTCTTTTACCTTATCCTCAATCGCCTTTGCGCCAAACAATGCGGCAATTACATCCATACTTGAAGTAATTGTCACTTTTTCTGTTGAATATGAAACACCTAAGCCAAAAGCACCCTTACTATATGAGGCACTAAGCTCTCCCTTGTTCACTTTAGCTGCAAAGTCACCTAAACTAAAGCCCAAATAGCCCAAATCATAGCCAGATCCGGTATTTGTAAGCTTTATATCAAGGGGTTTAAAATCAGGGGAAGTTTCATTACCTTCAAAAGCTTTAAGATTGTAAGAAATATTTATTTCGCTTCCTATTATGGACATCTGACCAAGATCAAATTTAATAAATCCTCCAATAATAAATTTCTCACTTCCTTCTACGGGTATAGCCAGATTAAAATTATATGTATATGTTACTTTAGTATTATTAGCAAGTTCAGCCAATAAAGATTTTTCTTCAGATGACTCATTCTCTACATCATTCTGTGCTGCTGTATCCTCCGTAGGGAGTACCTCTGCAGTTGGATCTGAAACTGGGTACTCCTCTTCTGCAATTGGTTCCGCATTTGGATCTGGAACTGGGAGCTGTTCAGCTGCAGTTGGATCTGTTTCTAGGCACTCCTCTTCTGCAATTGGTTCCGCATTAGGATCGCACTCCTCTTCTGCATAAGGATCCGCATAAGGATCTTCCTCTCTTTGCACAGGTCCTTTGCCCGATGAAAGAGCCGACATGCCTTGTTTTAGTTTATCTGAAGCGGGGTTCGATTCTTTTTCATTTGCTTTCATTTGTAAGGCCTCTCCACCCATTAAATCTGCTTCTCTTTCAAGTTGCGGGTCATCATTTACAGGTACTCCTTCTGACTTTCCCATCATCTGCATAGTAGGTTTTACATTACCTTTTTTCTGCTGCACCACATGCCCCAATTCATGAGGAAGGTGTTCTTCTTGCCCGGGTCCTAAGTGTATATCTGTTCCCTGTGCGTACGCAAGTGCTTGCAATTGTGCAGGTTTCTCGGAATTATAATGCACGTTTACATCATCAAGCGGCATTCCTGAAAGACTTTCCATCCCTGTTTTAAGGTTATCGGGTAGGCCTGTTTTGTTCGGATCGGAAGAACCTCCGTTTGGCGGGGCGTCTCCTGTAGGGTCTTCCTTAAGTTGGAATGGTGCTATTTCTTTTTTAGAAAGTTCATCTGTTGCTGTAGTGTTTACGTTTGGCCTTTCCTGCTCATTTTTCATCTGCATTGTTTGCTGACTATTTTTGAGCATTTCCTTCATTTTTAACTGAGCTATGGTCTCGGGTCTGTTATCAACAAACTGAAAAGGTTGATTAGCAGTTTTGCTATTCTTCGTTTCCTCTTTTGAAACGGCTTCTTTTTTTGTTTCAGACGAATTTTCTGTGTGAGTTTTCATAGGACAGCTTTTGAATC
The DNA here is from genome assembly GCA_945888475.1 of Saprospira grandis DSM 2844. GTDB lineage: Bacteria > Bacteroidota > Bacteroidia > Chitinophagales > Saprospiraceae > Saprospira > Saprospira grandis_C. Next base: position 28,103 of record CAMDAB010000031.1, on the reverse strand, counting down.
TTGGAAACATAATCTTTAACTAAGGTACGATTAGTCAAGATTTACTTTTGTTCTTAGTTCAATATTTTAAAATAACAAATCAGGTTGATGATTTTGTTTGTTAATATTATAGTTTTAAAAGTTAGGCTCCACAGTTTTTTATGAAATTTGTGGCCATATTAGCCTATAGTTCTTAAAAGGAAAGGGTCAATATTTGAGTTTTTTGTTTGATCCCTACTTCTCCTTTAGCGCCCACCGCTTCTGGAGACTCCTTGCTGGCTCCATAAATTAGTGTAACCACAATTTCAACTCCTTTAGTGGGATGAACATTAACTTTAAATTCCACGGAATTATCCAATATTTCATGTTCAGCAAGTGCAGCGAGTATTGGGCTCTGCCAGTTAGTTATTATTGATTTTGCATTTTCGTACGAAAGTGGATCTGAAACATTTCCTGCAATTTTATTAATAACTGAGCTTATAACATTGTTAAAACTATTGAAAATAGCTTGCGCAGGACCTTTAGCTGCCTTTGGATAAGGAACTTCAAGCGTGCATTCCAATCCTTCTATGGAATCAACTTTAACTTCGGCCTCAACTTCACCAACACTAATTTTTGAGCTCGCAGAGAAATTTGTTTCAGATTCAGTAGCTAGAGCGCCACTTTCATCTACCCCAGTTGTTTCCTTTATACTGCCACCCATTGCAACTTCCATACCTGCCTCCATATCTTCACCACCACCTCCTTCGGCAGCAATTTCGCCACCGGCAGAAAGTGTTCTTGACACAGCGTCAGCCTCTTCGTTTTCAACACCTCCTACGGTCAATGGATCCATATTTTGCATAACATATTCCGGAAAACCTTCACCCCAGAGACAGTTTGCGATAATTTCACCCATTCCAGTTTCCCTAATTGTATAAAGTGTTGGATTTGTCACGGCCTCCCAAATACTGTCTGGTTGTTTAGCAATATAATTGTACATATGAAGACCTCCCAGGTTCATAAATTCGACTCCATCATCTGCTTTTATTTCCAGAGAATCACCAATCGTAATAGCCCCATGAGTATCGGCTCCTGCGGCAATTACTCCAAGTCCAATTTTTGATGTTATTTCCAGACTACCTGTTAACCCATTTTCATCTCTTTCTATACTTATCTTTGCATCCAAACCAACATATAAACCTTCTGCAGCAACAGCACCTGAAGCAGATATTTCAACACCCGTTCCAACGGCAGGAACAGCTGCTTCAATAATGTATCCTAATTTAGACATGAACTCAGGTATAGTGCCAAGTTCCCCCATCTCACAAAACTGTGGTTCATTCTCTACCACAGGACTTTCTTCCGAAACAAGGCTTTGTTCCTCAAGACTTGACTCTCCATATGGATCAGAGTCTAGAGCTTCCTCTTCAGTGCTAGACTCTCCATATGGTTCAGAGACGGGAGCTTCTTCTTCGGTACTGGATTCTGCATAAGGATCAGAGACCGGAGCTTCTTCTTCGTAACTGGATTCTGCATAAGGATCAGAAACCGGAGCTTCTTCTTCGTAACTGGATTCCGCATAAGGATCTTCCTCTCTTTGCACAGGTCCTTTGCCCGATGAAAGAGCTGATATACCTCGTTTCAGTTGATCTATTGCGGGGTTCGATTCTTTTTCATTTGCTTTCATTTGTAAGGCCTCTCCACCCATTAAATCTGCTTCTCTTTCAAGTTGCGGATCATCATTTACAGGGACTCCCTCAGACTTACCCATCATCTGCATGGTAGGTTTCACAGTACCTTTTTTCTGCTGTACCACATGCCCCAATTCATGAGGCAGGTGTTCCTCTTGTCCAGGACCCAAGTGAATATCAGTTCCCTGTGCGTATGCAAGTGCTTGCAATTGCGCAGGCTTTTCGGAATTATAATGCACGTTTACATCATCAAGCGGCATTCCTGAAAGACTTTCCATCCCTGTTTTAAGGTTATCGGGTATTCCTGTTTTATTCGGATCGGATGAACCAGCAGTAGGCTTGGAGTCTCCTGTAGGATCTTCTTTAAGTTGGAATGGCGCTATTTCTTTTTTAGAAAGTTCATCTGTTGCTGTAGTGTTTATGTTTGGCCTTTCCTGCTCATTTTTCATCTGCATTGTTTGCTGACTATTTTTGAGCATTTCCTTCATTTTTAACTGAGCTATGGTCTCGGGTCTGTTGTCAACAAACTTAGGATTAGCTCCATTCAGTTTTTTTGACTCATTAGATAGCGACTCCTTATCTTCATTTGTTGAGTTTTCAGTGTAAGTTTTCATAGGACATTTGTTAGGCAGTATAAACTTTCAGTTAGGTGGCTTGGAGTTGTAAAAGTTCCTTTAAACGTTCTTAATCAAATAAAATAAATTTTCTAAAGTTAAGTTAGTTAAAATTAGTAAAACAAAGATAATTTGTTGTAATTAGATTACCAAATGAAACAATTAATTTTTAGCTCCTTATTTTCTTAAATAATACTACAAACCAGTGTATTAGTTTTCAGCCTGTTAGCTTTTTACGAGAACGCCAAATTCATCTATTAAATTCTCGCTTTCTGCATATAGCGGGTTACTCCTAAAAATAATGTCTTGAGTTGAATCATTTTTAAAAGCTTATCGGGAATAGGCTTCAATTTATTGCCGATTAAATTTAATCTCCTTAACTTAGAAATTTGATAGAAAGCAGCTGATAAAGATTCAAGATTCGTTGATCGGCAAATTTCATTTTTATAAATTTCTTTTGAAATCCTAATTGCGGTTAAATCAAATTCTTCAAGTGATGTCAAACTAATCCTAAAATATGGTCCCACGCCCTATTCAAGACCGATCTCATTTATTATTATGGTTAACTCTTTTTATCTCGCTGCTTGAAGATTTCATAGGGGATATAAACACTTCGAGGTTTATTTCATTTTCTTTCTTGGTAATAATTTGTAATGTCAATAAGAAAACATCCAAAAAAATGGAAAAACCTTAGGGGGCAAATTACTTAGATTGTAGCAATGACGTCTTCAGATTGCGATAATACTGATATTCCTCCTTTTTTTGCAGCCGGCCATAAATTTTGAGCAGAGCATCGATGCAGTCGGTATCTTTTTCTTCGGGCCCCAAAGCCTTTTTCAACAAAGCTTCCGAGCGGAGCAGTAAATTACTGAACTTGGACTTCAGCTTTTCATCCTGGGCTATTTTTACTTCCAGCTCCAAAGCTTCATTCAGAAATAGAGCGCCCAGATTAAACGCTGCCAAACGGTTTGTACTGTCCATTTTTAAAACAGATTCATATTCAGCAGCAGCCTCTGTAGTCATTTTTTGCTGTTCATAAATCTGCGCCAGAGAAAATCGGGCCATAAAATCAGCCGGGTTCGCATTGCTTTGACTTTTAAATTTTTCAATTGCTTTTTGCGCGAGGTCGGGACTGTTGAGATAGATTTCATTTTCAATGTTATCGAGCAGGGTCTTCATTTCTGAATATTCCTTTTTCGACAGACTATCTTTCTTAGTTGTTGTTTGAGAATATTTGTCGAGGCTGATTTTTCCATTTTGGATGGTATTGATTGCCTCAGCGCCTTTATTTCTTTTTAATTGAATAATGGCCATATTGCCATAAACTCTGAAATGTGAGAAATCTGTAGCGGAATGTTTCGTTCCCTCAAAACATTTGATCGATTTTTCAAAATTCAAAATAGCATCATCGTCGGCTTTTTTTAGCATCATCACTTGTCCGTAAAGGTCATAGGCACTGTAATCGGAAGGATTGAGGCCAATGGAAGCCATCATATATTTCTGCGCCTCGTCAAGTGCAGCATTTTTGGCCGATGCCTGCATTGCATTATTGCTATAAATTTTATTCAGAATAGCAGCTCCAAGATTTTTAATGATGCGGTTCAGATAATTTCCAAGTGATTCGCATTCTTTTTTTGCGGACTCCCCAAGTACAAATTTTCTTGCTTCAATTAAATCCTGATAAGCCAGAAAATAGGCATCTTTATACTTTTCGGTATTTTTAGTTTCATTATTTTTAACAGCGCGGTCAATCAGATTCAAATGTGTCTTGGCTTTGAGCATGTAAGCAAAGCTGCGCTCATCACCTTTCAGCTGATCGGGATTGGCAAGAATAATTTGCAAATGCTGTAAAGCCTTTTCATAATCCTGTTTTCTAAAATATTCATCGGCTGTTTTGAGCGATTCCTGAGCCATTGAAATCGAACAATAACAGACCAGGAACAGGAAGAGCAATATTTTCATAAAAGCAGATTTTTTAAGCATTTTTAAAAGCAAGGACCCTCTTGTACTCAATCTCAAACTCAAGTATGTTTTCCTTGGTTTCGTCTGAGCTCCAGTTCAGTTTTTTGGCCATTGCATCAGCAACAAAGTGGTATTGATTCTCCAATGCGGGTCTGTCGAAATAAAGTCGGCCACTTCTGCGGATGAGAAAATCGCAAAGCCTGGCAACCTGTTCAAAATCGATACAATAATAGAGTTCGGCCAGCAATAGTCTTTTGACTGGGTCGTGTTCCGATTGATACAGTTCAAAAGCGTTGGCAATAATCAGATCAATATTGGCGCCATATCTATTGAGCAGTGATTTTATCTCCAGTTGGGAAGCAGATATCTGCTTGGCATATCCGCAGCGAAGATTATAAAATTTATCTAAAGCTTCGTTACTTTCAAAATCCGCTCCGCTCAGTTTCAGGTTTTTTGTCCCGCAGGCAAGCTTTCTGTCCAACTTTTTGCAGACAAGATTTACAACTTTTTCAGCCATCTTTCGGTATCCGGTCAGCTTGCCACCTGCAATGGATATAAGACCAGATTTTGCCAAAAAGATTTCATCCTTACGCGAAAGCTCCGAAACGGATTTTCCCTCTTGGTGAATCAGCGGGCGCAGGCCCGACCAACTTGAGATCACATCTTCCGTTTTTAATAAAATAGTTGGGAACATCTCATTAACCGCTGCAATAATATAGTTGACATCTTCTGCTGTCGGCTCAGGATGATCGGCACTTCCGCTGTAGTTTGTATCTGTAGTGCCCAAGTAGGTTACATTTTCTCTGGGAATGGCAAAAATCATTCTTTTGTCATTATTGACGTCGAAATAGACCGATTGTTTCAGCGGCAATTTTTCACGGGGTATAACCAGGTGTACGCCCTTACTGAGTTGCAACCTTTTGCCCTTTACCCCTTCAGTGTCCAATGCCCTCAGTGTATCGACCCAGGGCCCGGCAGCATTGACAATTACTTTAGCTGATACTTTAAATTCTTTTTCGTGAAGCTTATCCTTTACAACTGCTGTTTTGATTTGGTTTTCGCTATTGTATTCAAATCCGCTGATTTCAGCATAATTAAGACAGATGGCACCAAATTCAATAGCCGTTTTAATAATTTCGGTTGTAAGCCTTGCATCATCGGTGCGATATTCGAAATAGAGTCCGCCGGCTTTAAGACCATCTCTGCGCAGCAGGGGTTCTGCCCTTGCGGTATCGGCCGCACTGAGCATTTTTCTTCGCTCACTGTTATCAACACCCGCCAGCCAATCGTAGACCCAAAGCGCTAGGGAACTCATGTTTTTGGATAGGGAGCCGCCCTCCATGATAGGCAAAAGCATTTTTTCAGGAATAACGATGTGCCGGGCATTTCGGTGGACGATTGCCCTTTCGGTGCCCACTTCATGCACCAGTTTAAATTCCAATTGCTTCAGATAACGCAAACCGCCGTGTATGAGCTTAGTGCTTCGGCTGCTGGTGCCCCAGGCATAGTCTTTTTTTTCGAGCAATACTACTTTCAGGCCTCTCTGTGCCGCATCGAGGGCAATTCCGGCACCGGTTATTCCACCGCCGATTACAAGCAGATCGAATGCTTTGGCAGAGATTTGCTCAAAATCGGTGCTTCTTTGTGAAAGGGAAAATTTTACTGTTGAGTGTCTCGGATCCATATCATTGCATAAAAACTAAACAAAGATAATGCGTAAAGATTGAAAGCAGAAAAGAATGTGACGGCAGTTAGAGATTGGGCAGCAATTAGTTAGTATTATTCGGTGTTTTACAATAAAAAAACCCCGAAAAGATGTTTTTCGGGGTATATATCAAATTGTCTTAATTTTAGAGATAACAATCTAGTGTGTTACCATATCGTTCATGAATTACATTTTTTAACTCCTTGCGTGCAAAAAAGATTCTGCTTTTTACCGTTCCGAGTGGTAAGTCTAGTTGCTCGGCTATTTCCTGGTATTTATAACCATAATAATGCATTAAAAAAGGAACGCGGATGCCATCGTCCAATCTGTCAACCATTTGCTGAAGTTCCTGCATCAAGATTCCTGATTCAGCACTATTTTGAACAGTTTGCGATGGTGCAGCATTCAAAAAGTATTGATTGTCGGTTGCATCAAAAATTGTATTTGCTTTCGACTTTTTACGATAATTATTGATAAAGATATTGCGCATGATGGTAAACATCCATGCCTTAAGATTAGTGCCGGGGCGAAATTTATCCTGATTGGTCAATGCTCTGAAAGCTGTTTCCTGATAAAGATCTTTTGAGTCATCAGGATTTTTAGTCAACTTGTAAGCAAATGCCTGTAGCATTCCTGACATTTCGTTAATTTGACCACTGAATTCTGCTGTTGACATAATTGTATGATTTAATCGTGAAGGGTGTAATTTGTCATTTGTTGAAACAAAGGTAGGCAATGATTAAACAAAAAACAAGCTTTTGTTAGACAAAAATGTAGCTACACTTAATTTATTTTATCTATATGGCTATAGACAAAATGTTATAATGCTGAAAATCAATAAAATATGAATAATTTAGACTCAATCTAATTAAATTAACTTTCAAAAAATATTGAAAGTTAATAAATGTTTAACAGTTGTTTAACAAATTAAAATAGTAATTCAGAATATTATATTCCGCTAATCACTTTAAATGCATAAAATCTATTATCATTATTTCATAAAATATTATAATACTGAAATTAAATATTGTTTAATATTTTGTGTAAGTTAAAAGGAGCATAAGATTTCATGGAAAATATTGTTATCACCGAATCATTTGATCAGAATACTAGGTAAATATGCATGAGTTGTTAAATATAATCTGATGCCAATCGTATCAAAAACGAACATTTGCGTATCAAATCGTATCAAATCGTATCAAATCGTATCAAATCGTATCATTGCGTATCAAATCGTATCAAAATCGAATATTTGCGTATCATATCGTATCATTATTGAACGTTTTGCAGGGCATCCTAAGAAAAAACCCCTTCTTTTGGGAAGGGGCTTTCATAAATCCTTTTTGGCTATTATTTTGACATCAGGTCAAATCTGTCAAGATTCATCACCTTTGTCCAGGCAGCAACAAAATCTTTAACAAATTTTTCCTTGGCATCGCTGCTGGCATAAACCTCGGCAAGGGCGCGCAATTCTGAATTGGAACCGAAGATAAGATCGGCACGGGTGGCAGACCATTTCTTTTCGCCTGTTTTGCGGTCAACAATGTCGAATTTCTCCTCCGCTTCATCTACCACTTTTGTCTCATATTTCATGTCGAGGATATTCACAAAGAAATCGTTGCTCAAAGCATCTTTTTTATCAGTGAGTACGCCTGTTTTTGAACCATCGTAGTTGGCAGCCATTGCACGCATACCGCCCAAAAGCACAGTCATTTCTGGAGCTGAAAGGCGTAAAAGTTGTGCCTTATCCACCAAAAGTTGTTCGGTCGAAATGGTGTATTTTGTTTTCAGATAGTTTCTGAATCCATCGGCCATCGGTTCCAAAAGGTTAACTGACTCAATGTCGGTCTGTTCCTGTGTTGCGTCCATACGGCCGGGCGTGAAAGGCACCTCAACAGTATATCCGGCATTTTTGGCAGAAGTTTCAACGCCGACAGCACCTGCAAGCACGATAAGGTCGGCTATTGAAATCTTCTTCTCCTTGTTTTTATCGTTATATTCTTTTTGAATTTTCTCCAATACAAGCAATACCTTGTTCAACTGGTTTGGATTGTTCGATTCCCACTGTCTTTGAGGCAGCAGACGAATGCGAGCTCCATTGGCGCCACCACGACGATCGGAATGACGGTATGTAGAGGCCGAAGCCCATGCCGTACCCACCATTTCGCTTACACTGAGTCCTGAATTGGCAAGCTTAGCTTTCAATTCGCTGATGTCTTTTGCATCGACCAGTTTGTGGTTCAAAGCCGGAATAGGATCCTGCCAGATAAGGTCTTCTTTGGGTGCTTCGGGACCGAAATAAGTAGAACGAGGCCCCATATCGCGATGCGTCAATTTGAACCATGCTTTTGCAAAGGCTTTGGTAAACTCCTCGGGGTTTTCCATAAACCTTCTGGATATTTTCTCATAAACCGGGTCCATTTTCATGGAAAGGTCGGTAGTGAGCATAGTAGGCTTGTGCTTTTTATTGGCATCGAAGGCATCGGGTATGGTTTCCTTGTCGGTTTTTGCAACCCACTGATGCGCACCCGCCGGACTTTTGGTCAATTCCCATTCGTTGTTGAAAAGGATTTTGAAAAAGCCATGTCCCCATTTCGTTGGTGTTGATGTCCAGGTTACTTCCAGTCCAGATGTGATGGCATCCATGCCCTTACCTGATTTATAGTCGCTTTTCCAACCCAATCCCTGCTCCTCAATTCCAGAAGCCTCCGGTTCGGGACCAACATTGCTTGCAGGGCCCATGCCATGTGTTTTGCCAAAAGTATGTCCACCAGCAATCAAAGCAACCGTTTCCTCGTCGTTCATACCCATACGTTTGAAAGTCTCGCGAATGTCCTTGGCCGCAAGCAGCGGATCTGGATTACCGTTCGGACCTTCGGGATTGACATAAATAAGACCCATTTGCACAGCAGCAAGGGGATTTTCCAGTTTGCGGTCGGCACTATATCTTTTGTCATCGAGCCATTTGGTTTCAGCGCCCCAGTAAACATCGGTTTCTGGTTCCCAAATATCCGTTCTTCCGCCGGCAAAGCCATAGGTAGGAAAGCCCATATCTTCGAGCGCTACATTTCCTGTCAGAATCATCAGGTCGGCCCAGGAGATTTTATTACCGTATTTTTGCTTGATTGGCCATAGCAAACGGCGCGCTTTGTCGAGATTGGCATTGTCGGGCCAGCTGTTGAGCGGGGCAAAACGCTGTTGGCCAGCACGGGAACCGCCACGACCATCTGCAGAGCGGTATGTACCCGCACTATGCCAGGCCATACGTATGAAAAGGGGACCATAATGCCCGAAATCAGCCGGCCACCAATCCTGAGATTCGGTCAAAACCTTTCTGATGTCTTTTTTCAAGCCATCATAATCGAGGCTTTTAAAGGCTTTGAGGTAATCGAAATCGGCGCCCATTGGGTTCGATTTTTCTGAATTTTGTCTCAATAATTCCAGATTGAGCTGATTGGGCCACCAGTCCCTGTTGTTATTGGCAGTTTTATTCTTATTCATGGCTGCTTCACGGTTTTCGGTTACCAGAGATTTTTTTGCAGCACCATGTCCCATTGGGCATTCGCCTTTGCTTTCCTGTCCCATAGCCAGACCGGCCGATAGCAAAAAGGCGGTCATCATAAGCTGTTTCATCATAAAATTGCGGTTTTATTGTTTGACAAAAATGTAGAATAATTTAACAAATTTAAGCAGGGTTGATAATAGATTATAACGAATGTTTCTATAGTAACTATAGACAGTAACTATAAGATTGAAATTATAACAATAAAACGACAGGTATGGCTTAAATCCGGGAGGGCAGGTTTTCACTTTGAATCAGCAAAGTAAACTGTAAAATATTGAATTGGAAATGACGGGAGTCAGTTTTGAAAAGTTTGGGTTTATTTGCGGGGCTTGTGTACGATTTTCTAATATTTTTATATATTTGCACGACAAATAAATATAATTTTATAAAATATTTATAATCAACAAGAAAATTATTCCCAAATATACCAACAGCTAATTAAGAAGTTCTATCCCAACGGCAATGTTTCAGAAAGTCAGCGTAAAGATTTTAACGAACAAGGTCAAATAACATCAACTTTACTTGATAGATATGACAGCGCTGGAAACCTAATTGAAAGTATCAATACAGACCTTTCCGATCCATCTAACCCACTCAAAAAAATTCTAAAATATGAATTTGATAAGCGTGGCAATTGGACTAAGAAAACTGAAACATTTACAGACGAGTATGATACATTTGTTGTCACAGAACCTAAAATAAGCTATCGTTAATCTTCGTCGTCAAAATCAACATTTTTACTGGGATCGGCATAATCGCGGGTAATGCAAATGGTATATTGTCCGGGTTCCTTACGGTTTAGCGCATTCAGTTTTTTGTAAGCTGCTGCCAATCCTTCTTCTGTTTTTTCGAAGTGCTCTACATCTATGCTACAGTAGCCGTCTTCGCAATTGGTCTGTATGGTATAGAAATAATTGTACTTGCGTTTTCTCATAGGAATTTTGTTAAGTATTATTTCGAATTTTATTAAAATTGTATCAGCATAATTTAAATCTATAACATAAAAATAAAAAACATTCAATGAAATACCTAAATAAAACCCTGATTTTTTCTTTTGCTATCTTGCTTGGTTTTGCGGTTATGGGATTCAAACTAGCTGAGAAACAACAGAACAGAAGCAAGCGGGAAATTTTGCAATCACTTGTTGGCAGCCATTCCTTAAGCTCAATATCGGCTTTGATGGGTGCGAATACCCTGTCAGACTATTCAATTGTAAATGGCCAATGGAATGCTAACTCCTCGTCACTTTATATGGGGCAACGCTACGCTGAAAACTTGCAACTAGAGCCTGAAACAATTAAAACACTGAACGGATTAAAAATAACTGTTGGGGCCGACCTTTCGGTTGCTGTAACAGTTAATGATATGAAGTATCTGAATAGCCCTTTCAATGAAAACGGGCCAAATTATCAACTCAAAAAATCGCCTGCAGGCTATTACCAATTGCCTGAGGGCTTCTCGGCCAGAACAACTTTTATTGATGGCGCTCTTTATATTTTTGCCGGAGATAATATCGCTGGAAGTGAAACTGCTTTTGCCGACTTCATAGGCGTGATGAGAGATGCTGCGATTATCAGATATAATGTCGAAAGTAAAAACTTTGAGTTAATAATCTGGGGTGAGGGTTTTGGTGGTACTGCCACTTTGAGTTTTTATAAGTAAACTGCTATTTAATAGCGGCTGAAATATCAATTAGCCTTTCCAAAAGTTTTTCCAATTCATTCAAATAAATCATATTCGGTCCGTCGGAAAGTGCTTCATCTGGGCGAGGATGTGTTTCGATAAAAAATCCTTTAACCCCAATTGCAGCAGCGGCCTGTGCCAGCATTGGTGCGTAGGCTCTGTTTCCACCGCTTTTGCCGCCTGCCCCACCAGGTTTTTGAACCGAGTGCGTGGCATCCATCATCACAGGATAACCAAGCTGCATCATATCCAAAATGCCGGTATAATCTACTACCAGGTTATTGTAACCGTACATACTGCCACGTTCTGTTAGAATGATCTTGCTGTTGCCGGCCTCTTCTATTTTGCGTACGACATGTTTCATATCCTGACCCGACAAAAACTGTGCTTTTTTGACATTGATAATGCTGCCGGTTTCTGCAGCAGCTATGAGCAAGTCGGTCTGTCGGCACAAAAAAGCCGGAATTTGCACTATGTCGCAGACTTCGGCAACTGGCCCTGCCTGATAGGACTCGTGAATATCGCTTAGCAGCGGAAAACCATATTTTGATTTGATATCTGCCAGCATTTGCAGGCCTTTTTCCATCCCGGGCCCCCGAAAAGAATGGATCGAAGTGCGGTTTGCCTTATCAAAAGAGGCTTTGAAAATAATGGTAAAAGGCAGTTTTGACGCTATTTCTTTTAACTCGGCAGCAACCTCATCGAGCAACTCCGCCGATTCGATGACACAGGGACCTGCGACGAGAAAATGATTGTTTTTGAGTTGATTGTATTGTAATGTCATGGTAAAAGTATCAGATATTTTTAGTCAGTTTTGGTTGCTACAGCAACCCGAGATAATGTTCAGTTTTTCGGCAAAAGTGATTAAAGATACAAATAAATCTAACATTCTGTAATCTGTTCAGCCAAATAGAAAAGTCACCCGGTTTAAAGACAAAACGGATGAATAAATCATTAAAAAGTGCTACTGCCTAGTACCTTTGCTCCGCTGTGATAAATCACTAATCTAATGTTCACTAAACCACTAATTTCTAGTACCTAGCTTCTAGCTCCTCTCAAATTCTTTCCTCTTCAAATCTTCAAATCTCTAAAGCACCGCCGTAGTATACTTCTTCATCTCCTTATCCAACTTCCCCGCGCCTGGCAGCAACTGCTCAAGATGAGCCCAAAAGTTTTTGGAATGATTTTTTTCTTTAACATGCGCCAGTTCGTGACAGATGACATAGTCAATCAGTTCATCGGGCAGTGTCATCAGATAGATTGAAAGACTGATATCGTTGTTGTGCGAGCAGCTACCCCAGCGCGATTTGGTACTGCGAACAGAAATTTTACCAATTGCAATTCCCTTTTCATTAGCCAGATCACGGGTTCTTTTTGGCAGAAAAAATTTGGCTTCTCTGCGCAGTTGATTTTCAATCTGAGTTTTTATCAGCTCCTGCCATTCAGGTTTTGAAATATCGGTCTCTTCGGGAATGTAAATCCCTAAAAAATCTTTGTGTTGTTTCAAAAAGGCTTGACCGCCATCGGTTTCGATTACTTTTACAGCGGTAAGTTTGGTTTTAAATTCCGTTCCAAAGCCATATTCAGTGATTTTTTCCCCCTTTTTCTCTTTGGCGGCAGCGACTTTACTTTCAATCCAGGCCATATTTTTTTGTACAAACTGCTCTGACTGTTTAGCCGATATACCCTTGGGTACAGTCACGGTCACCTCACCATGTCCTTTCACAGTGATGCGCAGATGCTTAGCCTTAAGAGAAGTTTTGTACTGGATGTCCATCTAACTAAAATCAATACATAGGATTGTACATATAATCTTCAATCGCCTTTCTCAAATCGGCAGGGCGCTCCGCTTGAGCGATACCCAGTTCATATGATTTTTCAACAACAGCAATGGCAATTTCCATCGATAAATCTCTGATTTCAGCAATTGGGGGGTAAAGGCCACCCACTTCAAGGTCATGTTCCTCCACCAAATCAGCTAGTCGGTAAGCAGCGGTCAAAAAGAGTTCATCTGGTACATTTTTGGCTTGTGCAATGATGAGTCCAAGTCCCAAACCAGGAAAAATATAGGCGTTATTTCCTTGACGGGGTACAAAGTTCTGACCATTGAGCTCGAAAGGAGGGAAGGGACTGCCGCTAGCAAAGACAGCCTTACCCTTACTCCAGGTATAGGCCTGCTCAGCAGTGCATTCTGCTTTTGAAGTAGGATTTGACAATGCAAAAATTACCGGTCGTTCATTTACTGCGCTCATCGCTTCGATCACAGCTTGACTAAAGGTACCCGGGGCACCGGTGGCGCCAATCAACACATCTGGTTTGAGTGCTTTTATAGCTCCCAGAAAATCGGTTCTTTCAAAATCATGTGCATAGGGCAGGTTATGCTCCTGCAAATCGGTTCGGGATTGTACGACAAGTCCGCCCAAATCTACAAACCATAGTTTTTTGCGCGCTGCTTCTTCAGAAAGTCCCTCGGCAACAAAGGCCGATACCATCAAGTCGCCAATTCCGGTAGAGGCTGAACCTGCGCCCAGGAAAAGTATCGTCAGATCTTTGAATTGTTTTTTTGTAATGCGGCAGGAGGAATATACACCCGACAGAATTACCGCAGCTGTCCCCTGAATGTCATCATTAAAACATAGCACCCTGTCTCGGTAGCGGCGCAAAAGCTCGAATGCATTGGGCGTAAGAAAATCTTCAAACTGTATGAGTACACCCGGATGTTTTTCCTGCATCGTCATAATGAATTCCTCCACCAACTCGAAATAGGCCTCCGATTCAATCCTTTTGCTTGGATAGCCAAGGTAGAGAATATCGTTCAATAATTCCTCATTATCGGTACCACTGTCGATGGCAACAGGCATGCAATGATCAGGATTGATACCGGCACAGGCAGTATACAAGGCCAGTTTTCCTATAGAGATGCCCATGCCGTTTGCGCCCAGGTCGCCCAAACCCAAAATTCGCTGACCATCGGTCACTACAACTACTTTTACTTCATCCTCGGGCCAGTTATCGATCATCTCAGCAATTTCGCCTTTGTCTTCGGGCGTAATAAAAAAGCCTTTGGGATGATTGAAAATATTTGAAAATTCCTTGCAGGCATCGCCCACTGTTGGAGTATAAATTATGGGCATCAGCTCCTCGACATTATCAATGACTGTTCTGAAGAACAGTTGCTCATTGGTCTCCTGCAGGCCTGATAACAACATATACTTTTCAAGATTCTCATTTCTTCGGCGCAGATTCACCATGACTCTTTGCACCTGCTCCCGAATTCCGGAATGTGTATAAGGCAATAGGCCGCTGATACCAAGTTTTCTGCGTTCATCGCGGTCAAATCCAAGCGATTTGTTAAGGGTTCTGTCGAGCAGGATATCAAATCCTCTTTTTTCGGGTTTAGGTCTTCTCATATTATTGGGATTGTATATTCGGCTAAAATAAATTATTTTTTTTAGTTTGACACTAAAAAAGCCTTAAACTTATGTTTAATGTTTATGGACAGACTGTTAAAACTTAATAAAAAAAACCGCCTGGAGGCGGTTCTATCTATGTTTTTCGCTGTTTCTTTTTCGCTGCTGGAAAGAGGATGTTATTCAAAATCAATCGATAACCCGGCGAGGTTGGATGCAGGTTCAAATCGGTAGGTGGATCCTGCACAAAATGGCGGTAATCCTCTGGATCGTGACCGCCGTAGTAGGAGAAAAACCCTTTCTGAAAAGTACCGTGTATATATCGGGCTTCATTTTCGGCCTTGTTTTCACCCAAAACCAAGACATGTGATTTGATGAATTTTTTTCGGAAAGCTGTTGACTGGCCCATAAAACCTTTTACAGTTCGGGTATGGCATTGCGTAAGCATAGTTGGCACCGGATCCCATTTTGCAGAAAATTCAAACAAGGTAAAATAGTCCTGATCGTCCCTTACCATACGCATAGGCTGCGTAACAGGGGAGGCGTCGATATCAGAAAATTCGTATTGATAAGGATCTCTAACCAGCTGAAAGTCTTTGAATGCAAAGGTTTTACTAAAATCGAGTTTCTGTTGTGCGTTTGGATCGGCAGGATCTCCATCGAACATAAAATCACAAATATCAATTCCTTCTGCAGCAAGTGCAATATCATAACTATCGGTAGCCGAACACATGGCAAACATAAATCCGCCGCCAGCAACAAATTCCTGAATTTTTTTGGCAACGGCCAGTTTTAGTTGCGAAACCTTGGCAAATCCGTTTAAAGTAGCGAGATTTTCCATCGATTTGACATAATCGCGGTACCATTGGGTGTTGTTGTAGCTGGAATAAAATCGACCGTACTGCCCGGTAAAATCTTCGTGATGGAGGTGCAGCCAGTCATAATCAAGCAATTTCATTTGCAAAACTTCCGTGTCATAAATGATATCATAAGGTATTTCGGCATAACTAAGCACCAGTGTAACAGCATCATCCCATGGTTGTATATCTTCACCTCTTTCGTTTATTTTCGGACTGTACACAGCAACCTTAGGTGCAACCTCCAGCTTCATAGCCTCCATATTTACCTCCGGATTGGCTATTTCGGTCAGAATTTTCTGAAATTTTGCTTCGGGCAATACTTCAAAACTCACTCCTCGCGTAATGCATTCTTTTTTAAAAACATCGCTGTAGGTAAAGGCAAAGCTGCCTCCCCGATAATTGAGCAACCACCAGGCCTCGCTTTTGAGTTCCAATACCTTATAGGTAATGCCGTAGGCCTTCATATGATTGGCCTGTTTTTCATCCATCGGCAGCAGGATATAGCCCTGTGCTTTAAGGTTCAAACTAATTAATAGGAATAGTTGTATCAGGAAAATATATCGCATATTATTATTCGATTTCATTATTGTTTTCTAGGTCTTTAGACTGCTCTTTAGCTTCGCTTTCTTGGAACTCCTTTTGCAAATCAGAAATTATTTTATTTATCTGTGGTTCAGGTAGATTTTCAATGTCAGATTTGTCGTAAATCGAAAGCAGGAAAACTTGAATCCTTTCGTCATCTTTTTTTGTAATTATTAGATAAGTAATAACTCTCAACCCACCACTTTTACCCTTACCTTTACTTTTTACGGCAATACGTATTTTATACACATTTTCTAAAATTAGTTTACCCTGGTCGGGTTTTTTAATTAAGCTATCCTCGAATATGGATAGCTCATTTTTTAGAGATGGATATTTTTTTATTAACTTCTTGGCTTCACGTCTGAACGTCTCAGTGACAATGATTTCAACATTCATCCAGAAAATTTTTAAGTGTTTGCTTTTTTTTATTGCCCTTTAATATTTCCTGTACTTCTGTAAATGCTGATCTGATATCACTTTTAAAAGAAGCATATTCCATTAGTTCCAAAAATTGTCGCTCAAATTTTTTCCATTCATCGATAGGTATCATTACCGCTTTCTTATTGCCTTCCTCATCAGTTAGGTACTGTATTTTTACATTGTGCATGGTACAAATTATGTTTATATAATTCAATGACATTTATTCTAATCAAATATAGCGTTTTTTTCTCTTAATAGTTTCCGGCTTAACAGATATTAACTTTTCGTAATCCTGTTTGTAAATTAATTGCTATTATTCTTAGCTAATTTAGTTATTTTCATGTTTGGAATTCCCTTCAAGGCTTTGCAGATAATCCTCTTCCAGTTTTTTCCAAGCTTCGTCTTTTTTCATTTCGCTTTTATAAACTTCGAACCTTGCTTCAATGTATTCATAATTCCATTGCCCTGTTCTGGCGCCAATAATTTTCTCAGCTGAAAGTGCCAAACGATTGATGGTTGAATCAGGTATATTCAGTTCATGTAATTTTTCCATAAACATTTGCTTTCTTTTATTTTCGTCCCACAAGCCTCTTTGTGTAATTGGAGTAAATCCTTTTAGAATTATTTCCATGTCCTCTGGAGATACCCAATCTTTTTTTTGCAGATATGCTGTTCTTCTCTGTTGTATTGATTCGCTTTTTTCATCATTTACATTTTTAGTAGTATTGGTACAACTAAAAAAAAGCAATAATGACAAGAATAATAGTTTTGTTTTTAACAATTTCATACAACTGTATATTTAAAATTTTGATTGGAGCACTAAGGTTTTGTCGGCTTGTATTTCTGCATAAAAAACTGGCTATTGCTTTCTTTTAGTATAATTTCCATCACTTTTCGGTCAATTTCGCGAATAGATTGATTCGGATTGTTGGCTTTCATTTCTTTTCTCAATCGTCCGGCAGCCTGAGCCACCATCTGTGCACCTAACCAGCTGGCACTGTTTCCGGGCAGGTCCAATTTTGGATTAAAAGGCCCCTCACTTACGTATTTCTGAAAATCGGATTTTTTGCTGGAGAAAAGCAGATTTTCCTTGCCAAGGTGTTCCCAAAGCGCTGTTTCTCCATATTCGCAATACTTTATCTGGTAATCGCTGAAATTATAGATAATCGAATCAGCTGTTTCTGGCATAAGGCAGGCTTTTACATAGAATTTTTTCCCTTCATGAAGCATCATATCAATCATTTTGCTGCCTCCTGCCTTGCTGTAATAACTTACAGCATTATCAGCAATAGCTGAAGCCAGCGACGCAGTTATATGTTCTTTGGTGAGGGTGCGTCTTTTGTACTGCGGTCTGAGCATTTCCACTGAAAAATAGGGCACATGATTTTCTCCAAGAAAAAAGTCCAGCCCCAGGCCTAATACATCCTCATGGGTTGTCGTGCCGTATTTATATAAAGTGTTAAAAGTGAATATTTTTTTAACAGGCGATATTTTTTCGCCAAAAAAATGAATTTTGTATGCCATCATCTGCTTAATTTCCTTTTCAGCAAATTTTAAATCCGGAAAGGCTTTTTTGATGCTGTCTTCGAGCTGAATAGCTTCAGGAATTGATAATAAGACTTTGGCTATTTGATCAAGAGGCAGAGGCCTTCTATCGTTTACAATATCCACCAAAAATGTTTCAACAAAATTGCCGTGTTTTGCTTTTAGTTTTTCCAATCCGCCTGCTATATCGGCAGTATCCATCGAAAAAAAGTCGAGGTCGAATCTTGCAATTTCTACATCGGCTTTGAGGTCGGTCACATTAGCCTTGTACTTAGGCCTTGGCTTATAGGTTTTGGTACATGCCGAAAAAAACAAAAGCAGAAAAAGTAGAGCTGTTATATTTTTTGATAATTTCATATTAAATTTGAGCGATTAAAGTACCTTTGCATTTGTTTATAGGCTTCAAAATTACTTTTATTTTTGCAAATACGCGTTTTAAAATCTTAAAAACAAAAACTATGCTACGCAAATTTTCTTTATTAACGGCTTTTTTACTTACTGTATTGTATGTGCAGGCACAGGGCTTCAAATTTGGGGTTCATGTCGATCCATTAGTTTCATTCATGGCAAGCAATGACAAAAAAGTTGTACCAAAAGGTGCCCAGATGGGTTTTGGCTTGGGTGTGGAAATGGAATATTATTTTTCGGATGGCGAAAATTATGCTTTTACCTTTGGCGGTAATTTTTCGCTGGGAAAAGGTGGTAAGCTAAGTTATATAAATTCAGGCGTACTGCTTCCTAATTCAACCTTATTCGAATCTTCATACTTCAGAACTGATTCAGCTGGATTGTCTGTATCTGCGCCAAGCGGAGATGATCTTAAACTAGTTGCTGGGACTACAGTAAGATACAATGTAAATTACCTTGAAATACCTTTTGGTTTAAAACTTCGTACCAATGAACTTGGACAGAGCTATCTGAGAGCTTTCTTCCATATACCCATGGTGACTATTGGAATCCCAGTGTCTGCTAGAGGTACGGTAAACGCACCTGAACAAACCACGGATACTTCTTTTGAATATTATACCAAAGAACCCGTAAAAGGTGAAAACATTTACAAGGATATCAACTTCCTACAGCTTTCGCTTGGAACCGGAGCCGGAGTAGAATGGTCTCCGAATGATGATGGTGGTTTAAGACTGGTTGGTGGGTTATATTACAATTATGGATTTATAGATATGGTGAAAAAAAATACCACTGAATCTGTCCGTACAGGCTTCCATAATATCGGACTTCGTATTGGAATTATTTTCTAATATTCCAAAGTCAAAATCAAAGCCTCCTTTTCACTTCGAATTGGAGGTTTTTTTATGCACTATTGGGTTAAAATTTTCTTATTTCTAATCTTGATAAAACTTTTTCCTTTTTTTACCGTATCTTTATTATCAAAAGTAAATCGAATAATTTTTTTAATTTTATACATATTGATATGAAAGCAAAAACAATTGTTCTTAATCAAGAGGAGGCAAATATATTGGAAGAATTTGAGCAATTGGGCTTTAGTTCAGAAGAAGAAATGGTGGCTGAAGCTTTTCGCTTGCTCGAATTGGAGTTAAGAAAGAAAAAGCGGGAAGATATCTTATTAGAAGAATCTGCAATACTTTATGCGGAGGTATATGAAGAAGACTTGGAAACCAAAGAATTAAATAGTTTCACTGAAGATTGGGAAGATTAGGATGCAGATAGAAATAAAGAAAGGGATGGTATTGTTGATTAATCTGGATCCAACAATGGGCTCTGAGACAGGAAAATCCAGACCATGTATTGTTGTTACCAACAATATTTATAATTCAAAACTTCCTGTAATTCAGGTTGTACCCATTACTGCCTGGTCTGAAAAAAAATCCAAAATTATATCAAACGTAATTTTGGAACCCACTTCAGAGAATGGTCTATCTAAGGACTCCATAGCTGATTGTCTTCAAACTAGACCGGTCGATTACAAGGAAAGGCTAATTTCTGTGTTGGGTAAAGTAACTGATGATGATTTGAAGAAAATTGACAGCGCAATAAAAATTGTTTTTGGAATATCAACTGAATAAAAATGTTAAAATATTTAAGTCTAATAATAATTATTTTCTCTGTTGTTCAGATAAATGCTCAAGGCAACGCCGATGCACAAAAGGCTCGGCTCTGCAATGAGTACTACAACAACGGTGAATTTCAGAAAGCGGCCGAATGCTTCAAAGATCTGCACGAAAAGGACAGGATTCAGGATTTTTACTACCAAAAGTATCTTGAATGTTTGCTCGAACTACAACAGTTTGATGATGCCGACAAAATGATCCGCAAGGCCATAAAAGCCGCACCCGACAAGGTAGAGCGCTATGTCCACCTGGGCAGCACCCTCGAAAAAATGCGCAAAACTGCTGAGGCTAAAGAACAATTCGACAAGGCTGTAAAACTGCTGCCTGCCAGTCAGGTTCAAATCAGCAGCTTAGCTACGGCTTTTAGCAACATCAAAAAATTTGACTATGCACTGCAGACCTTCGAAAAAGGGGAAAAGCTACTCAAGGAAAAATCAATTTTTGCCTACGAAATGGCCGGAATTTACCGCGATAAAGCAGATGCTGCAAAAATGACCGAATGCTACCTGAATGCCCTGGAACTGATGCCAACCAGGCTCACCAATATTCAGGCTTATCTGCAGCGCTACCTGCCCGAAATGACCGGAAGCTACGATGAACTGAAAAAACAGCTCTATGCCCGTATGCAGAAGGATCCGGCTGGAACACTTTATCCTGAGTTACTTGTCTGGGTTTATATTCTTGAGAATGATTTTGAATCTGCATTGACTCAGTCGAAAGCACTTGACAAACGCCTTGACGAAAACGGTACAAGGATTTTCAAACTGGCTCAAATGGCACTGAACGAAAAACAATTTGATGCTGCCATACTTTGTTTCGAATACATTATAAAGGAAAAGGGAAAATCCTGTTATTACTATATCGAGTCGAAACAGCTGCTGCTCGCAACCAGATTAAATATGCTCACTGCAGGTTTCAATCATACCAAAGATGAAATAAAATTGCTTGAAACTGAATATGAATCTTTTCTTGAGGAGTTTGGAAAATCGAAAAGAACAGCTGCAATCATGCAGGAATTTGCTCAATTAGAGGCTTTTTTCCTGAATAATATTCCAAAATCTATCAAGATTATGGAAGAACTGATTGCCATCCCCATGTTGGATCGCAATCTATTGGCCGATGCAAAAATAAAACTAGGCGATTTTTACCTGATGTCGGGCGAAATATGGGAGGCTTCTCTGCTCTATTCTCAGGTGGATAAAGATATGAAAGACGCTCCATTGGGTGAAATGGCGCGCTATAAAAATGCAAAACTTTCCTATTATAAGGGCGATTTTGAATGGGCGCAGGACCAGTTGGATGTACTCAAAGGTTCTACTTCTGAACTGATTTCGAATGATGCGATCGATGTTTCAGTATTTATTATGGAACATCTGAATCTCGACACAGGAACCACCTCAATGCGCTATTATGCCGAGGCAGATTTGCTGCTTTTTCAAAACCGCTTCGATGAGGCTTTCGAAAAAATGGACAGCCTGCTTGTGAAATTTCCAACACATGGATTAGGTGATGATGTTTACATGGCAAAGGCCAAAATTTTTATCAAAAAACGCCAGTTCGACAAAGCACTCGAACTTCTGGTTAAAATTACATCAGAATACAAGGACGGAATTCTTACAGACAATGCTTTGTTTAAAATGGCCGAAATTCATGAAATTGAATTAAAGGATAAAACCAAGGCCATGGAACTCTACGAGAAAATCCTGATGGATTTCAGCGGCAGCACCTTCACGGTCGAGGCACGTAAAAGATTCAGGAAGTTGAGAGGGGATGGTGTGTAGTTTCGCTTTTGTCGATTTTGTCCCTGTTTGAAATCAGTTCAATATCGAATGTTTCGGCAATGATGCGTACGACCACCTAGCGGGGTCGGGTTACAGTCACTATGGTGTCTGTTACCAATGTTTGACCCCGAATGGGGTCAGGCAAAATCCTTTGGATTTTTCTCCATTTCGCTGCATCTCTAACTTGAGTTTACTACTCCGCTCCATTTGTCCGTCATTCAAACAGTACCATTGCCAGCCGATGCTGCTTCCATACGCTGGTGCTTCAGACATTTAGAAGCGGTGCCTGCGGCGCGTTTTTCCAAAAGGCTTTAGCCTTTGAGAAAAAAAATAGCAAATGAGTGCGGTATTTTAATGCCGCTAACTAGTATCAGTTTTTTCTTTAAATCCCTGTTTGAAATCAATTCAATATCGAATGTTTCGGCAATTTTGTGTACGACCACCTACCGGGGTCGGGTCACAGTCACTATTGTGTCTGTTACCAATATTTGCCCCCGAATGGGGTCGTTCAAAATCCTTTGGATTTTTCTCCATTTCGCTGTGTTAGATTTTTAAAACGTTGTTTATGTTGTTTTCAAAACACAGAATTTTCAGCTTAAGTCGGATTTCCAGTTTGACAATCTTTTTTTTTTTACGTAGTAATTGAACATCAGCTTCGGAGAAGCGCAACATCCCTAGCACCAGAGGTGCGATAAGATATCAAGCTTCAGAGAAGCGAAACATTTCATTTGTTTGAATGCAAAAAAGGAAACCGAAGTATCCTAAATTTAGATCTGATTATGGGTTTTTAAAACACAGATTCGGCGGTGGAAATACGTATACACACAGATCTTCGATACCGATTATTTCCTTCAGAAGGCGGATTTCAAGTTAGACAGTCCCTTTGTTTTTTATATGGTAAAATACTAGTATTTTGAGGAAATTTTATGCTGAAAATCAAGGTATTTTTCCTCTGATTTTAAAAAGTTCCAATCCGCTCACACCAAAAAAAATAAGTTCTGCATCTACCTTTCTGACAAATAGCATGCGCAGCTTAAAAATATATATGGAGTAAATTGTAAACGCTCCTCCACTTACAAATCTATCAGTTTATGAAAACAGGAAAAATCAATTTTAAAATCTTTGCCATAGCATTCCTTGTGCTTGGCGCAGGACTTACACTTGCCATCACATTGAACGGTCCGCTGCTTTCGGATCATCCTTTTTTGAAAGCTCTGTATGAAAAATTTCAGACGAATCAGGAAAAAAGCAGCCCCGATAAGGTCTATCTGCATTTTGATAAAACACTGTACAAACCTGGTGAATCTATCTGGGTGAGTGCCTATGTACGCGACGGACGTAGTTTGAAGCCATCTCAAAAAAGCGATATAGTTTATGTGGAGCTTATCAATCCGCGCGGTGCTGTGGAGAAAAGTATCCGCCTAATAGCTCAAAATGGTCAGGCAGCAGGCGATTTTCAGCTTGCCGCAAATGCAAAAGGAGGAACTTATAAATTAAAGGCCTATACCAAATGGCAAAACAATACCAGCGAGTTCTTCGAACGCGAAATTCAGGTGCAGGCGGTGGTGCTTCCTAATCTGAATATGAAACTCGAATTTGAGCGCGATGCTTACGGTCCCGGCGCCAAAGCAAATGCCGAACTTAGTCTAGAGTCACTCGACAAGCAGGCACTCAAAAATCATGATTTTAATTATGTGGTTAGTTTCGATGGCAAAGAAACAATCAAGGCAAACGGAAAAACCGATGCAAAAGGAATCGCCCGCATCAGTATCGACTTGCCAGCCACCCTTACGAGCAACGATGCACTACTCAATGTTATGTTCAGCTACAAAGGACAAACCGAATCAATCTCTCGTTCTGTTCCGCTTTTATTAGGGAATGTCGATCTGCAGTTTTTCCCTGAAGGTGGAGAACTGGTGGCTGGACAAAATGGTACTGTCGCATTCAAAGCCTTGGATGAATTTGGAAAAGCTGCCGATGTAAGCGGATATATTGTAGATGAAAAAGGTAGTAAAATAAGCAATTTCAGTTCCTATCATAAAGGCATGGGCAAATTCTCATTCCGTCCGGCCGATGGGAAAGAATATCGCGTAATGTTGACTGAGCCTGCAAATGCCAAAGGCAGTTTCAAACTTCCCAAAGCAAACAAAGATGCCATATCAATGAGCGTTCGCGGACAAAACCGCCAGGAAATCCAGCTTGACATTATCAGCAATCGTGACGAGGAAGTTTTTGTAGTGGCACAGAGCAACGGAAATATGCTATTTAGCAGAAATTATGAAATTACTGCCGGTGTTAATGCCATATCAATCCCAAGCAGTAGTTTTCCAATAGGTCTTTCTCAAATCACGGTTTTCGACAGCAAAGAACAGCCAAGAGCCGAGCGTTTGGTATTCGTCAATCCGCACAAAAGTCTGAAAGTAAAGGTAGAAGGCAAAAAGGAAAGGTATCTGCCACGCGAATTTGTAGAACTCGACATTGAAGTAACTGACGAAAACGGTCGTCCGGTATCAGGTCAGTTTTCGGTAGCTGTTGCTGATGATAAGTTGTTGAACTTTGCCGACGACAAGCAGGGAAATATTTTGGCATACACATTACTAGAATCGGACCTAAAGGGAAAAATCGAAGAGCCTAATTTTTATTTCGATGACGAAACAGACCCCAAGCGTTTCAAAGCCAATACCGACCGTAAAATTGCCTTGGACAATCTGCTGATGACACAGGGCTGGACCCGCTTTGTTTGGAAAGATATTCAAAATGGAAAAACTGTTGACTTTACAGAAAAGGGCGAAAGAGCCTTGATTCGTGGTAAAGTAAGCGACAAAAACGGCAATCCGATACAATATGCACAAATCATCGCGGGCAATAGCACGGTTGTGTCAGACAAGGATGGTAACTATACAATTTCAGGTGTACCGCTTTATACTGCGGTCAATGTTACTGCATCAAAAGATGGGAAAATCAGTTCAACGCAAGTAATTTCTGATTATCCGCAGCCGCTCAATTTTGTACTTTATGGAAAAAGAACTGTGAGCGGAGTCATTAAGAGTAAGAAGGATGGTTCGCCTATTCCTTTTGCACAGGTAATTGTTTACGGCAACAGCAATTACGGTGCTACAAGCAACGATAAGGGTGAATATAAATTGGAAATTCCAGAGAATGCAACACATCTTTATGTCTATTATGCTGGCTACAATAACAATTATGTTGACCTCAATGCCAATAAAAAAGATATAATAAACATTGAAATAGAGGAACAAGAAATGTATTTGGATGCAGTAGTTATTACCGAAAGTAGCGGAAAAGCTGACAGATTGGAATCGCGTCAAATTCAAAGAGTACCAAATTCAGCTGTAAAATCCACAAAGAGAAAAACTGAAAATCTGGAAGTACCAAGTCAGAAAGAAGCAGAAAAATTTGCGGAGGTACCCGTTGTCGTAGAAATTGCCGATAAAGTAGTTTTCGAAGATCTGAAACCTCAGGTTGAATTGGGACAAATGGATGAAGACAAAGCAATGCTAAAAGACGAAAAAGCATTAAGAAACAAAGGTGCAGTATTGCAAAAACCAGTAGTTCCGGCTGCTAATTATTATATCGCACGTGAATTTTATGCACCCAAATACGAATCGAAAGAACAACCCTCGCAGCGTAGCGATTTCAGGTCTACTATTTACTGGAATCCACGTCTGAGCATCGGTGAAAACGGAAGAGCTAAAATCAGTTTTTATAATTCCGATGACATCACACAGTTCAGGGTTACTGTAGAAGGTTTTGGTAACAATGGCAACCTGGGCCGTTGTGAGTATAAATATTTCATTCAGCTGCCTGTTGAATTGACTGCTAAAATTCCAACGGAACTGCTTACCGAAGACAAGGTGTTTATCCCACTTAGCATTACCAATAATACGGATGAATCAGTGAGCGGTAGACTGACCGTTTCCCTGCCCGAAAATATTAAATTTATCACAGTTCCGGCATCAAGTATTTCATTGGCAGCGCGTGAAGCAAAAACAGTTTTCATTGAAGGATTGGTAGACAGAAATCCTGCTAATGGCAATCTCAGCATCAGTTTTGAGGCTAAAGGGCTGAAAGATGAAATGTCAGTTGCCATAAAAACAAGGCCAAGGGGTTTTCCTGTTCGAATCACGCATAGTGGCGACAAACTCAAAGATGCCGTGAAGTTTAACATCAAAGATCCAATCGCAGGATCACTCAAAGCAAGTGTCAAAGTTTATCCAAACAGCATCGATCAGGTGATGGGTGGCATGGAGAGTATGCTGCGTATGCCGGGTGGCTGTTTCGAGCAGACTTCTAGTAGCAATTATCCTAATATACTGGCATTGAATTACCTTCGCGAAACCAACAGCAGCAATCCGACTTTGGAAAAAAGTGCCAAGGAATACCTCGAAGTAGGCTATGGCCGACTTACCGGTTATGAATCGAAGGAAGGAGGTTTTGATTGGTGGGGACGCGACCCTGCACACGAAGCACTCACAGCCTATGGTCTGATGCAGTTTATCGATATGAAATCGGTTTACAGAGTTGATCAGGCGATGATTGACAGAACCGTAAAATGGCTGATGAGCCGCAGAGATGGTAAAGGTTCCTGGAACAAAAATGCGAGTTGTCTGCACAGTTGGGCCACATCCGAAATTACCGATGCCTACATCGTTTGGGCAATGACTGAAGCCGGAATGGGCAAAGACATCCTGAAGGAATTGGACAAATCTTACAGTGATGCTGTAAAAAGTGAGGATCCATACCTGATTGGATTGGTGGTGAACGCCCTATACAATGTCAAGGACAAACGTGCCGATGAATTGATGCGCGAATTGGTAAAAACTCAGAAGCCTGACGGCAGTTTTATGGGGCTCAAAGCTTCTGTTGTAAACTCTACAGGCAATGCGCTGAAAGTTGAAACGACTGGACTTGCTGCACTGGCGATGATGAAGACAAGTGGCTACAACAAACAGTTGACTACTGCTGTTGGTAGTATTCAGGGCAGCAAAGACTATTATGGTTATGGCTCCACTCAGGGTACTGTTCTGGCGCTGAAGGCTATCATCGGCTTCACCAAACTGAGCAAAAGACCATCCGAAGGAGGTACCTTTGCTTTAACTGTGAACGGTAAAAAAGTAATTTCATTAAGCTATAAAGCTGGTGACAAAGACATGGAAATTCCCGATTTGACACAATTCCTAAGCGAAGGAGAACAGCGTATTGAAATTGCTTACGAGGGCACAAAAACTGCCATGCCTTATGAAATGGAGCTCACTTATACTACCCGCATGCCTGACAATTCAGCAAAGTGCGAATTACAACTCGTTACCAGTCTGCCAAAAAACAAGGTCAAAATGGGCGAAACTGTGCGTATGAATACTCAACTGAAAAGTGTTTCGAAAAGACATCAGCCAATAGTGATGACTATGATTGGCATACCTGCCGGACTATCGGTTCAAATCTGGCAATTGAAAGAACTGCAGGAGAAAAAAGCCTTCGATTTTTATGAAATCTTCGATGGTTATGTAGTGCTTCATTATGAATCGCTCAGCCCTGGCGAAACGAAAGAAATCAATCTGGATCTGAAAGCCGATATCCCCGGCGAGTACGAAGCACCTGCATCAACAGCCTTTTTGTACTACACGCAAGAGCATAGGGTTTGGAGCAAGCCAGAAGCTTTGACGATAAATTAATTTTTGAGCGATATTTGTTATGAAAGGGGCTATCTTTTAGACAGCCCCTTTTTTTGATTTGTTAAAACCTTCTTTCGCAATAAATCTGATGCCCCCGAAAGCTTTCGGGGTAAGCTCAGATTTTAAATACTAACGGATACCTGGGTTTCAACTCAGGACCGATTTTAGCTCCATCGGAGCGGCCTGTTCTTAGCCGAAGGCAGGAACAGGATATGAGCCACAGCGTGGTGACCTCTTTAAAACAGAAACACAGATTTGGACTTTGTCCAACACAAATCGGGCTTTTTTGATCTTATTTAAATTGGACTGAAAGCTAATATCAGTAATAATTACAAGCTTTTTTAGCCTACTTTTTGTCAATTACTTCTTTTCTATAAGCGTTTTGATGATTTCATTCAGGCGAGCGATTTCGTCTTTGTATTGTTGGGTGATTCTGTCTATCAATTCATTTTGTGAAGTATAATGGTTTTGGACAATACCGTTAGCGCTTTGATTATTGGTAAAATTAAAAATATGCTTTTCATCAAAACTTAAGATGGTATTT
>CAMDAB010000030.1 GCA_945888475.1 Saprospira grandis DSM 2844 | reverse complement strand
ATCGGGCTGATATTTTGCCACAATTTTATCGATACTTTCAAGATAGCCATGCACTTTATTTACGGATATGGAGCGCACTGAGGGTAAAAAATCAAAGCCACTTATCTCAGCATTGTAAAGTCGGCCGTTAACAAATGGCATTTCATTCTGCTTTAGGAGGCCCAATTCAAACATATCGGTGAATGAGCCGTCTTTTTCTTCGACCCCTAAATCGCCGAAACATTGGGCAACCACATTCACCACCTGGCCTAGTTTTAAATTTTTATCGAAAGCACCAGCAAGCCCTGCATTGATACAGAAGTTGGGTCGATAGGTGGACAAAGTCCATCCCATGGCAAAGGCGGTATGGGTAAGACCTACACCAGTTATCAGTATTTTTATTTCATGTTCTTTATTGAAATAAATATTGTTATCCTTCAACTTAAACTTTTCCCCAAAACTTTGCAGCAGAGGTAAAATCTCAAATTGAGTGGCAGCGACAAGGAGTATTTTCATAAATTAGGGATGCTTTGCTAATCAATTCTTTTAGGTTCACAATCCGTTTTAGCATAAGAAAGTCGACCCAAAAATTCTGTACTGTAATAAGCGTCTAGTCCTGTACAAGCAAGTATATCAGCTTGCTCGAGTGCAACAAAGCCATCATCAGACAGCAGATTGTCATCGAACAGTATTTTTTCAACAGAACCTAAAACCATAATCGTTCCATTGATGGCAATATCAATTTTTTCAATGAATTTCATGGCTATTTTAACCGGGGCCTCAGTGATAAAAGGCGCTAAAAAATTGTCGAGATAAGTTTTACCAAAACCAACTGCCTCGAATTCTGAGCATTCATATTTGGCAGAAGTTTGGTGCGCTTTAGTAAAATCGGATGTTTTTACATAATTAAAACTATAATAGCCTGTTTCGAGAATATTGGAAAGTGTGTCACGTTTTACAGTATCGGGCCTGCAGATAAAGGCATAAATAGGTGGGTTTGCACCAATATGTATGAGTGAATTAAAAATTGCCAGATTAGACTCCCCTACGCTATTTTTAGATCCAATAAGTACAGCAGTTTTAAATCCTGCCAAAGAATTAATCAACGTAGCCCGATATCTTGAATTCAATTCAAGTAGTTCCTCTTTTTCAAAAATTGCCATTATTTCAATTTTTTACCGGATTTAAAATCTTCGAATACCAAGTGTCCAAGTCCTTGTAAGGAACTGTAAAAAGCTCGTCCATTATTAGCTTTGGTAAAAGCTTCAACAAATTGAACCAAATACTGATCGCGCGCAATCATGAAGGTAGTTATAGGTATATTCAATTTTCGGCATCTTTGGGCCAGTGTGATAGTTCGACTGATAATTTGACGATCTAAACCCCAAGAGTTTTTGTAGTAATTTTTACCTTTTTTGATGCAGGTTGGTTTACCATCGGTGATCATGAAAATTTGCTTATTCACATTTTTACGCTTTCGCAAAATTTCCATAGCCAGTTCAAGTCCTGCAACAGTATTGGTATGGTAGGGTCCAACCTCGAGGTATGGTAAATCCTTGATTTCGATTTGTCTGGCATCATCACCAAAAACAATAATATCGAGCGTGTCTTTTGGATAACGTGTTTCGATCAGTTCGGCCAAAGCCATGGCAACTTTCTTTGCCGGGGTAATTCGGTCTTCACCATACAAAATCATGGAATGCGAAATGTCAATCATAAGCACGGTACTGGAATTGCTCTGATGAAAAGAATCGTGCACCATCAGATCATCCTGAGTCAGGCTAAAATTTTCAATACCATGATTGATATATGCATTGTTCAAAGTTTCTGAAAATGAGATACTGTCATTACTGTCACCAAATTCAAAAGGTCTGCTTTCAGCAGTTTTCTCATCTCCCAAACCACTTTTACTAGTGCTATGATTACCTGTTTTCGACTTTTTTACCTGACCGAAAATATCGTTCAATGCTGATTTCCGAAGACTCAATTCCATTTTTGAACTTGGTCTTAGGGTTCCTGAATCCTGATCTTTATTTTCACGGAGGTAGCCCTTTTGTTTGAGATCCTCTACAAAATCGGCAATTCCATAATTCTTATCCGTAATTTTGTATTGACGGTCCAACTCAGTCAACCAGGACAATGCCTCCTGAACATCACCGGAACTGTAAAGCAATAGTTCTTTAAAAATCTTGAAAATTCTGTCAAAATTTGAGGCATCCTCTGCACTATACTGCGAAAAAATCCAACCGTACATATTTTTTTTTATTTTATAACAAAGTAAAATGCTGTTATGTTCAGTATTCTAATTTGTAGGTATGATTGCGACCATCGCCATATTCCTTGTGTTTTCGATTCAAGTAATCATCAAGTAATTCTTGTCTGTTTTCCAAAGGCCAACAATTATTTTCGGAATACATTCCTTTTTCCAAACGCTGCCTTTGTGCCTCAAAAAGCGTTACGGCACAAGCTACAGATAAATTAAGACTTTGTGACATGCCTAGCATAGGAATCAGAAAATTTCCATCGGAATGAGAAAGCGCTAAATCACTAAGACCTTTTTTCTCATTTCCAAACAAGAGTGCGAGCGAATCTGTTAAATCAAGCTGATGTAGTGAAACCGAATCCTCAGAGAGATGCGTACTCAATACTTTTTTATATTTTGACCTGACTTCTCTAAAACAGATTTCCGCATCCATAAAGATATGCACATCCACCCATTTTCTGGCACCAGCCGATGTTCTTTTACCTATTGTAAACTCCTCCTGCCCTAAACTGTTCTCAGTAAACAAAAGGTAAATCTCATGTATACCTACCGCATCGCAACTACGCAAAACAGCACCAACATTGTGTGGATCATCAATATTTTCAAGAATCACAGTTAAATTACCCTGACGCCTCAAAGCGGTCTGCTCAATTTTATTTTTTCTTTCTTCCTTCATAAATAATCCTTAAGAAAACAGATGACTGTACAATTCATCAACTTTAGAAATTCCAATTACATCAATTTCAAATTTAGTGGTGGCAAGTCCTTTTAAATTAAATTTAGACACAAAAATCTGTTTAAAACCCAAACGATTTGCCTCTTGAATCCGCTGCTCTACCCTTTGCACCGATCTGATTTCGCCAGAAAGTCCAATTTCGCCAGCAAAACAAATGTTATTGGGCAAAGCTGTATCCTCAAGGGATGAAATCAGCGCAGATATAACCGATAAATCGATGGCAGGGTCGCTTACCTTAATGCCACCTGCTATATTTAAAAAAACATCATTGCTGCCAAATTGAAAACCGCAACGCTTTTCCAAAACTGCCAATAACATGCTCAAACGTCTTAAATCAAAACCTGTAGCAGAACGTTGAGGAGAGCTGTACACTGCTGAGCTTACCAAAGCCTGTGTTTCAATAAGCATGGGTCTAGCGCCTTCAATAGTAGCAGCAATGGCCGATCCACTCAATTCAACTTCTTTCTGTGAAATCAACAATTCGGATGGGTTATTAACTTCGCGCAGACCTTTGCTCTGCATTTCATAAATACCCAATTCAGCAGTAGAGCCGAAACGATTTTTAATGGTCCTGAGAATGCGATGCATATAATTTGTATCGCCTTCGAATTGTAAGACAACATCAACAATATGTTCCAAAAGTTTTGGTCCGGCTATACTTCCATCCTTGGTGATATGCCCAATTACAAAAACCGGAACATTCATTTCTTTTGCAAAGCGCTGCAACTCAGATGCACACTCACGCACCTGAGAAACAGAACCGGGAGGAGATTCTATAAATTGTGAATTGAGTGTCTGAATTGAATCGACAATAAGCAAATCAGGATCTAACTGACTGGCCTGCAAAAGAATATTGTTCAAGTTGGTTTCAGCAATCAGATAACAGTCGGATTGTTTTTTACCCAATCGCTCTGCACGCATTTTTATTTGCTCTTCACTTTCTTCGCCAGATGCGTAAAGAACTTTTCCTTTAAAAGCCAGTGCAAGCTGAAGCATCAGTGTTGATTTACCGATGCCAGGCTCGCCTCCAATAAGTATAATGGAACCCTTTACAATGCCGCCACCCAAAACTCGGTCGAGTTCTAAATCATTACTGCTTTGACGAATAGTATTATCGGCACCTACCTGGTCGATATGTATTGGCTTTGGATGTTCATTTCTTTTAGATTTGCTTTGATTCCAAACCTTTTTAAGCGTTTCTTTTGCAGTAGGCTTAACAACTAATTCTTCCTGAATTGTATTCCATTCTCCACAAGAAGAACACCTCCCCTCCCATTTTGGCGATTCTACACCACAACTGTTGCAAAACCATAATTTTTGAGCTTTCGCCATGTTTAAATTTTATAATTTAAATAAAAATTTAAAGAAATCAGATAGAATTATGAAAAAATTAAAGGTTTTTAAAAACTTTTTAAAGTTTTACTAACTAGCAATAAAAAATTATCATAATTTTGTTTTGTATCCTTGTATGTAAAAATACAATATTTGAGACCACGACAGACCTACTAAGACCATCCTCATCAAATGAGGGTGGTTTTTTTGTTTGTGAACTTGATACACATATTCAAAAACTGAAATCCGAAATTCAACACCATGAATAGATTATTTTTGATTGTACTTTGCATATTTTGTTTAGAGAATATCATCGCTCAAGATTTGATTTATAAAAAAGATGACAAAATTGTTGCAGGCAAAATATTATCAATTGACAGTAATGCAGTAAAATTTCAAGAAATATCATCGCCTAAGGAACAGATTATATCCATTTCACTGGATGATATTAAAGAAATAAAATTCGACTACAATAACAATAAGTTTCAGCCAAAAAACTTTACAGATTACAGAAGAGCAAAAAATGCTGTTTCTTTTGGCTTGGGAGGTACAGGTGGTATACTTTCGGTAAACTATGACAGAGTCTTGTTCGAAACTCCAAATTTCTTTTTAAGTTCAAAGATTGGGCTTGGTTCCTGGTTAAGTCAAACGAATGTAAATGCTCATCTCACAGGAAATTTTAATTTTGGTGGTACAAAGCATTATCTTGAACTAGGCTTGGGCGGAGCTGTAGGATTAGGTCAATATAACAAATACTACCGATATTATGCATCTTTACCAATCATTGGATACAGGTTGCAACCAAAATCAGAAAAATTCTTTTTCAGAGTTTACGGCTGCACCTTTGTATTGATTCAAGATGCAGCCAACAATAACATTTCTGTACCAACTTTGGCGATAGATCTGGGCTTTAGCTTTTGAGGAAAAATCCATTTAACTTTTTTTAATTTCCTTTTCCACTACTATTCTGGTCGATTTTGACAAGTTCATCAGTTGAGTTGTCATTTCTTCGCTTAAATCATTCAGGTCAAAAGTCATTTTAAGAAGCCCCTTTGCATTTTTGTCTTTCAATTCGAGCAATTTTTCGAGCTTTGGATTTTCAAGAATCTCTTCATCGTCGGAAATCAACTCAGGTAGAACAACCTTTTCGAATACTTTCTCAATAACCGGATGTTTTACTGTTGGGGCTTCGGTTTCATTTTTATACCTCAACAATTGTAACAACATCAATTCGGATAGCGCATTTCTGCTCGAAACATCAAAAAGTGCCTCTTCTATATTTGTACTGTGACTATTTACGTATGCATTTTTCTCAAAAACGACAGCATTCCCTAATCTTAGAATCTTTATTATCTGATCCATAAATTTTAAGGTATATGGAATTTTACTGTCGTAAATATTAATACGGTAAGGCACTTCATCGCGCCATTTAAGATAATGCGGCGCAGCCCATTCCTTCGACTCTGCTTTTAAGTGCTCAATGTCGAGCTGCTCTTCGATAAGAGACAAAGGCAATTCCAGATTTTTGAGCTGCAGATTTGTAATTCTTTTACCTGCTTGCTTCATCACATTATAAATATGGGCAATATTTACTTCGTATTTCTCCAGCAAAACCTGCTGTTGTTTACTGTCGAAATAGTAAAGTTCTTTTTCAGGATTTAATTCGAGTCGATACTCAAATACTTCAGGTTCGCCTTTAACATTACTAATATAAGGTATTGGTGTGCTATTTCCGATATTTTCGAGGTTATTGTATAGTTTTCTCAACCAATGTATTCTGTCATCTTCTGAACTAAATTTACTGCCTTCTGATTGCATCCATAAAATACTGTTGAGCAGCAATTGTTTTCCCGAATTTTGAATATCATTAAATTGCTTCTGACTGGCAACCCTACCCAATTTACTATGAAAATAACGCCTCAATCTTACAACCTGTGACCTGTGGGCATTCAGTCCAAGTGCTGTCATAAAACTGAGTTTGTCGCGTCCCAAGACTTCCTGACTTAAATTCTCTTCATTCTCCTCTACAACATTGATATCATTTCGGTCATCAAAACTAATTGATGCTGCTTCATTACCTATCCAGTTTTTGATATAATTTGGTAACTGTTCTTTTACCAAGGCATAGTTGTCGGGAAAAACATAATGAGAAAAGTCGAACAGTTCAGTCCAATCAGTTGATCCGCCCGGAATTTGCAGATTTGCGGGCAGATTATCCTCTGATGACCATTTTCTATAACAGATATCAAGTAACTCAAGTTGTTTTTTATCACTATCCTCTCCTACTGCAAATGAGCGCAGAGGTATGCAGTAAAAAATTCCTTTTTCAATAAATGGCTCCGCTATTATCCGTTGATTTGCAAATTCAAAATACATCTTTTTCCCATCAGAAATTTTCAAAATTTCTAAAAGACCTTTGTAACTGTCAGTATTCAAAATGGCCTCCTGTTCAACAAAGCTCACATTTTTAATATGGAAGTATTCAAACTTTGCAAGCGATACCCATTCATTCAACACATTGTAGACTAAAAACTCCTTCGTGAGCCTTGAATTATCTTCCACTTTTGCAGCCATTAATACAAAAGCAAGCTGTGCTGCATTTGACAATTCTTGACCATATTTTTTAAGCTCTAAAAGCACAAGTTTTAACGGCATCTCCGACAATTCGAAACATCTTTTACGTAGTGTTGATGGCGCTTCATAATCAACAAGATTGATTAATACTTTATCCAGAAGTTTATGGTATTCAATAAATTCCGGAAGGATATCAGCCAGTTTCAAACTGTATTTTCCTTCTCTTTCAATATTGATACAAATTTCAGGGTCAAAACCTATCTCACTGAGTTTAATTTGTGTTGCATCGGCTTTTTCAATCCAAACTTTTTCTCTGACTTTTGAAAAATCGGCGTCTTTGTTTCTAAAAATTTGAAGTGCCTGATGTTCAAAACTTTCCTTATCATAAATTTTATCTTCTCTAAGAATTATTTTGTCAATTTTCCCGAAGACCAATTCCTGCATTTCCGCATTTTCGCTTTCAACAATCATAGCAGAAAGCAACTCAGGGGATACTTCTTTTGACTTTGACAATAGATTAAAAAGTGCAGGTCCTGTAAGTAAGCCTTCATTTCTGAGGGTTGACTGATAAAGTTTTTGTGGCAGCAGTTTAAAATTTGCTCCAAAAGCTTCTTCTATCTTTTCAGCTAGTTTCATCTGACCTTTTTCAAGATAATAAGGGGTAGCTTTTGTTCTTTTTTCCAACAAAAACTCTCTTGAATTATCTGAATCAGTAACGGTTAAAACCTTGAAGAAATCCTCTCTGATGAGTTCCATAAAATGGATTAAGGATATGACTTCTTCCTTAGGCAGCAGTATATGATTTTTAATGAATTTTGAAATACCAGTTTCTTTGGTCTTGTAAGGCTTAACAGATAAATAAGCTAAGATTTCAGGTGCCGGACAGTGTAAATCGGTCAATGATTTTACAGCCTTTCGCAAATCTTTAGAATTTTCAAAATCAGTCATCTGTGGCTGATAACAAACCTGAGTAGCAGAAACAAACCCTGTTTCTTTATCAATATAAATATATTTCAGGGCATTGATCTGTTTAGGATTTTTAGAAAGTGCTGCATATTTCTCTACGGATTGATAAAAGCCTTGAACATTTCTAAGTACATCTTCCGAGCTAACAATTTTATCCCAATTATCAAATATTATATTGTTAAAAATATCAGATTCCGTTGCTAAAAGTCCATTCAGTACTTCATTTTCATCCGATTTTTTTATCTGATAAGGTTTTAGCCAAGATTCAAGTTCCAGCGTTGCAGAAATTAAATATGCAGTTGAAAGCTTTTCTCCTTTATTATTCTCAAAAATCTCAACTTTCGCTATTTCAGCAGGCGTGAGCAGCGATTTCAAGAGGGTAAAAACTGAATTTTTTTCAGAAGAATTAAGGCTTTGTTCCTTACAGGCATTTAAAAAATCTGATAAAATCTGTTTCCATTCTTTTGAAACTGTAGTAGAGAGCATTCTGCAGGGATCTGACGATAAAAATTCAAGCGAAAGCTGATGCGGTAGCTGCAGTGAAATTGTTTTTTGAAAAACAATTTTAAGGGCATTATAATCTTTGACTTCAGATAACGCCTTGTTGTAAAACACTGATTTACTGTCTAAAAATCCTGTTTTAGAATCAACATAGGTCAATTTCGCATCCGTAGGTTTAGACATTGCAGGTTTCAGACGATAAAATTGCTGTACCTTTTCATAAAAATTTCTGACCGAATCATCATCTTTCAAAGTGCTGTGCAACACAAGATCATTCCAATAGGGTGCAATGATAAATTCATAAATTTCCCAACTGTCGCTCTGATTGTAAAACTTTTTCAAAAATTCAGCATCCTCATTTTGATGTATTTTAAAATCTTCAAGCCAGGGTTCAACAGAAGCCGAAGGCGCAATTAAACTTTGAAGTGG
Organism: Saprospira grandis DSM 2844; assembly: GCA_945888475.1. Lineage (GTDB taxonomy): Bacteria > Bacteroidota > Bacteroidia > Chitinophagales > Saprospiraceae > Saprospira > Saprospira grandis_C. Next base: position 23,718 of record CAMDAB010000030.1, on the reverse strand, counting down.
CATGACATTGCCATAACCATTGGAGAAAAGCGGCAACTTTCTCAACTCCTCACCTCTAATGCCATTCAGACCGGCCAAAAATTCAAAAAGTATGTGTTTTTGCTTGGCACTAAGATTGGCATGTACTGTTCTTTCTGTTATTTTATTGTAAAGCGATCTGTCGCTGCTAAGGTAATCAAGCTGTTTTTCCAGATGTTTCAAAATTTCGGCATAATCCTGAATATTGAATTCCAAAACACCAAAACCCAATGCTTTAATTTCCTCTTTTATGGGCATAGTACGAACACTCATAAGGAATACATTGTCTTGAGCCTGCAAGTCTTTAATTGAAAAACACTGCACCTTTCCCTTGTTATCGGAAAAACGGAAACACTTCAGATATTGAAACTTGTCGAGGAAAGCAATATCGAATTCAAGATGTTTGAGTTCAGATACAAAAAGTTCATACTCTGATTTGCTCAAGTTTTCTACCCAATTATCTAGCAACTGTGCTGAACCTTCTATAATAAGGTCTTTAAGACCCCACCTTCTTAGTCCTAACTTAGCATTATTGACTGCTTCGTTCATCAGCTCTTTGTCAGATTCGACATTATGCCAGTAAAACCATTCCTTACCGATACCCAGACTCATTGGATCGATATTTAAAGCTGTATCTTTTACAACAACCAGATCTTTTAGGTAAAAATTCTTCTTGTGGGTTGGAATGCCCGATCTGACAGCTTCCAGCAAAGGATTGTATAAATGATTATTGATTAAATCGGCATCATATTCATCGGATTTATCGGAAAACAATAAAGCACGGTAAAGTATGCAGTATTGTGCAAAATTATCCTGTCGATATTTAGCCAATTGTTTCTTTATGGCCTTTGTAATATATTTAAATGATTCAATATTTGCTTCACCCTGATCATCTAAACGTGTACGGTCGGTAATTTTTGAAAAGGAAGTGGAATGAATAAAATAGGCCATACTGTGCCGTTCATTCCGCATAGGAAAAAACTGATAGATACTTGGCGACCTTTTAAGTGTTTTCATGTGCTCAAGTTCTTTGGGGATTCCCAATGTTATATCGATGGGACAGAAAGGAAATTCCGGATCAATGCGCATAAAATCTTCCGTACCTGGCTCGATATGAAACTTTTCGGTATCGATGGCAAATTTTTCAACAATGGTATCCTGTAAAACAACCTTTTCAAGGGTCTTGAGCGTATTCATAGAATAACCAATACCTGACTGAATATTCAGTAAAGATTCTTTTAGTTTTTCATGTTTTTTAGGGCCGAATTTCAAGAAGAAAAGCGAACCCTGTGACATTGAAAGCTTTGAAATCTGTTCTTTATTTTTGTTTAAAAAACCGATTAGTTCATCCAGCTCATCGTTTTCAAAAAGCACTTTTTCATTGTAGTCAAGATCTTTGACCGTTTCGCCCAAGCCTACTGGAAAACAGGCCAATATAATTTTTAGAAGCCAGGAAGCATCAGAACCCTCTATTTTGTTATCCTCATTAAATTTTCCATTGCCTTTGTAATTGACCAATTCATCGAATTGTTTTTTATTGTGCCAGCTGAACAGTAAAGGTCCCGCTAAATTATTGAGTAATTCGTCAGCACCATCCGATTTGCCCATTAGCCTGTAAGCCAATTTAAAACCTATACCATAACGACCGATTTTGCCGCAATTTTCGGCCTTTGATTTATCTGATTTGGTTCCTTGAAATGAGTTTAAAAGAGCTTTTAAGTCTTTTTCGGTAAAAGTTTTACCATTGTTAAGCACCATAAAATACTGCTCATCATATATTACCACACATTCGGTCGACTGACTGTCTGCAGCATTTTGTAAAAACTCATATATTGCCTGTTCGTCCTGTGCATTCTGGAGTTTTGGCGTCAAATCGGCTTTAATATTATCAACAATACCATTAACCATTCTGTAAAAACCGAACATCTTAGCATTGTGTACACTACCAATAAAGTTTTCGTCCCAATCGGACATATTATATCCTTCCTGATTTCTCCAAACTGTGCGGAACTGCTGTATGTTTTTAGTGCGCATACTCTGTAGGTATATTTGAGTGTGAAAATTTTAAAACTGATTATAAATGCAAAGCTATGTGCTTTAGAATGAAAAAACAAATAATTTTAAACATTTAAAACATATTGTTGCAAAAATATTTTTTAAAGTTAAATCTTTTGTCTTAATATTGCAAAATATATTACAATTTTTATAAAACTTAACATGAAAGAACAAATTAGGGAATCGCTCAAATTACTCCAGGACCGGATATGCGACGGGTTGGAACAAATGGATGACAAAGCACGATTCACTGAAGAACTTTGGACCAGAAAAGAAGGTGGCGGAGGAAGAACAAGGGTCATCCAAAACGGAAATATTTTAGCCAAAGGTGGCGTAAATTTTTCTGCCGTTGAGGGGCCTATGCCAGCTGAACTTATCCGTACCTCCTTAGGTATTGAGCCCGAGAACGCTCCTGAAAATCTTAGCTTTTATGCCACAGGAGTATCTATCGTGCTTCATCCACATAGCCCAATGGTACCAATCACACATATGAACGTGCGCTACTTCGAAATGAGCAATGGAAAATGGTGGTTTGGTGGCGGCATTGATTTAACGCCCCACTATGTCATTCCAGAATTGGCCAAAGATTTTCACCAACGCATGAAAGCGGTCTGCGACAAATTTAATCCCGATTTCCACAAGCGTTTCAAAAATTGGTGCGATGATTACTTTTTCATCAAACACCGCAATGAAATGCGCGGAATTGGTGGTATTTTCTTCGATCATCTCAATAGTTCTGACAGTTCTTCATTGAGTAAAGCACAGCTGTTGGATTTCATCATTGCGGTGGGTGACAGTTTTGTACCTGCTTATTTATATCAGGTTTCCAATACTAAAGATCTTCCATATGGCGAAAGCGAAAAATATTGGCAGGAACTAAGGCGCAGCCGTTATGTTGAGTTTAATCTTGTTTGGGACAGAGGTACAAAATTCGGATTACAGACTGATGGCAGAACAGAGTCTATCCTGATGAGTATGCCACCTACAGCTGCTTGGGAATACGATTATCAAGCGGCAGAAGGCAGCAAAGAAGCTGAAACACAAAAATTTCTGGTTAAAGGAATAGATTGGATTAACAGTTAACATTTATTTAAACTTTTCTTGTCTTATTTTCATTAGCTTTGTACAATAATCCGCAAACCTTAAAGAATACAATGGAACTTAGTAATTTTCAAAAAACAAAAATCCTGGCAACGATTGGCCCGGCCTCAAATAATTACGATACGATTCTCGGTCTTGTAAAAGCCGGAGTAGATGCTTTTCGTTTAAATTTTTCACACGGAACCCACGAAGACCATCTGAAGGTTTTTGATTTCATTCAGTATGTCAATAAAAAATACGGGACCAATGTATCTGTTTTAGCAGATTTACAGGGGCCTAAGCTTAGAGTAGGTGAAATAGAAGGCGGCAAAATGTCCCTAAAAAAAGGTGACCTCTTGGTCTTTACCAATGAAAAATGTATAGGCAATGCCGAGAAGATTTATATGAGTTATCCAAGTTTTGCCAAAGATGTTCAGGTTGGTGAAAAGGTATTGGTGGACGATGGCAAAGTAGAACTCCTTGTAAAAGAAACAAATGGCATTGACAAAGTAATTCTCGAAGTGCTTTATGGCGATGTTTTGTCATCCAGAAAAGGTGTAAACCTTCCCGATACCAATGTTTCGCTACCATCCCTAACCGAAAAAGACCTTGTGGATCTGGAATTTATAATGAGTCTGCCTTTCAACTGGATAGCACTATCCTTTGTGCGTACAGCCAAGGATATACATGACCTTCGACAGCGCCTTCAGGACAGAAAACATCAGGCAAGAATAGTGGCCAAAATCGAAAAACCCGAAGCCATTAAAAACATCGACAGTATCATAGATGCCACAGATGCCGTCATGATTGCCCGTGGTGACCTTGGCGTGGAAACGCCTATGGAGCGATTGCCGATGCTGCAAAAAATGATTATTAAAAAATGTCTTGAAAAAGCTAAACCTGTAATCGTCGCCACGCAGATGATGGACAGTATGATTAAAAATCCATCTCCTACCCGCGCAGAAATTATCGATGTTGCAAATGCTGTAATTGACGGTGCCGATACTGTTATGCTCAGTGCCGAAACTGCTGCCGGAGATCATCCCGTAAAAGTGGTAGAAGCCATGCGCCGAATTATTCATGAAGCTGAAAAAACCGATACTGTTTACAATCGTGGCTTACTTCCAAGTAAGGAATCTGAATCATACATTTCGGATGCGGTTTGCTACCTCTCTTGTAACCTGGCACAACAGGTCGATGCCAAAATGATTATAGGTGTTACCAAATCAGGATACACTGGTTTTATGGTATCGAGCTATCGCCCAAAGGCCGATATCATTATATTTTCATCCGACACCAATTTGCTTAAATCCCTCAACATGGTATGGGGCATTAGGGGATTTTATTACGATAAATTCACCACAACCGATGATACCATCCATGATGTTATTAACATTCTGAAAGACGCGCATCTGCTCGAATCGGGTGATATCGTCATCAATACAGGTTCAATGCCTTTGCATGAGCGCAAAAAAACCAATATGATGAAGGTTACTGTGGTGAAGTAGCAGATAATTTGAATTATAATCATAAATACATTGTTCTTTCATAAAATTCATATTATGGTTGACTATAAAAAAATCATCAAAATAAACTCAAAAGTCAGATTCGGAAAGCCTTGCATTCGGAATACCAGAATCAGCGTTTTTGATGTTTTAAGCTGGTTGGCTTCAGGTATGAGCAATAAAGATATTATTGAAGATTTTCCTGAATTAAATGAACAAGACATTTATGCATGCCTATCATATGCTGCTAATCGAGAAAATAGAATACGATTAGCCTTATGAAATTGCTTTTTGATCAAAATATATCTTATCGCATTATTAAAAAGATATCAGAGTTTTTTCCTGAAGCTAAACAGGTTAGAGAACTTAACTTAGAAAACAAAACAGACCGACAAATTTGGGACTTTGCAAAAAAAAACCAATACTCTATTGTCTCTTTTGATATAGATTTCTTTGAATTAAGCAATCTATTAGGTATACCACCAAAAGTCATTATATTAAAAACCGGAAATAGAAAAACATCTGATTTGTCTAACCTATTTTTAGAAAAAGTAAATATAATTAAAGATTTTCTGACTGATATTTCATTGGCAGAAATCGGATGTCTTGAAATTGAATCTTAAGATTATTCTATATAATCTTCAAATTTTCAAATTAACCAATTTTCAAATTAAATAAATGTGGTCCTTAACAAATAAAAAAGTTCTCATAACCGGCGCAACCAAAGGAATTGGCCGTGCAATTGCCATTGAATTCATGCAGTTGGGCGCAGAGGTTTGGATCAGTGCGAGAACTGCCACAGATATAAGCAAAATGGTCTTGGAATTCAGCGATTTGGGTTTTAAAATCAAGGGCACGACTGTTGACATATCAAGTTCTGAGGGCAGAATGGAGCTACTACGCGAAGTTGAATACAGCTGGGGCAAATTGGATATTCTCGTAAATAACGCTGGAATTAATATCCGAAAGCCGACATTAGAATATCAGTCAGAGGATTTTGACAAAATCATGTCAGTAAACCTGAATGCTGCATGGGAAATGAGCCGTTTGTGTTTTCCCTATCTGAAAGAAAGTCGCGGAAATATTGTCAATATCAGCTCAACTGCTTCGCAAAGGGTCGTAAGAACCTCTACTGCGGCCTATGCCATGAGCAAAGCGGCCATGGAGCAAATGACGAGGTTTTTGGCGGTGGAATGGGGCCCTCATCAGGTAAGGGTAAATGCCGTACTGCCATGGTACACAGCAACTGAACTGGCCGAACAGGTATTGAAAGATCCTGAAAAGAAAGAACGCATTTTAGAAAGAACACCCTTATTAAAAATAGGACAGCCGGCTGAAGTAGCCCGAGCTGCTGCTTTTTTGGCAATGCCTGCAGCTTCCTATATCACCGGAGTTTGCCTGCCGGTTGATGGCGGATTTTTGGCTTTGGGTTTATAAATTTAATTACAACTAAAATCAATTTTCATGAAAAGTTTCTTTTTAACAATACTTGTAAGTTGCCTTACATTTTCACTGGCAACGGCGCAGAACGATTCAAAAAACAGCAAAAAACTATACGATCCCAACGCTGATGCCAAAAGCGATATCGAAAAAGCCATTTCTAAGGCTAAAAAAGAGGGCAAACATGTCCTATTGCAGATTGGCGGTAACTGGTGCGGCTGGTGTATTGCTTTTGATAAAAAAGTGAATGAAAGCGAGGAATTAAAAAAACTGATGAATGATAATTATGTAATCTACCATCTCAACTATAGTAAGGAAAATAAAAACAGTGATATTCTTAAAGAGCTGGGCTTTCCACAAAGATTTGGTTTTCCTGTTTTTGTGATACTCGATGCAAAAAGGAATCATCTGCATACTCAAAACTCTGCCTACCTCGAAGAGGGCGAAGGTCACAGTGTACAAAAAATAAAAGATTTTCTTGAAAATTGGACAACAAAAGCATTAGATCCTAAATCGTATAAGGATTAATCAAAGAAATTCTATTTATAAAATAATCCTATTCAGCTATTTACCCAATAAGTCGGGGCGCCTTTCTTCGGTTCTTTTAAAGGCTTGTTCATCCCGCCATTTATTTATAAGTCTTTCATTTCCAGATAATAATATATCAGGAACCTTCCAACCTTTATACTCCGCCGGTCTGGTATATACTGGTGCTGAAAGCATATCATCCTGAAAAGAATCCAAGAGTGCAGAAGATTCATCATTCAGGACACCCGGAATCAGTCTTCCAATTGCATCTACCACAATACAAGCCGGCAATTCTCCACCCGAAAGGACATAGTCACCTACTGAAAGTTCCATGCTTATAAAATGCTGCCTCACACGATCATCTACTCCTTTATAATGTCCGCATAGAATAATCAGATTTCCGCCAAGAGAAAGTTGATTGCAGATGCTTTGATTCAATGTTTTTCCATCTGGTGTCATGTAGATGACATGGTCGTAATCTCTTTGCGATTTTAGCCAGCTGATACATTTGTCAATCGGTTCAATCATCATTACCATACCTGCACCTCCGCCAAACTGATAATCATCGATCTGTTTGTGCTTCGAATCGGTAAAATCCCTCAAATCGTGCAGCTGCACCTCAATGAGGCCTCGCTGTTGAGCTCTTTTTAAAATGGAATGAGAGATAGGACTTTCCATCAATTTTGGAACAGCCGAAATGATATCTATACGCATATGCTTGAAATTAGAGCTCAAAGTTATCAAAAAGCCAGGAAGAGTCCCTGAAAAAGATAAAATCTGTTGACGAAACCGCTCAAAATATTTTCGGCATGATAGTCAACTCCGCCCTCAATTCTCAACCATTTACCCTTTTTATATTGACCACAAATATGCTTTACCGCCTCAAGTGCTATTTCGGGAAATTTTTTAAATGAAACAGTCTTTTAATGCTCATATTTATAATTTTGAGCATTGAAATAGAGCGCACAAAAGAGCAAATAAAGCGTTAGAAAAAACCTCATAATTCGGTCATTTCATACAAAATGGGCCTGCAGGGCGCAGCATCATTTTTGAAATTCGCAATAAAGAGCTGCAGAAAATACAGTCCGTCCAAAATTTGTGCAGGCACATAAATCAACTCCGTTATACTGCAGTTTATTCTTGGATTTTCGGGATAATTCCAAAAAATATGGTGGCTCAGCAATTTTCCGCCATCCTCTTCCCTATCAACCGATGGTGTATCAATCATCAGGTGTTCAATGCCAAGTTTTACGAGCATAGTCATAGCGTCGGGATGAATATAAGGCGGATTGGTATTGCTGTAATTTCTGGTCTGTTTATCAAGATAATTTGGAAAAGTTCTGATAATCAGTACCTTTATTCCCTCCAGATAAAACTTCATCCTTTCAATTTGCTCAGGCATGATGATAAAATCATCCATGATGGTCTGATGTGGATGAAAAGAATAGAGCAAGGCAGGTAAATTCACAAAGGGAATACACTCATTTACATAGTAATCCTCTACAGAAATATGCCCGAGGCATTCGCTATGTGTTCCATGTCCGTGAGGATTGAAATTAATATCCTTAAAATTTACAGCTCCGCCCAATTTAACAGATCCTGTAAATTTGTCCGTCATCACAGGTTCAAATCTTGGAAAATCGCAATACCATGCCCGCAGATTCCCCTCACCGGATTGCAGCTGAATACTGATATCCAATGGCTTTGATAGGTCAAAACTGTATTTTTTGCCAAGATGTTCTATTGTTGTAATCATTTTGAGACGATAGACTTGAAGACGCTGGACCTGTAGACAATAGACGCTAGACTTGTAGACCTTAGACGCTAGACTTTAGACGGCTCAAATTTCTAACTTCTTCTCGTCCGAAAGACGAGACTAACTTCTAAAATCTATTTCAAAAACAACAGCTCTCTGTACTTAGCAACTGGCCATTCAGAATCATCGACCAAATCTTCCAATTCTTCGGCATGTTCGCGAATTTGCTCCATAACAGGTTTTACCTTATCGTTGTAAGCAAATGCTTTTTCTTTTGAGCCAAATTCATTGGCAGCAGCTCTTTCATCACGCATTTTATTTATCAGCGACTTAAGTGCATTTATATGCGAACCAAGTTGCTTAACCATATCCAATTGAGCGGCATAAGACTCCTCATCAAGCCCCAAATCCTGAAGTGAAAGAATGTTATTGGCCAACTCTGTTTGATAGCGGACAGAAACCGGAATAATTTGATTGAGGCAAATTTCAGCCAGAATTCTCGATTCGATTTGTATTTGAAGAGAATAACTCTCGAGTTTTACATCGTAGTGTGCATGTAATTCTTCTACCGAAAGTACACCACTTTCCGTAAAGAGTAATTCTGATTTTTCTTCAACAAAGGCTGCAAGTGCCTCTGGTGTTGTCTGGAAATTATTCAGGCCACGGCTTTTTGCCTCAATTTTCCATGCATTGCTGTAATTGTCACCTTCGAAACGAACCTTTCTGTTTTCGGTAATATATCTTTTTAGGATAGTTTCAACAGCAGCTTTTTTATCTTTCCCCGAATCAACTAAAGCATTTACCTCAGCATAAAAATCATTGAGCTGTTTGCCCATGATCATATTCATCACAGTCATCGGCCCGGCACAGTTTGAAGAAGATCCAACCATACGAATTTCGAACTTATTGCCTGTAAATGCAAATGGCGAGGTACGATTACGGTCGGTATTGTCCTTTTCGAGTTCAGGTACCATATTGGTCAGCTGATAAGCTTCTTTAGCGGTATTTCCAGCATTGGAATCTGAAGCAAAAGCCTCAATGGTACGGGTCATTGCATCACCAATAAAGACAGACATAATTGCTGGCGGAGCCTCATTGGCACCAAGACGATGATCATTGTTGGCAGAGGCAATACTTGCTCTCAACAAATCGCCATAATTGTGAACTGCTTGGATCGTATTCACAAAAAAGGTTAAGAAAAGTAAATTATTTGAAGGGTCTGAACCCGGAGAAAGTAAGTTAACACCTGTGTTGGTTGCAAGTGACCAGTTGTTGTGCTTACCCGAACCATTGACACCTGCAAAAGGTTTTTCGTGCAAGAGAACGGCTAATTTATGACGGCGTGCTACCCTATCCATCAGGTCCATCAGCAACTGATTGTGGTCGACAGCCACGTTTAATTCTTCATACTGAGGCGCAAGTTCATACTGCGACGGGGCAACCTCGTTGTGACGTGTGCGCACGGGAATACCAAGCTTATGGCATTCAACTTCAAGGTCGCGCATGTAAGCATATACACGCTCGGGGATTGAGCCAAAATAGTGGTCTTCCATCTGCTGACCTTTTGGCGCACGACGACCAAGTACTGTTCTTCCAGTAAACTGAAGGTCTGGGCGTGCATAGAAAAGCGCTTCATCAATCAGAAAATATTCCTGTTCCCAACCCAAGGTTGCATAAACCTTATTAATATTCTCGTCGAAGAGCTGACAAACCTTTACTGCTACATTTTCGAGATAGCTGACCGACTTGAGCAATGGCAGTTTGTAATCGAGTGACTGACCGCCGTAGGTTACAAAAATTGTAGGTATGCAGAGTGTTTTTTCGTTTTCAACTTCCAAAACAAAGGCTGGAGAAGTAGTATCCCAAGCAGTATAACCACGAGCTTCGAAGGTTGTTCGCAATCCGCCGCCAGGAAAAGAAGAACCATCGGGCTCCTGCTGAACCAGCGCATCTCCGCTGAATTTTTCAATTGGGCTGCCATCATCATCCAGCGTAAAGAAAGAGTCATGTTTTTCGGCTGTACGCCCGGTAAGCGGCTGAAACCAGTGCGCATAATGCGTTACACCCATTGATATTGCCCAATTGTACATTGCATCGGCAATATGATCGGCCAAATCACGGTCGAGGCTTTTTCCGGAGTCGATTGTTTTTACAAATTGCTTGTATAATTTTGCCGAAAGATATTGCTGCATTACTTTTCTCGTAAAAACATGGCTTCCGAAATATTCAGAAATACGAGTACTTGGGGTGTTAACCACTTTTTTTTCGCGGTATAGAATGGTATCTAAGGCATTAAAACGCAATGATTTGCTCATGACTGGCAGATTATTATGGTTATTATTGGATTAAATATGTATGAATTTGAAAATCAAAGAATTAAAAAATGACAATTTTTTACCTCTGCTAACAAAGCGCAAAGGTAGTTTTTTTGACAATAATGTTGAAAGAAAAAGCTGATAAAGTTAAGAACATTATTTTCAAGCCGGATCGGGTATTTCATCCATTACAACAAATCTGTTTTGTGTATAATCGAGCCTGGCGCAGAAATTACTGACTCCGTTGCTCAGCATAATGTAAGGAACCTGCAAAGGCAAATTATAGGTAGCAGCCTGAAAAAGAACCGCATCGTGCAGCAAAACAGCGGGGGCCTTGCATTCAACAATCATATATGGTTTGAACTGGCTGTCATAGAGCAAAATATCGCAGCGTTTTTGCAGCTCATTCACTTTGAGACCTACTTCTACCGCAATTTTTCCTAAAGGATATTTTTTGACGGCTATCAAATATTGTAACAGCATCTGTCTGACCAACTCCTCAGGTTGAAGCACTAAGTACTTATGTCTTATGGGGTCGTAGACATAAGTGTTTGTACCCTCTTTTTTTATTTTTAGGGTAGATTGATACTGTATTAGGTTCAAATCTATACTAGACATTTAAATATAATTTAGGCAAAGAAGGCAAAGATTGAAATATTAAACATCAATTTATCTAATTTTGCAATCTGAGAACCCTGCAAAAATATCAAAACTTTCAATAAGATGCTAAAAAGGTACTTTTACGTAAAATTATATCCGGTTTTATACTTAAGCTTTAAGCCACTTATTGCATTTTTTTCAATTGCGCTGCTCCTTTTGATATTCGGTGTATATTTTGGTTTTTTCAGAGCGCCTTTTCTCTCCTCCCGTGCCGAAGAAGCCGTCCCGGCAAACAGCAGTTTCATCATAAAAATCAAAAATCCAGGTGAATTCAACAGCAATTTGCAAGCGCTTCCTTATCTCGAAAATTTGAATTCCATAGATGCATTTAAAGTTTGGCAAAATGAATTTAACACGCTTGACAGTTTCATTCAAAAAGCAAATTTTTCAAAAAAGAAAACCTATGCTTTGTTATCCTGCCTTTCTTTGAATGGTAATGATTTTGTCTGGACACATATTATACCCCAATCAAGATTTAAAATTACTGAATTTGCCAAAGCGAATAATTTAACTTTAATCAACAGCAGTAACTTCCTAAAAAGTGAAATCTTTGAATACAAACATAGCAGCTCGGGCAACTGGGCATTGGCATACAGCCGTGGTCTGCTCATAGTGAGCAAACAGCTAAGTTTTGTAGAGGCAGCTTTAGCATCCTTGAATAATACTGGAAATAATCTGCCCTTTGACAGTCGATACAACAAGATTAAAAACAGCAATGCCAAGATTGCTCTTTATGCGAACCTTGAGCTTTTACCAATGTTTCTCTCCATTTTCGGATCGGAAACATCGCTGTCGGCAGAACCTGTTTTTAAAAATTTTTCCTGGTCGGGCGGCGAACTGAAATTAGAAAAAGGAAATATAGTACTAGGTGGTAAACTGACAACAAAAACCGGTAATTTTTGGAAATGGTTATCGGGACAAAACCAGAAAAACGAGGCTGGTTTTGCAGGGATTGTCCCTGAAAATTTCGCTTTTATACGATATGTCAATTTAACAAATTATAAAAATTCAAAACTTGAATTAAATCCGGACTTCAAAAAATATGTACAACCTTGGCTTTCCAATGAAAGTATTTTTATGATCACAGAGCCAAGCGACAACAGTTTTGCATCTGATAAATTCTATATTCTGAAGAGTAAAGACAGCCTTCTGAGTAAAAAAATGATCAATCAGTTTGCAAATGATTTTGGAATACTTGAAAAATTAAAAATCAATAAATTTGAAGTTATTAAAATATCAGCCAATGCGCTATTAAAACCAATATTTGGTACAGATACAGGTGCTTCTGCCAACTATTACTGTCTTTTCGTAAAAGATTATGTGATTTTTGCAGGATCGGCCGCCGTACTCGAAACCTGGATTGAAAACTACAGCAGCGGCAATACTATTTTGAGAAAAAGCGCATACAATTCAATCTGCAATCAATTGAAGCAGCCTTCTGCAGCGACCTTCTTAATCAATAATAAATCGATGTTGCCTTTTTTTAAATCTTTTTCAAATGATAAATCTTATTTGATATGGGCAGCTAAGTTCCAATATTTTCAACAATTCGGACCAACTCTGATTCAATTGAAAAGTTTGGGCTCGTCTAGTTTTTCGCTGACACTGAGCAGCGCTTTTAATTCGAAAAGCATTGTAAAAACAGAAACGAATCTAATCTGGCGATGCAACCTTGAGGCAGATGCTGCAGTTTCTCCGGGTACTGTTTACAATACCGAAAAGAAACAATCTGAAATCATGATTCAGGATGTCGACAACCGACTCTATCTCATTAGTCAGAGCGGTGAAATTATCTGGAAAAAACCTTTGGATTCGAAAGTGATGTCAGATTTCCGACAAATAGATTTTTATACAAATGGTGAATTTTATTACATTTTCAACACCTTACAAAGTATTTATATTCTCGATAAAAATGGCGAGGAACTGAATAAAATTACCTTGGCGGCAAAAGCATCGAATGGACTGAATGTTATACAAAACGATAAGGAAATTAGATTTTATGTTGGCTGTAGCAACGGGAAGGTGTATGGCTACGATAAAAACGGAAGACCGCTATCAGGGTGGAATCCAAACCCGAACTGCGGCAGCATTGCTTTTCCGTTGCAGTATTATAGTTCCGAGAATACGAGACTGCTCATAGCAATGACCAAAAAGGGTAAATTGACCTTTGCTAACCGGGAGGGTAAAATTGTAAAAACCTATTATTTGGAAGGAAACTATCCCGATGGGTTTTTTATTGACAGCCTTCAAAATTGCATTGTTGCCTGCTCTGACAAGGGAAAAATCGACATTATTGGTTTTGACGGAAAGAGAACAGTGGTGAATCCTGCAAAAGATATAAACCAAAATATCAGGTTCTTTTTTGCAGATGTTAACGCCGATGAAAGTTCAGATTTTATAAGGCTGAGTAAAAACATGCTTACAGTACATTCCTCTTTAGATCTTAAAAATCCGAAAGAAATACTGCGCCATAAGTACAATAAAAATCAAGGCCGGATTTTTCCGGTAAAACGCAGTTCTGATAACAAAAACCTGATTGGATCTTATAATCCGGAAGAACTGGAATTGAATCTTTTGGATAATGACAAGCAAATTTTTAAGGGCTTTCCAATCAAATCGGATCCATTTTTTCTTTTCTCAGATTTATATAACGAAAACGGAATTACGCTGCTAAGCAGCAAAGGTAAAACACTCAGCGCAATGAAAATAAAATAGAAAAGCGGTTCTTTTTGCACATTTCAAAAATAAATTACCTTTGCAGAGAAGTTTAAAAACAATCAAAACCCTAATTTATGTCAATCATATCAGCGCACGGAAAATCATTTGAAACTTTTTTGACCCACGAAACAATTCAAAAGAGAATTGATGAGATTTGCAAAATACTCTCTGAAAAATATGCTGGGCGTACACCTGTTTTTTTGGGTATCATGAACGGAGCTTTTATGTTTGCAGCCGAGGTGATGAAAAAGATGACCATCGACTGTGAAATCAGTTTTGTAAAACTCAAATCTTATGTAGGCGATCAATCGAGCGGTGAAGTAACCCAAATGCTGGGGCTCGACTGCAAACTGGAGGGCAGAGATGTCATCATTCTCGAAGATATTGTCGACAGCGGAAGAACCCTCCATTATTTTTTACCCGAGTTACAAAAGCACAATCCCGCCTCAGTATGCCTTTTCACCCTATTGGTAAAACCTGATGCTATAAAATTTGAAGTGCCGATTGACTACGCTGGATTTGCAGTACCCAATCTTTTTCTCATCGGTTTTGGATTGGATTATGACGGACTTGGCAGAAATCTGAGCGACATCTACAAGGCAATTGAAAATTAATTCAAAAAAAGTTAAATATTTTTTTGCAAATAAAAAGAACAGCTATATATTTGCATTCGCTTAACGAAACAGCAATGTTTGTTTAAGACTGGAGGCTTGGCAGAGTGGTTTATCGCAACTGTCTTGAAAACAGTCGTCCGTGAGAGCGGACCGGGGGTTCGACTCCCTCAGCCTCCGCAGTAAAAACCCGACAAATTGTCGGGTTTTTTGTTTTTTAATTCGAGCGGCATTAAAATACCGCGCTCGCATGGTATTGTTTTTTCACATTTATCTACTGCGGCATTAAAATACCGCCCTCCTATGGTGGTTTTTTTCACAAAGGCTGAAGCCCTTTGGAATCTCGTCTGCATGACGAGACAAATTATCTCATTTTCATCTCGTTTGTAGAACGAGACAAATTCTAATAACCTTTCATCCTTTCATCTAATTAGAACACAGATTTGGACTTTGTCCTACACAGATCAAACTGATGCACGCAGATTTTTTAGTGCTCAATACTGATGCTTACAGATTAACTCCGTTAATACAGATCCGATAGCTATCGGATTTAACGGATTGACCGACTTGGTTAATAAGTCTTTGTGTTACGCAGTGTAACCCCGAAAGCTTTCGAGGATTGTGTGCTTTATGGTAAAAATACACTTCGAGCTATTTTCACGCAAAGGCTTACCAAGTAGGATTTATGATCTCGTCTATCTGACGAGAAGAAATTAGAACTATATTGTGATATCTGTGTATATCAGTGGCCATCTGTGGTGAAATTACGATAGGCTACTTATAGAAATCCAACTCGGTGAAAAGGAAAGAAAATCCGAAGGATTTTGACCGACCCCATCGGGGTCAAATATTGGTAACAGACACCTTAGTGACTGTAACCCGACCCCGTAGGTGGTCGTACACATAATGCCGATACTTTCATAAGCATGACGAGACGAATTTACTGCGGCATTAAATTAGCGCCCATTATTATTGTTTTTCGTAATGGCTCATACATTTGGAAAAAATTCTTTACTGTTAAAAAATTGTAATTTCAATCAGCCTGATGACATTGAATGGCAATTTTGAATTTTTTAAATTATCTTTGCCGAAAATCTAATTAACCGTTCAAAACAAACTTTTATGAAAAAACTGCTCCTTGCGCTGTCTTTGGTTATAGGCTGTTTAACAGCTTCAAATGCTCAGATTGTGATTACCGAAATCATGTACAATCCTGCGGAAAGCGGAACAGATACTACAGAGTTTATTGAACTCTATAATGCTGGTACATCTACTGAAAATTTACAAAATTATTATTTTTCTTCAGGTATTGTTGACACATTTTTGAATTCAACTCCTATCGCTGCAGGTTCCTACATTGTAATCGCCGTTAATTCAGCAGCTTTTCAAAACCGATATGGTATTGCTGCAACCAAACAGTGGATATCAGGAGGCCTAAATAATACAGGTGAAGCAATAGTTTTGAGAAACGGTTCAGGTGTTATTGTTGACTCAGTTTTCTACCGAGACTCAGCTCCTTTTCCAACAGGAAATACCGCAGGCCAACCAGATGAAGGAGGAGCTTCAATTGTATTGTGTGATCCTAGTTCAGATAACAACATTGGATCAAACTGGCGAAGTTCAACTACTGTTGTTGGAGGCGGCCTAATTATTAACGCTAAACCTGTAACATCAAGCCCCTTTGTTTCCGAATCTGCATGTGTGCCAACAACACCTGTCAACTACCCACTCTACCCTATCGGCACTGTTAATACAAGCAACCTGAGCGGAGTATCCGATTCTTTGAATGTAACCTGCGAGGTTCGTGGCGTTGTTCACAGTATTGACTTTGACGGCAATGCAGGCTACGATATGGTATTGATTGATTATTTGCACAATGGCATAACAGTGTTTTCTGCAACTGACAAAAATTTATACACAGCTCCTGCACTCGGTGACTCAATCCATGTTTTGGGTAGAGTTGGCCAATTCAATGGTCTTACACAGTTTTTGGTCGATTCAATCGTATTGGCTCAAACTGGCTCAAGTCTTTTGACGCCAATCAATTTAAGCAGTTCCATTATCGAAAGTGACGAGAACAAACTTGTTCGCATTTCATCGGTTACCCTTGTTGATCCATTACAATGGACTGGTGCAGGCTCTGGTTTCAATGTTAATGTGACCAATGGAACAGCTAACTGGACCCTTCGCATAGATAATGATTGTGTATGGTACGGTTTGGCCGCCCCAACAGGAACACTCAACGTTATAGGCACAGTTTCACAATTCGATGCTGCAAGCCCATACGATTCAGGTTATCAGATCCGTCCGCGCATTTTGAGTGATATCTCCACTCAAAGTTTAATCCCAAGCGTTTTCTTTGCGCCAAATTCACTCACTGTAAACGAAGCAGTAGGAACCGTTACCGTTGATGTTAATATCTTCAACGCAAATGCTAATGCCACTTCAGTGGATGTTGTTATCAATGCTGCTTCTACAGCAAGTTCTGCTGATTACTCAAGTTTGACAACACCGCTTACGATTACGTTCCCTGCCAACAGCAGCGCGGCTCAGCAATTAACATTCAATATCACAGATGATGCTTTGGTTGAAAACGCAGAAAACCTAATTCTAGAATTGACGAATGCAACTAACTCAGCCATTTTGGGTGCTGACAGTCTTTATACCTTAACAATCACCGACAATGATGCCGCTCCTGCCCCATTGTACGATCTGGTAATTACAGAAATCATGTACAATAACCCCTTGGCAGACTCTGTTGAATTTATTGAAATTTACAACAATGATACCGCGACTGTTAATCTGGCCGGATATCAGGTTTCGAATGCTGTATTCTATACTTTCCCGACATTTAATCTGGCTCCAGGTGCACGTGTTGTGGTTTGTCAGGATTCAGTTCTATTCCAACAGCGTTTTGCTGTAACAGCTTTCCGTTGGAATACCGGCAACAGCCTTAACAATACGACCGAAGGTGTTGTACTAAAGAATAATCTTGGCGTTGTGCTCGACTCTGTACAATATGCCAGTACTGCTCCATGGCCTACGCAGGGAAGCGGCAATGGTCCTTCCATTCAGCTTTGCGATGTGAATAGCGACAACAACATCGGTTCAAACTGGGGCGCTTCAAGCAATCCTACCGGTGTATTTGTAGGTGGTGTACAGATTAAAGCTACTCCGGGTGCTGCCAATACTTATTGCCGTCCTCCATATTCTGTAACTTCTATCGGCAATATCGACAATACCAATGCAAGTGGTTCTCCCGATTCATTGGGTCTCGATTTTGAAATCCGTGGTGTGGTACATTGTGGCGATTTCAGAGTTGGAGCAGGCTTGGATTTCTATCTGATCAACTACCTGAACGAAGGTGTAAAAGTTTTCTCTTCTTCTGACAGAGGCTATACAGTTAGCGATGGTGATTCTCTACACATTTGGGGTATTGTAACCGAAGGTTTCGGTGTAACAGAATTCCTTGTTGACAGTATTTTCGTCATTTCTTCTGGCAACGCAACGCTTACGCCTACAGTAATTACAGCTGCGCTAACCGAGAACAACGAAGGCAGTTTCATCAGAATCAATAATGTTAGTCTTTCAAATGCAACACAGTGGACAGGCGCTGGTACAGGTTTCAATGTTGATATCACCAATGGTAGTACAACCTGGCAGTTAAGAATTGACGATGCTGTTGATTTATTTACACAGCCGGCACCGACAGGCAGTTTCAATGTCTATGGTTTCGGATCTCAATTTGACAATTCATCACCATTCACAACTGGCTATCAGTTATTGGCCTGCAATTCTTCCATCACACCTGTAGTTGGAACTGAAACATTGGAACAGCTCAATGTAAACATCTTCCCTAATCCGGTAAATGAAGAATTGAACATTTCAGCCGACATGATTGAGGCGCTTTACATCAGCAACATTCTTGGTCAGGAAATCATCCGTTTGGAAAATGTCAATACAAATTTCAAAACTGTATCAACTGCTCAGCTTGCTCCAGGTGTTTATAATGTTATCGTTACAAACAATGGCAAAAGAACTGCAAAACAGTTTGTAAAGTCATAGTATAATATCACATAGTTCATTTGATAAAAAAACCAAGCCGCGAGGTTTGGTTTTTTTGTTTTGTAGTCGTTTTGGCATTGCAATGAATCGAGCAATTTTTCAAAAAAATTTCTTATTTTTGCATTATCATTTTAAACAATTTCGACTATGAAAATTGATGATATTAAATTAAAAGAGATTCAGGAACTTTGCAAGGCAAACAAAGTTAAATCGCTGTTCGCATTTGGATCGGTGACAAGAGAGGATTTTAATCAAAATTCTGATATTGATTTAGTTGTTGATATTGATGAAAAAGACCCCTTCAAATACAGTGACCTGTATTTTATGCTAAAATCAAAATTTGAAGATATTCTGAAAAGGCCTATCGACTTATTGGAAGAAAGAGCCATCAAAAACAAATTCTTCAGACAGGAACTCGAAAATACAAAAGTGTTGATATATGGATATTAAGATACAAGCTTGGCTTCTTGACATCATTGTTTCCATTAATGAAATATTTGAATTTTTAGGCGATGAAAATGATTTTACAGCCTATAAAAATGACTTAAAAACGAAAAAAGCAATAGAGCGAAACCTTGAAATAATAGGCGAAGCTATGAATAGAATTCTAAAAGTTGACCCTCATTTTCCTATTGATAATGCACATAATATCATTGGAACAAGGAATAGAATAATTCATGCTTATGACAACATTTCCGATGAGCTTATCTGGACTATTGTTGTAAGAGATTTACCTCTTTTAAAGAAACAGCTGGAAGAATTTCCAAAAGAAGATTGATGTTTACAACAAAAAACCAAGCCGTGAGGTTTGGTTTTTTTGTTGTTGTACCTTACTTAAAGGAAAATGTAAAATCTCTTTGGGATAATTTGAATATAAAATTGCAATACCCTATATTTACCTTTGTAAATTTTTAGCTTTGAACACTTTTGAGCTGCTTATGCATGTATTATTCGTGGATAATTTAGAATACGAATAAACTAGAAATAACCTAATAGTACTAAGTACTCTAAATATAAAAATTATAATCTGAAATAAAAAAAATGATAAGCTCAATAAAAATAAAAAATTTTATGGCTCATTCAGAATTGAGCTTAAAAGATATTCCATCTATCAATGTAATTATTGGAAAGAATGACACAGGTAAAACAGGATTGCTGAAGCTCCTATATGCAACCGTGAAATCATTAGAAATTTATAGTCTTAAATCGAAACAATCAGATGTTGTATTCAAGAAAGAACTTTCAGATAAACTTCTTGACACATTTATGCCTCGTAAAAATAGACTTGGCGACTTAGTTCAGAAGGGAAGTAAAGAAAGACTTGATGTAAATATAACTATAGTTGAAAAAAATGGCAGATACAAACAGCCAATTTACTTTTCATTTGGAGACAGGACTGAGAAGTCTATTACTTCTTGCATCGATCAGGTAGAACCTTTGACAAATAGTTCAATCAACGCATTATTTGTTCCAGCTAAGGAAGTTTTAACAGCTTTTACTGACATAAGAAATATCAGAGAAAATTTTTATGGTATTGGATTTGATGACACTTACTTAGATTTAATCAAGGCTCTTAGTTTGGAAACAACAAAAGGTCGTGTTGCAACTGAACTTAGCCAAGTAAACAAGTCACTTGAAGACTTATTTGAAGGGAAGATAGAACAAACAGGGCAAAAGGAGCAACCATTCGTTTTTAAGAAAGGTAATCAACAGTTTGCAATGCAACAGACAGCGGAAGGAATTAAAAAAATTGGAATTCTAACGACTTTGATAACAAATCGACAACTAGGTAAAGGAACAATTTTATTTATGGACGAACCTGAAACTGCATTACACCCAGATGCAATAAGACAAATGGTTGAAATGTTAGTTGCAATGAGTAAGGCAGGTGTTCAAATATTTCTAGCATCACACAGCTATTTTGTAATAAAACAGCTTGCTAATTGTGCAAAAAGAGACGAATTAAATGTTTGCTGTTGGAACTTAAAAAGAGAAATAGGGAAACCTGTAAGCAACACTTTTCACGACTTAATTGATGGGGTTTTACCTTCCAATTCAATTATTGATGAAGCGCTTAAAATGTATGATGAAGAAATAAATATTGACCTAAAATAGTTTTTGATATGCCGTTTACAGAAAGTTCAATAACATTAAATTTTCCCGACAACAACTACTTCAGATTATGTGACTGTGAAGGCTACAAAGCTATTCAAAATAATCTCGCTGAAATGGACGCTTGTTGGTTTGACTTAGAAAATAACACACTTTATATCATTGAATTAAAGAATTGGGAAAACAATACGCTCGCAGAAGAAAATGATCCGAATTATACATCAGAAGAGATTCAAAAAATGAAAACAGATATTTCAAGTTATAGAATTCTAAATCTTCTGAAAAAGTCTGTGGACACAACTTGTATGTTTATGTCAATTTTACTTGGAAAGGTAAACGGTAATAAAATCCAACAATGCATTCCATTTACGATTTCAAATGATACAAGAATCAAGCTATTATCAAT
This sequence comes from Saprospira grandis DSM 2844, assembly GCA_945888475.1. Lineage (GTDB taxonomy): Bacteria > Bacteroidota > Bacteroidia > Chitinophagales > Saprospiraceae > Saprospira > Saprospira grandis_C. The sequence goes on along the minus strand of CAMDAB010000030.1, from coordinate 2,449 downwards.
TATTAATTGGACGGATATTGATAGTACATATATTTCAAATATAAATACCCAATATAAAACGAAGTTTAATTCATATGCAAAGTTATTTGATATAAAAACATTTTTGGTGTTAACCAAAGAAAAGGCAGCTCAATTATTCACTTGGATAAACTAAATACAAGAAGCTCAGCCGCTAACAACCATCTTCTCCTATCCCTCCTAGAACCCAAAACAAAAACCTCGTACCAACGATATTCCATCGAACAAAATACCAATACCAAAAAAAATATAAAGCAGCACAGAGAGGACTTAGGTCCTCTTTTTTTATCCTAAGCATTAAAAATGTAGCATTTAATACTGAAAATGTTTATCTTCGAATAGCGATTTAAAAAGCCTTTACTCAGGTTCAGCCAAATACCTAATACATGATTAAATTTACATTACTGTTCATAATTGTACTGCTACAATCAATTACTTTTGGTCAAAAACAAGCCAATGTATGGTATTTTGGCAATGGAGCAGGATTGGATTTTAACGACAATTGCCTGACAAAGGTATTGACAGATGGCGCTATTAATGGATTTGAAGGTTGTGCAACGATTGCTGATAAAAATTCCGGACAGGTGTTAATCTACACAAATTCTGCCAATGTATGGGACCGAAATCACAATCTGATGCCCAATGGAAATTTAATCACTAACGGCAGTACCATTACCCAAGTTACAATCGTTCAAAAACCAGGCTTCGATTCAATATATTACATCGTAACTTCCGAAGTTCAGGGATTTTCCGGACAGGGATATCGATTTCATCAGGTGGACATGAGTTTGAATGGCGGTTTGGGAGGATTGACATTCAAAGATAGTATCCTTTACTTATCGCCAGTAACAGAAAAGATAATCCCGGTACAACATTCAAATGGAACTGACATTTGGCTGCTTGGGCATCAGTATAATTCAAATCAATTTTTATCTTTTCTGCTAAATTCCAATGGTATTAACACTTCGCCTGTAATTTCTGCTATCGGAAAAATCCATTCCGATAATTCAACAGCAGATGCGGTTGGCGAATTAAAGGCATCTCCTAATTCCTCAAAATTAGCAGTTGTGACCTTGGTAAATCCGAATATCGAATTATTTGATTTTGATAATTCAACAGGAATAGTGTCAAATCTGATCACCTTACCCGAAAACGGAGGCTATAACTCACAGGGAAATCCATCTGGTTTGTATGGTTTATCTTTTTCGCCCGATAATTCAAAATTGTATGCAAGTCAATGGCTCTCTCCTTCTGCCGGGGTTAGCGCCAAAATCATTCAATATGATCTAAGTTCCAACGATTCTGCATCAATTCAACAATCCCGCGTAAATATTTTCAGCTCGGCTACAAAGAATTTATATAGTTTAAAACTTGCCCCCGATCGAAAAATCTATGTTGCACAAAACCAATCCAGTTCTTTTCTTGGAGTTATCAATGACCCTGACAGTAGTGGATTAGGCTGCAACTATGTTGATCAAGGAATTTATTTAAATGGAAAATTTAGCAGCTGGGGCCTAAACAACTTAATGGAATATGATAGCTATTGTGCACTTGCGAGCAATTATGCTCAGCAGCAAACTTATGATGTTAAATTTTTTCCTAATCCTTTTTCTCTACAGACAGTTTTAGAAACAACATACCCTTTGCACAATGCTGAGCTAAGGATATACAACCTTTCCGGTCAATTAGTTACAGCAATTAAAAATATCAACAGTCAAACTATCAGGCTCAACCGAGGGGAACTGCCCAGCGGAATCTATATCGCAAAGTTGACAGCTCATTCCAAAACTATTGCAACCCATAAAATTGTTATAATTGATAACTAGCCTGAAGTATTGTTTTTGAGTATGATAAGCAGTTCTAGGCAGATGCAAAAAAACTTTAACCAGAGGATACTGTCTAAAAACGCAAGCGAATGAAATTCTTTATGTTATTTTTTTCAATCATTTTACTTTGTAGTTGTGCTACTTGCACGACGAAAAACAAATTTTCCGGAAACTGGTATACCTGTGGAAAAGATGGAACCTATTATGAATTGTTGATTCAAGGAAACTTGTTTAAATATTCTACAAACAAAGGCTTAATAACAAAATGGTATAATTTTAAAATTACTGGAGATACCTTGAGTTATGAAGAATCTAATTTATTAGCAGATTCAATTATTACAATTAAATCAATCATCCATTTTAACAATGTGAATGAAATGCGATTAGAATATTTAACCTCAAATGAGCAATGGACATTTTATCGAATACAAGAAAAAATAACAGACATAGAAAATGATGAAAAATTGAAAGTCTTTACTCGAGACAGGAGTAAGAAAGCAAATTGTTTAGACAAAAGGACTGAAGAAGAAATACGTCAAGACAGTTCAGTCAAAGAAATATATTTTCAATTCTAGAACGCTGCTCAACAGTCGAGTAACAGCTGA
>CAMDAB010000029.1 GCA_945888475.1 Saprospira grandis DSM 2844 | reverse complement strand
ACACCCTGCTTCATGAGTGTTTCTTCGAACCAAACGCAGGTAGGATCTCCGAAATCGAAGCCCTGCATTTCGAAGCGGCGGTCCATCGATTTGAAGAAATTACCGCTGCCTTCCTCGTCGTGACCATCGCCTAAAAGGCGTATTACAGTCATTAAGGTACCTGAATCTTTTTGTTTAACTACGTCGCCTACTCGCATGGGATATTAGAGGAAAGGGTGAAAGGGTGGAAGAATTGAAGAGGAAAGATTTGAAGAGGAAAGATTTGTTAATTTGATTATTTGAAAATGATTTCTAATTTCTAATTTCTGATTTCTGATTTCTGATTTCTGATTTCTGATTTCTGATTTTATCTACTTTTCTTTTAAAAAAGGATTCAAATCGATCCCAAATTGCCATTATCTGCTCCCCTTTTGTAATAGGATCCTGTGTATTCATTTCAATCAATAAATCAATATCACTGCTTTCTTCATCAAAATCGTCTCTTACAGATGAACCAAATGCATAAAGTGATTGAATATCGAAAGATTTACAAATTGCGACAAATTCCTCGGGACTATGTTGTATGGATTGCTTTAAATTCATAAAATATTACAATCATTATTTCTACCAGTCATCATCATCATCGTCGTCGTCGTCATCATCGTCGTCGTCATCTTTTCCAGCACTTTGCTCTGCAACAAATCGACCGTCGGGATATTTCAAACAAACAGCTTTGAAGGTATTGGTGATGGTTTTCATTTGCCCATTGGGCATCTCCTGCTGATATTCGCAAACGATATCACCTTTTTTAAAGCCCTTCATTCGGGCAGCTTTTTCGCGGGAGCCATCGCCCGATTTGATGACATAGGTAATCACCATTTGAGGTCCGCCCGATTTGAGTTGGACAATTTCGTCTTTTTCAGCCATACGATTTGGTTTTGAAAAGATAATGAAGTTAACAGAATATTTACTTCATTGTCAAATATAGCGCAATGGCTTTGAAAAAGCAAATAAGGGCGATATAAATTTAAATAAAAATGATAAGTCCGTCCACCAGAATAAAAGAGATATCGTTTTACTTTATCCCGACCAAATCAACTCCCTTCCCTTTCATAAAGTTCCTGGAGTTTTCCAGCAGTTCGTCTACTTTTAAATCAAAGCCATATTTTTCATTAAGGACTACAATCTGTTTTTGCTCACGCGACGAGATTTTACCATCCAAAACATATCCCAAAACCACAATATCAAAGACAAGTTTTTGAACAGCGGGACTAAATTTATTTAAATTCTTCAGATCTTCTTCTTTAAAATCATGCTCTTTGACTGCTTTTATCTTCAAAGTTTCCAAAATGGCTTTGGCAAGGGCTGCATGGTTGTAATTAAAATCTTTTTTGGAAACAACCACAAGGTGAAGCGCATCATAAATAAGTTCCTTTTCAGCTTCATTCAGTTCCAGCGAATGCAAATCTTTTGTATAAATGCTGATAATTTGCCTGCCCATAATGGTGGAAATAATATTTCCATACACAAAATGAGAATTCAATGCATTGAAAAACATATAAATAGGTGTACCAATCAGATCGAGAAAATACTTAAACAAGTAGCGGGCGATAAATTGTCTCAATATCAGCCGCAAAAGCTGGTTGGATAAAAATGCCTTGAAAATATAAAGTGCATTAATGGCCATTAGGTATAGCCTGCTGACATCTTTTATGGGATTCAAACCATAGTTCACAATCGATTTATCCTTGGTGCCAGTTCCCATTTTCAGAATATCCTTTAGCACCTCATGCTTATTTTTTGAATTCAGCAAACCCGATATAACAGAGATGCGATGGGTCATCCTTAAATGAATCAGGGTAAGAATAACAATTTCAATGATCGTCATTATCAGACACCAAAGCAACTCATAGGTTCCTAACTCAAATGTAAATCCAAATAGTGTGATTGGAATTCTTGTCTGAAAAAGACTTACAAATATATAGGTGGGAATATAATAGGATACTATGCAGCAACCTCCTGTAATAGCAGTATACAAGAGTGTCTGACGATAAATTTGCTTCAATTTCAATAACTCCGCTTTATTGAAGAGATATACATTCCCATCCGAGGATTGATTATCCTCTATAGGTAGAGACTGTATAAATTTCTGATATAGAAATTGCATCTGGTTAAGACCATTTTAAGAGACTGTTCATTAAGCTGTGCCAAATTTAAAAACAAAGCTCACACTTTTTTTTTAAACTTTTCGGTTTGGATTTAAATACTCTTAAACCAAGCCTAAAACCAAAATAAAAGCGACTGCCGTCTATCGAAGTTTTAGCATACTGTAAAGGCTCATTTGTAATTTTATATTGCACTTCATATTCACCCAATTTTTTAAATCCTTTTGAATAACCGCCTTCTATTCCTATTGTCAACCACTTAAATATTTCTCCCTCCAATCCTATTGTACTTTCAAGTAAAAAAAAATTTTTATGGAATTGACCATTACCTTTTTCAAAAAAATCAATTCTAATACCCTTGTCTTGGTATTCAATAAATGAACCTATTTCATATTTAGCGAAATCAAATCCCTTGTGATGCCCTAAATCTCCACCAAAGCTAAAAACCATAAAAAGTTTTCTCTTCTTGTAATACTCAATTAATTTAATCTTATACATAGTGCGTAAAGAAAATAATGTCCCAAATACAAGTGATATACCTCCCCCGTTTACACCTAATGATGGTGTATCAAAAAAGTATCCAGCCATATATTCATAATTTGAAACACTAATATTAACTCCATAACGCTCTTTATACCAAAGTTTTGATTCTACCCCATAGTTGCCAGGTATTTGAGAATAAAATTTATTATCCGTTGCGAATTTTCCTTTTATTTCAGGTTTTAAAACTGTAAAGATATGACTATCAAATTTACCCCCTAAAAAAAACTCATATTGGGTAAAGCACTTTTGAAAGCCGAGTAGAACTAATATTATCAGTAAAATATTTTTCATTGTCCAAATAATATTTGCTGATACCCACTATTAAAGCCATTATCCTCAGCGTAATGTGAAGAACTTATCTCATTATCACGAACAAAAAGACTTACGGACCAAATGTGATTTGAAGAGACGTAAGTATATTCTGTACTTTTTCTATTGTTAACTGTACTGGAACTACCATGATTATATAGAAGACAATTCCCATTGACTGTCTGTTTTAAGAAAAATGTCCCAGACCATCCAGCCTTTAATACATCTGCTTTGTGCTTTTTCCAACCACTATAGTTATTTTTGTAATTGGTACTTCTTGCACAAATAGAATGGTGCCATAAATTATTTGTCAATTTCAAAACATATCGCATTTGTTTACTTTGATTATCATACCGCCTATCAAATGCTTGGTAGTTTCCTGTTCGTCCACATCCGCCATAAACACTCTGAGTTTCTACACTTATACAGGCTCCAAATGATGTTGAAAGCGTAACATTGTATGTACCAGAAGTAAAATAGGTATGATTAACATTTGGCCCCCCATTTACAATTCCTGTATTATCCCCAAAACTCCAATCAAATTGAAGCGGAAACCCTAAACTTGTAGTAACATCAAAGAAAAGTCTATTACCATTATCAGGATCATCTGAAACAGTAAAATGACCATAACAATTTGTTGGATTAGGAATTTGATAGGAAAAAGAAGAACTGCAACTGGACGTAGGATGACTAAGTGCTAAGGTTAAAGTATAAGGATATCCATTTGAGGCAAAGCTTATTACCCCTGGATTTGCACCATTACTACCGGTTTGTGTATAGGTACCGGCATTTAAGGCATTAAGCCCACCTCCAAAATTCCATGTATAATCTGTTGTACTGCCAACATTAAAGGACGTACTTGTAACTTGATAATAATGACGACCACCATATGAATTTATAAACTCAACCTTAAACCTTGCAACACAATCGGGGTTTTTGGGTATACCATCTTCAAATAAAATACGATCATTTTGATTTAAATAGTTATATTTTATCAAATTTTCTTGATCGACAATTTCGTTAAATCCTTTAGATCTTACATAATTCAATTTTTCATTATCAAGTGAAGATATGACCACAGCTTTGTATTCATCAAATTGTTTGATAAAATAATCTCCAATTTTTATTTCAAGATTTTCATTTACTACGGTTCTAAGGTAAGGATCAACCCAAAAATGTTCTACAAAATCTTCAGGTGTATTTCCCTCTCCTTCTAAAAAGTTTAATTCAGCCATTTCTTGCTGTAGTCGTAAAGAATTAAAAGAAGGAAATCTATTTTCAAATAATTGAAGAACTGGATTTTCAGATTCAAAATCATCATCAGATTCGTCAAAAGGATCAAATCCTAATTCTATTATTGCATTATTAAAAAAATCATCATTTGATGTTAAATCTTGCAGAGAGTTGATTACGTTGGTATAAGTTTCGTAATCCTTAAAGGCTAAATATCCATTTTCTTCCCATACATCAGTGGTAGTTATTGCATAATCACTAATTCCATTTTTAAAATTAAAAGTAAAAGTGCCTTTATCTCTAAAGTTTTCTTCCTTTTTTTTACAGGAATAAAAAAAATTAAACAAGCCAAACACGATTAAAAACAGCTTAAATAAACTTAGGGGGGGGGTAAATAGTTTCATGATTGCATTTTTTAGTAATATTATATAATTTACAAAAGTATTAATAATTCTTAATAAAGAAAAAAAACAGGCAACTGTTTTTCAACAATTGCCTGTTCAAATAATTATATATTTCAATTCTTACATACTCACTGTAGCCTTTGGCGCAGCCGACAAAATTTCTGTATTAGACTGTGCCTTGTATTTCTCAAAATTCGCTACAAATTTTGATGCAAGGTCAGAAGCTTTGGCATCGTATGCTCCCTTATCAGCCCAGGTATTGCGCGGGTTCAGGATTTCTGCAGGTACACCCGGACAGCTCTTTGGCATAGCCAGATTAAATACAGGTAAGGTTTCAAACTCAACAGTATCGAGGTTGCCTACCAATGCCTCGGTGATGATGGCACGGGTATATGACAACTTGATACGACTGCCAGTGCCATAGGCTCCACCAGTCCAGCCGGTATTCACCAACCAAACATTCACCTCATTTTTGGTGATAAGCTCTCCCAACATTTCGGCATATTTTGCTGGATGCAAAGGCAAGAAAGCCGCGCCGAAGCAAGCAGAGAAAGTTCCCTGCGGCTCGGTTACGCCCATTTCGGTTCCTGCAACTTTGGCAGTATATCCCGAAATAAAATAGTACATGGCCTGTGCCTTGGTCAATTTTGAAATTGGAGGCAAAATACCGAATGCATCGGCTGTGAGGAAGAAAATATTTTTAGGAATGCCCCCTTTCGAAACAGACAAGGCATTATCGATATAATGAATCGGATAAGAAACACGGGTGTTTTCTGTAATGCTTACGTTTGTATAATCAACCGTTCTCGTTCCCTCGTGGAAACCGATGTTTTCTAAGATTGAACCAAATTTAACTGCATCCCAGATTTGTGGTTCTTTTTCTTTTGTAAGATCAACACATTTGGCATAACAGCCACCTTCGAAATTAAATACACCTTCTTCCGACCATCCATGCTCATCGTCACCAATCAGACCACGGTTCGGATCGGCAGATAAGGTAGTTTTACCTGTGCCGGATAAACCGAAGAAAATAGCGGTATCGCCTTCAGTACCAACATTGGCAGAACAGTGCATTGACAGCACACCTTTCTGATGTGGCAATACATAGTTGAGGATGGTAAAAATACCTTTTTTGATTTCGCCGGTATAACCTGTACCACCAATGAGTACGGTTTTGCGACTAAAATTGATAATGGCAAAATTATGTTTGCGCGTACCATCCAATTCGGGCACTGCATAAAAACCAGGCGCGCAGATGATTGTCCACTCAGGCTCAATTGTAAGCATCTCCTCGGCAGTTGGGCGCAAAAACATGTTATAGGCAAACATGGCAGACCATGGTTTTTCGGCGATAACACGCAGCGAAAGTTTATATTTTTCATCGGCACAAGCAAAACCGTCGCGGATAAACAGGTTTTTGCCCTGCAGGTAAGCAGTCATTTTCTCATAAATATCCTGAAAACGCATTGGGTCGAAAGGAATATTGATATCACCCCAGTTTACGCTGTTTTCGGTCAGTTCATCTTTTACAATAAATTTGTCTTTAGGAGAACGGCCGGTGTATTCTCCGGTCATGATGGCAAGGGCTCCATTGTCGGCCAAAACGCCTTCATCCATTGAGATGGTATGTTCTACCAATTGAGGAACATTGAGGTTCCAATAAGCTGTGGCATAATTGTGAATGCCGTAAGCAGCCAAATCGGCTTTAGGGTTTTTAATTCCTACCTGCTTCATTTTTTGTTAGATGTTTCTGGATTTTTGGCAGTTGATAATGGTTTTCTGTCCTGAAAATCCTGTTATGAAAATTAAAAAATGCTATAATTGAAAAGGCGAAAGCCTGAAATTGGATTTCAACTTTCGCCCCCTTGTTAATTTACCTTAGAATCTGCCGTTGCATTTACTGTTCTGCCCGGATAAACTTTCAACGCTTGTTCCAGACAATCCATTGCAGCATGTAAATCTTTTTCGTTCAACACATAAGCCAATCTAGCCTCCTGTTTACCCAATCCGTCTGTGGCATAAAAACCAGTTCCTGGGGCCATCATGAGCGTTTGTTTATTATGTTCAAATGATTCGAGCAACCATTGACAGAATTTGTCGCTATCATCAATCGGCAATTGTATCATCACATAGAAAGCTCCGTTTGGCGTAGGTGTAACAACGCCCTGCATGGCTTTCAGACGGTTTACCACAATCATTCGGCGCTTGTCATATTCTTTTTTTACCTCATCGAAGTAGGATTTTGGCGTTTCGCACAAAGCCTCGGATAGAATCTGACCTAGGGTAGATGGGCTGAGTCTGGCTTGCGCAAATTTCATAGCAGCAGCGTAAACTTCTTTATTTTTGGTAACCAATACACCAATACGTGCCCCGCAGGCCGAGTAGCGTTTCGAAACCGAGTCGATCATAATTGTATTTTCATCCAGGCCCGGAAGACTAAGTACCGAAGTATGCTCACAGCCATCGTAGATAAAATCGCGGTACACCTCGTCGGAGAAAAGGAAAAGATTGTGTTTTTTAACAATTTCGCCCAAGGCCAGCAATTCTTCTTTGCTGTACAAATAACCGGTTGGATTGCCGGGATGACAGATTAAAATACCCTTGGTTTTATCGCTGATCACTTTTTCAAATTCTGATACAGGCGGCAGTGCAAAACCTGTTTCTATTTTTGCGGTGATGGTTTTAATAACAATGCCCAGACTTTCGGCAAAACCGTTGTAATTGGCATAAAATGGTTCGGGCACAATGAGCTCATCTCCATGATCCATACAGGTCATCATGGCGAACATCAAGGCTTCTGATCCACCATTGGTTACGATAATGTCATTGTGCGTGAGCTGAATTCCATAGGTTCCGTAAAAATCGGCCAATTTGCGGCGGTAAGATTCAATACCTGCCGAGTGGCTGTATTCCAACACTTTGATATCGGCTTCGCGCACTGCTTTCATCCCGATTTCGGGTGTTAAAATATCCGGCTGTCCTATATTGAGGTGATAAACTGTAACCCCTCTTTTTTTTGCCGCTTCTGCAAAAGGAACTAATTTTCTGATGGGTGAAGCGGGTGCGTTTTCGCCTCTGTTGGATATTTTTGGCATGGTATAGATTAAAAGAGGAAAGAGTTGAAGAGGAAAGAAATTAGAGTTGAAGAGGAAAGAAATTAGAGTTGAAGAGCAAAGAGTTGAAGAGCAAAGAACTGAAAGAATAAGTCTCGTAAGAATGACGAGATGAAGATTAAAAGAGGAACCGATCTCGTCCCAAGACGAGAGAGCTCCACGCAGTGAAGCATTCGTTCTTCTAATTTCTAACTTCTCACTTCTGATTTCAAATTTCCGATTTTCGATTTCTAACTTCTAACTTCTGATTTCTGATTTTCAAAAAATAGAGCGCAAATATACAAATTGCTTTCAGAATCATGAACTATGAAACGCTATAAATTAAATTTTGATTAGCTGAATGTAAATTTTTTTTCATCAGCTTTTAGCAATTACAAAGCAGTTCATTTCAAAAAGTAAATTGCAATTTTCCTTTGAAAGGGTATATTTTTGCACTTACAGAATTACAGAATGCAGATTATTATCCTTGATTATAGCAAGCTCCTCGGGAAAAAGCTTATGCCAGCAACAGGCTTTTCCTCAATACAATTATCGTTGTTGTCTTCTGGCGCATCTTCTCCTTCTTCTTCTTAATTAGGGTGCTTGCTATTCTTATTAGGTTCAGGAGCTTCCATTTCCGCAACTGCTTATTCCATTTGTTGAGGTGTTTTAAATTTCTTAAGAACTACTATTTCGTTGCGATTATTAGTCCTGCTCAAAGATATCAGTTCAATACTATCTATTTGTGGGTTAATGCGTTTTAATACATATATTTCTGATTCAAATTGAACTATGCTTATACCGTCATGCGTCATGAGTATTAGTGATTCATACTTAGCTGTATCAAACTTATATTTAGGGATATATTCCCTCCATCCCATAAGAACAGTCTGTAAACTTAAGACAGGTTTATTTTCCTCAAGCCTCAATCTTGGCAAACCTGCCTGAAACATAAAGGAATCTGGCATAGTTGACAATGCCGTGGTATTGCCCCATATAGTAGAGTCTATAGATACATAAAAATCTGTTATTGGAGGGCTGATACTTTTTTCTAATGTATATATGTATGGTATGCGAATTTTTCGGTTATAAGCATCTGTATAGATGCAAATTAGTGTATCTTTAGTAGAAGTTACCTGACAGTCGTATCCTCCAATATACCAATTTTTGTCTTCTTTATTCATCTCTACTTTGTATGTGAAGAAGATTACATTCCAAGTTGTTATTTCATATTCATTATTAATGATAAGTAGCGGAGGACTAAAAAATCTAATTGAATCGGGGGCATCTATTAGTCGCTTCGAAATTTCTTTAATATTGTTATTTGCAGGTATCCAAATTCCATGCTTTATCCCTTTTAATGGGTTTTCCGTTGCAGGTTTCACACAAGCAGCTAATAATAGAAGGAGCATTGCCCCAATGAATAAATTTAAAGTTGTAGAATACATATACTTAGAAAATTAAAGATGTCTATCCAAGTTATAACAGTCTGTAGTAACAACAATTATCGCTTGGATAAGCAAGAGGATTAAAATTTTTGCGTAGGACTAAATCGGTTCGCCCAGGATATTAAAAGTTTGACAGTGCCAAGGGAAAGTTCTTCTGACATTTAGTTTTGGTTTTTGTAATTGGGGAAATTGAATAGCATACAAAAATAGACAATAATTGAGAAAATTTGATTTCAATTAGAAATATCTAAAATATTGGATAGGTATCATAACATATCTTCTTATTTTTATACCGATTTTTCTAAATCTCCAAAGAGGAAAAAATGCAAGCGTTCGGCCAATCATCAAGACAAATTTAACATGTTAGGTTTCTGCTATAATTGCCATAAAGCTTTTTCTTCGCAGTACACAAAGTCATTGGATGATGTAGGTTTATTTTTATCTGTTTTTTTCGAGAAAAAGGGTTTATATTTGCGCCATGAGATTGTCAGATTATCAGAAGGCAGATTATCAGCTTCCGATCCTGATCTGAAAATCTGATATCTAAAAATCCGATAATCTAATTATGATACAACGCATATCCTCCATTCTCAACCTCAACGCTCAATCCGTTTCCAGAGTAATCGAACTTTTAAAAGAAGGTTCTACCATTCCCTTTATCGCACGCTACCGCAAAGAACAGAGCGGCGGCATGGACGAGGTCCAAATTATGGCCATCCGCGACGAGTGGGAAAGACAGGAAGAAATTGAAAAAAGACAGGCCACTATTCTCAAAGCCATTGAGGAACAGGGCAAACTGACAGATGAACTTGCCGACAGAATCAAAACAACTTTCGACCTGAATCTGCTGGAAGATATATATCTGCCCTACAAGAAAAAGCGCCAAACCCGTGCCCAAAAGGCGCGAGAAAAAGGCCTTGAACCACTGGCCGACCTCATTTGGGAGCAGAAGACCAGAACCATAGAAAAAGAAGCAGAAAAATTTATCAATGAACAGGTATTTTCTGTGGAGGAAGCGCTGGAAGGCGCCCGCGATATTATTGCTGAAAGGGTCAATGAACATGAAAAAGGTCGCGCTATTGTGCGTGAGCATTTTGAAAAAAGATCCCGCTTTATAGCTGAATTAGTAAAAGACAAAGAAAAAGAAGCTGCCAATTACAAAGATTACTTCGAATTTGACAAGCCTTTGAACAAGGTACAACCGCATCAGCTACTCGCCATTCTCAGGGCCGAATCGGAAGGTTTTTTACGTTTTAATCTGGCGCCAAATGAAGAATTTGTCCTACAAGACCTTGATGGTTTTTTCTTAAAACGCAATTGTCCAGAGGAAATGGAAGAACATCTGCTCGATGCCATCGAAGATTCATATAAACGCCTGATGCGTCCGTCCATCAGCACCGAATTTTTGAATGCCGCCAAAGAAAAAGCCGACGATTATTCCATTCACATCTTTGCCGAAAATCTGCGGCAACTGTTGTTGGCATCGCCCCTTGGGAGTTGCAGGGTTTTGGCCCTCGACCCAGGCTATGCTAGCGGCTGCAAACTAGTCTGCCTCTCCGAAACAGGTGACCTGCTCGAAAATACAATCATCTACCCTACTCCACCACACAACAAAACCCTCGATGCATCGCACAAGGTTTTATCGCTTGTCGAAAAACATAAAATCGAAGCCATTGCTGTTGGCAACGGCACTGCAGGTCGCGAAACCGAAGCATTTGTAAAAGGTTTGAAATTCGGAGATCGAAAAATAAGTATTTTCTTGGTCAACGAAAGCGGAGCATCTATCTACTCAGCATCCGAAATTGGCCGTAAAGAATTTCCAAATGAGGATGTGACCGTACGCGGCGCTGTTTCGATAGGCCGCCGTTTGGTTGACCCATTGGCCGAATTGGTCAAGATAGATCCTAAATCGATTGGTGTGGGTCAGTACCAACACGATGTTGATCAGAAAAAATTACAAAATAAATTGAATGCTGTAGTTGAAAGCTGTGTAAACGCAGTTGGCGTTGACCTCAACACTGCCAGCGAATATCTGCTGACTTATGTATCTGGCTTAGGTCCTTCACTTGCGCACAATATTGTGGAATACCGCAAAACAAATGGTGCTTTCAAAAGTCGCAAGGAGCTGAATAAGGTTGCCCGATTGGGCGATAAGGCCTTTGAACAGGCGGCGGGATTTCTGCGCATCCGTCAGGCCAAAAACCCATTGGACAATAGTGCTGTACACCCCGAGGCTTATTCGGTCGTAGAACAGATGGCCAAAGACCTGAACTGCAAAGTCGAAGACCTCATCAAATCGGCCGAATTGCGTAAGCAAATCGAGTTGAGAAAATATGTCAATGATAAATTTGGCTTACCCACCCTTCACGACATTGTAAAAGAACTGGAAAAGCCCGGCCGCGACCCACGCGAGACCAAGCGTGCCTTCGAGTTTGCAAATATCAAAAGTATAGACGACCTAAGTGAGGGCATGTCCTTGCCTGGCATTGTCACCAATATTGCTGCCTTCGGCGCCTTTGTCGATTTGGGCATCAAACAGAATGGCTTGATTCATAAATCGAAAATGAGCCACAAATTTATTCAGGATCCGAACGAGGTACTAAAATTAGGTCAGGAACTTGAAGTGACGGTTGTGAGTATTGATAAGGATAGGGATAGGATTCAGTTATCGTTGATTGATTGAGGTTTTGAGTATTAAGTATCAAGTATCAGGTATCAGGTATCAGGTAACTGAGTTCCGCGAAGCGCATCAAGCAAGTATCAAGAACCTAACTTTGAGAGCGCTTCAAACGAAGTTCCGCGAAGCGTAAAGGACAAACAGCACTACGAGAATATTGGATTTGTATCTGAATTTTCTAAATTTATACCTTAAAATTTTGGCCTAAAAGGCTAATTTTTAAGTTATAGATTAAATTTTAAAGGGATTTTGAGAAATGTTTTTATTTGCAAGTATGTTGCAGGAGTCTTTAAGGAATACATAGAAAGCTTTTCTTTAAGCCTTCAGATTTTTATCTGCCATTAAAATCAGACCTGCTTCAACGTTTTTTTAATTTTTTTCATCATTTTTACAATAATTTCCTTCATGTTGCAAAAAAGAGTGGATTAATAAATTCAACAGCCCTATCTTTGCAGTAAAGAAAAAAAATACAAATTGATTTAACCTCAAAACTAAACATTTTATGGCAATGGAATTGGAAGGAACCATCTTCAAAAAATTTGACACCCAAAAAGTAAAAGACAGTTTCCAAAAAAGAGAATTCGTAATGGAAGTGAGCGACGGCGCTTATCCGCAACGTATCAAAATGGAACTTACACAGGATAAATGCCAACTGCTCGACAGCCATCAGGAAGGCGACAAAATAAAAGTCTCTTTCAATATCAGAGGCAGCGAATGGCAGGGAAAATACTTTGTCAATCTGCAGGCCTGGAAAATTGACGGACAAGGCGGAAGCAACACCGGCAATAATGGCGGCGGCTACAATCCTCCCCCACCAGATAATTTAAATGATGGTTCTGATAACGATCTTCCTTTCTAAAAATTGGAACAACTCTTGCTCTGATATTTTAAACAGTAGTTATGAGCAAAATTTTTCTTTATATTTTTATGTTATTTGGCGCTGCAATACTGTCTGCTCAGGATTTTGAGTTGAAAGCTGGTGATGCAGCTCCGCAATTAATGCTTTACAAAGAAGACGGGCAGAAAATAAATATCGACAGCATCGACGCTGATTATTTCCTGCTCATTTTCTGGCATTACAAATGCAGCCACTGCCAAAAGTCCCTCAGTAAAATTGATAAATTTCTGGCCGATGAAAAACCCAAAGGTCTGAAAATTGTCAGTATATACCCCTTTGCGGAGGAAACTGAAAAATTTTGGTCCTATGTTAAGGATCCATTAAATCTGCTCACTGATTCCGTTTTTATACATTTTACCGACCCAAAAGCCTCAACCCGTCGCTCTTTTTCTCAGAAAGCGGGTCAGCCTCCCCTGCTTATCCTACTCGATAAAAAAGGAAAAATTGTACATATGCATGTAAAAGCTGGCGAGTTGAAGGAAATATGGAAGGGGCTTGAATAAATGTTACTAACAAGCATCAAATCTATTTCTCAAATATTAGTTGTAGACAAGTTGACGAGTCATATTCAATGAAATCAAATGGAAGAAAGACCAAAACTAAAATTAGTGCTTACAAATACCGATACAATAATCGAAATTGTTGGCTGGTTTTTAATTGTTGCAGTTTGGGGCTTCACACTTTCTAACTATCAAAGTTTACCCAACACAATTCCAATACACTACAACGGAGCTGGTGTTGCAGATGGATTCGGCGATAAATGGATAATTTTAACTTTACCCTTTATAGCGACAGTTATTTTTGTCGGACTGACCGTATTAAACAAGTATCCGCATATTTTTAATTATCCGACAGCAATAACGAAAGACAATGCATTGAGTCAATATAGAAATGCTACAAGACTGATCAGATATTTGAAAGTAATTATCGTTGTTATTTTTGGACTAATTGCTTATCAAACAATAAGTCAGGCAAATGAATTATCAGAAGGTCTTGGGATTTGGTTTTTACCTTTAATACTGGGTCTTGTTTTTATGCCAATAATCTTTTATTTAATAAGATCCGCACGGTCTCAAAGATGATAATTATTGATTTACTAGGACTTTTGACCCAAAACGCCTAGATTTTTTGTTACTTTTTTATCAAGAAATCCGCCTTCCGCAAGGAAATAATCGGTATAGAAGATTGGTGTGTATCCGTATTTCTACCGTCAAATCTGTGTTTTGAAAGACTTTCCTAAATTGAACCGCTTCGGCTGCCTTTTTTGATTTATAACAAACTTTATGTTGCGCTTCTCTGAAGCTTGTTTTATTCTTCGCACCTCTGGTGCTAGGAATGTTGCGCTTCTCTGAAGCTAATGTTCAGATAAACAGTAAAAATAGGCATATTGTCTAAGTTGAAATCCGCCTTCAGCTGCAAAATCGGTGTTTTTAAAACATCTTAATCAACGTTTTAAAAATCTAACACAACGAAATGGTGAAAAATCCAAAGGATTTTGAACGACCTCATTCGGGTCAAAATAGGAAACAGACAGCATAGTGACTGTAACCCGACCCCCTTAGGTGTCGTACACATCATTGCCAAAACATTCGATATTGTGTTATGAAAACATCATAATCAACATTTTAAAAATCTAACACAACGAAATGGGGAAAAATCCAAAGGATTTTGAACGACCCCATTCGGGGTCAAATATTGGTAACAGACACAATAAGTGACTGTAACCCGACCCCCTTAGGTGGTCGTACACATCATTGCCAAAACATTCGATATTGAATTGCTTTCAAACGCGGATTTAATCGACAATACTGACCCCGATTGCTATCGGGGCTAGATTTTGTTACTCAAAAAACTGGCATTTTACTTTGTAAAAACCAATAGATTGTCTTAGTTGAAACTGATTCAATTAAAAAAACGCTGTGTTTAATACTATTAAAATCTTAGGCATTAAAAAAGCCCGACGAAAACTCATCGGGCATTGATTTTTTATATCTGACTAAGCATCAACTCTTGCATATTTTGCATTTTCTTCAATGAATTTTCTACGTGGTGGAACCTCATCGCCCATCAACATGGAGAAGATTTCATCGGCAAGTTCTGCATCCTGAATTGTTACCTGACGGAGCGTTCTGGTTTCGGGATTCATGGTTGTTTCCCAAAGTTGTTCAGCGTTCATTTCACCAAGACCTTTATATCGTTGCACAGAAAGACCGCCTGATTCACCACCAAAATCGGCAATGATTGCCAAACGCTGCTCATCAGTCCAGCAATATGCAAAACGCTTACCTTTTTTAACCTGATAAAGCGGTGGCGCAGCAATGTAAATGTAACCGTTTTCGGCAAGTGGACGCATAAAACGGAAAAAGAAAGTAAGTATAAGGGTGGTAATGTGAGAACCGTCAATATCGGCGTCGCACATGATGACTACTTTGTGGTAACGGAGGTTATCAATATTCAGTGTTCTTTCGCCGTCTCTTTCTTCGATACGAACGCCGAGCGCCGTAAACATATTTTTAATCTCCTCGTTTTCATAGATTTTGTGTTCCATGGCTTTTTCCACGTTCAGAATTTTACCTCTGAGCGGCAGAATTGCCTGAAACTCGCGGTTGCGGCCCTGTTTGGCAGTACCACCCGCCGAGTCTCCCTCAACAAGGAAAATCTCTGAAGCTGAGGCATCTTTCGAAGAGCAGTCGGCCAATTTACCGGGAAGACCGACACCTGAAAGCACTGTTTTGCGTTGTACCATCTCGCGTGCCTTTTGAGCAGCTGAACGGGCGCGAGCAGCAAGTACCACTTTCTCCACCATCATTTTGGCGAGGTTTGGATTTTCCTCCAAATAAGCTTCAATTACCTTTCTTACACAGTTGGAAACGATGGTAGAAACTTCCTGATTTCCCAATTCACCCTTGGTTTGTCCTTTAAATTCGGGATTAGGTACTTTAACGGAAACTACCGCAGTAAGGCCCTCTCGGAAATCCTCGGCAGAAACTGTTGTTTTATTTTTGGTAAAAATACCGCTGGTTTCGCCATATTTTTTTAGTTCAAGACCAATTGCACGACGGAAACCCGTGACATGTGTACCGCCTTCGATGGTATTGATATTATTGACGTAGGAACGGAGATTCTCGCGATAGGAATCGTTGTACTGAAATGCAACTTCTACCATTACATTATCTTGCTCAGCAGTTATATAAACTGGCTCTGGATTGAGCGCCTGGCGGCCAGCAAGCTGATCGAGGTATGATACAAATTCAACAATACCGCCTTGCGAGTGAAAAATTTCCATTTTTGGATTACCGGCTTCGTCAATTTCGCGTTCATCGGTAATCGTCAGATGAAGCCCTTTATTCAAGTAAGCCAATTCACGAATTCTCTTCGATAAGATCTCGTAACTAAAAACAAGTTCCGATAAAATAGTATGATCCGGCAAGAAAGTTACCTTGGTTCCAGTTTTATCGCTCACTCCTATTTCTTTGACATCCCATTTAGGGATACCGCAGGAATATTCCTGAGCGTATACCTTTCCTTCACGCTCTACTTCAACACGCAAATCAATCGAAAGCGCATTTACGCAGGAAACACCCACCCCATGCAAACCACCAGAGACAGCATAGGTTTGTTTATCGAACTTACCACCGGCATGCAATACCGTCATAACCACCTCAAGGGCTGATTTCTGCAGTTTTTGGTGCATACCAACCGGAATACCACGACCATTGTCCTGAACAGAAATGGAATTATTAGGGTGAACAGTGAGGGTAATATGAGAACAATACCCTGCCAGGTGTTCGTCAATTGAGTTGTCTATAACCTCCCAAACAAGGTGGTGAAGACCTTTTGTGTCGGTACTTCCGATGTACATACCGGGGCGCATACGCACCGCTTCCAATCCTTCGAGTGCCTGAATATTATCGGCACCGTAATCATTATTTTGATTTTCAAGGATTGGCTCTTCCTGTGGATTTAATTCGTCATTCATAGCTGTAAAGATACAAATTTTATCCCCGAAAAATCTGAATTAAAGGGATTTTTTCAAAACTTATTTCACAAAAATTTAAAGTAAAAAGCACTAAAAGTATCAACTAAAAAATTTCAGAGATTTTTCTTGTTAATCTTGCCCAATTCTGAAAATTCAATGCTTTTAAATTCAATAACTTTAGGCATTTGGTAGCGGGTGCAACGAGGTTTCAACCAGGCGCTCAATTCCGCTTCATCCATTGCTATATTATTTCTGGTCGAAACTACCGCCTTAAGTCGCTGACCGAATTCCGAATCTTCAATACCAAAAACTGCCACCTGTTCGGTATCCGGATGTTGTAAAAGTATATTTTCCAATTCCAGTGGATAAACATTTTCTCCTCCCGATACGATCATATCGTCGCTGCGTCCTTTTAGAAAGATAAACCCATGCTCATCGCGATAGGCTAAATCCCCAGTTTCGATATATGTCGATTTATTCACCGACCAGCCGGCTTTAACACATAGTTTACCGGTATCGGTACCTTTAACTGGCTTATTATCATCATCCAAAATAAAAAGTTTTACGCCTTTCACCGGCTTACCGATTGTACAAAGTTCTCTTCGTAAATCCTGAGGGCTTGCCATAATACAAAATCCGGCCTCGGAAGTGCCATAAAGATTAAAAAGTTTATCGCCAATTTTTTCCTGAGAAAGCATAATAACATCGGGCCCTAATGGGGCACCGCCTGTAAGATAAGCCTGTACAGAAGCTAAATGGTTCGAATTGTATTCAATCATCCGTTTCAGCATAAGCGGCACCAAGGTCAATACTTCAATTTTTTGTTCTTCGACCAATTTACAGGCATCTGCAGCATTAAACTTTTTACGCATATACAAATTAGCTCCCAAAGTCATTCCGGCAAAAACGGTAGCTAGTCCAAAACCATGGTAAACCGGTGTGCCAACGTAAACAGATTTATATCGATCGAGCTGAACCTTTCCTAACAAGGCTGTAAAAGGATTTAAATAGGCTAAAATTGATGGCTTTCGCGATGCAGCTTTTGGATCGCCTGTACTTCCGCCTGTTAGCACAGTCAATTTGCTCCCAAATGCCTTTGGCAATTTATATTTTACAGTATTTCTAGACAATTCAGAAATGCTTGACATATTTAAAGCTTTCATATCCAGACCATACCTTAGGTTTTCCAAATCATCATCCAAAATCACCAGGTCAAACTTAAATCTTTGACAGAGTTTATCGAATTGTTCTTTTCGGATTTCTACATTCAGCATAAATACATCAGCACCTGCCCGAGAAGCTGCGAAAATACTTTTGACTGTATCTAAATGATTTCTGCCAATGATGGCGATTTTTGATTTCTTACCTTGTATATAATCTTTTTTCAGATGCTTTGCCAAGGTCATAGAATCACAGTACAAATCGGCATAGCTCAAGGTCTGGTTTTCATCAGAAATTGTGGCTTTTTCTTTTCGAATTTTGGCAGCCCAGGAAAGTAGGGTCATCAAATTCAATCCCTCTGAAAGTATAGCGCTACTAAGTCGAAAGATTCCGGAAGGACTAATAATACCTTTTTTGTAAAGCTTATTTATTAACATTTAATTTTAAGGTTTAATGTTGTTTTAAACAAAACGCTCCCATATTTTTCTAAATAAAACCGATGCTAAGCTGCCCCAAATTGCCCACCATGGCTGGTAACTTCCTTTTCTTTTAGCTATTAATCTTGCAATAATCTTTGCAACATGTGCTGGTTTCATAGCCGGCATTTTTTCGTAGGCTTTGGTTGGGGCTATCATACCTGTGCGTACCAATGGCAGATAAACATTTGATGTACTAATTCTTCTTTTCCTCAATTCTGCAGCGACTGAGCGCATCCATTGATCAAATGCTGTTTTCGATGCCTGATAAGCTGCCCATTTTGGTGCAGGAATCATTAGTACGTTCACCGCTGAAACATTGATAATCTGGCCCTTTGTCATTTCAAGCTTTGGAATCAGATAGAGTAGCAACTTCACAGGTGTAAAATAGTTGAGTGCCATGGTTCTTTGAAAATCGTGGTAACGATCGAGCGAATCGAAGATGGAACGTCTTATTGACTTACCTGCATTGTTCACAAAGACATCAATATCTTTAGGATATGAACTTAGATAGCTAATCAACTTATCAAGATCTTCATCTTTTGTTAAATCTGCCGCAAAAATCTCAGCCTTAGCGCCCATTTGTCTGATTTTCGACTGTAATTCCAATAGTTTTTCCTCAGTTCTTGCAACAAGAATCAATTCAGCCCCAGAATCTGCCAATAATAAAGCCAGTGACTCCCCTATTCCAAAACTGGCACCAGTTAGTAAAATAGTTTTGCCTGAAATAGTTCGCTTCAACTTTTCTTTACCGAATAGAAATATGG
The DNA here is from genome assembly GCA_945888475.1 of Saprospira grandis DSM 2844. Taxonomy (GTDB): domain Bacteria; phylum Bacteroidota; class Bacteroidia; order Chitinophagales; family Saprospiraceae; genus Saprospira; species Saprospira grandis_C. The sequence continues at coordinate 13,521 of CAMDAB010000029.1, read as the reverse complement.
GGTTAAAGAAAAGTAATGATTCCAAGATTGAATAAGACTGCATATTAAAGATAAAAGGTTGATTTAGTTTATTGATAACAATATAATCATAATAAATAGATAACAAAACTGATTAATAACATTATTAGGCTTTAATAAATATAAAGTTTCATAACCTGTTAGTTGATGCGCAATTAGAGTACCATCTTCAACAGGTTGAGATTTGTCATTTCGGCAAAATGACCGAAGTCAGATAATCTAATGACCGTTAGCAATAAATTTGTTGAGCGGAAAGAATGATTTATTTAAACTAAGGCATCGGCCATGTAAAAATTTAATAAAATCATGCAGTTAATTAAAATTTAATAAATATCCCTTAAACCCAATATTATGATCAGAAATATAATTACAAGCACGCTGTTGTCTTTGTCTGTACTCAGCTACGCTCAGATTCCCGTGAACAATACTTGTGTTACGGCTACAACACTAACTTATAACGGAGTTTGTGTAAATGGTACAAACACGGGTGCAAATATCGTTTCCGATGGCATTTCAGTGGCCCCATCCTGTTTTTCTACCAGTGGAGGACAGACCGACTGGAATGAATCAGTATGGTATTCCATCATTGTCCCTGCCGGTCAGACGGGCCTGATTATTAATGTTACAGCCGGCACATTGGCTGCAGCTTCAATGGCGCTATACTCGGGCAGTTGTGGTACACTGACACAAATTACCTGTGCCGACAACACACTTATACTCGCAGCGCCATCCCTAGTCCCTGGTACTTATTTTTTAATGCTCGATGGAAATGCTGCAACAGATGGCACTTTTTGTATTGCTGCCCAATCCCCACTTCCACCCATAGGCATATGCAGCAATCCCCGTGATTTATATTTGGCAGGCGACTGCAATAATTTAGTAGGTTCATTTTATGATGAACAGAATAATATACTGTCAACAAACACCACAACTGGAAATGACGGAGGAGCAAGTATGTCCAGTATTCAATACTTGAATTTTGTAGAGCAGAGTTGCGGCGGAACAGATGTTGGACAACAGGGTTATTGGGTACGCTTTAAGGCAACCTCAAGCTCAATTAATGTGGCAAACTACGGGGGAGCAGGTTATGATTACAGTCTTTACACAGGAACTCCAGCAAATTCATTTTGTACCGCAGGACTAACACCTGCAGGCTGTTTAACAGTTGTCGCAGGTGACCTTACAGGAAATACACTTGCAACTGCAAACGGCAGAACTTACTACTTACTTATTACCCCTTCGGGAACAGGTACAGCAAGCACTGCTTATGCCTGTCTTACCGCTGCAACTTCTTTTCAGCCGACGAATGACAATTGTGCGAATGCTATTCCCATGAACTTTGGCACTGCATATAACCTCACTACCTCAAATGCTACAGTTGACATTGCAAGTACTTTATGTTCTGGTACTACAGAAAATAATATATGGTCTTATTACCAGGCAACATATACCGGTATTGCCTATGTTTTTTTACAGGATCAGGACTGTGCCTGTCCGAATGGAACACAAATGTCGATTTATAATGCCAATACAGGCTGTCCAACTGCTTCTTCAGGCTGTTCAGTAACTTTGAATCCGAACAATGATAATGATTTCAGCGGACAGTTTAACGTAGTGAACGGCAGCACATATTATATACAACTGGATGGTTTTGCAGGTTGTGGCTGTTCTTTTAATTTGTGTATCAATACTGTAAACAGTGCCGATTGTTCAATGCTCTTACTGCCTGTTGAAATTACAGACTTAAATTTGTATTGCGAAAACAATAAAGCAACCCTTAAATGGTCAACAGAGAGTGAGCTCAACAGCAGCCATTTCGAGATTCAGAAAAGTGCCGATGGCATTGAATTTGACAATATCGGTACGGTTAACGCAGCAGGTAATAGTAATCATACCATAAATTATGAATTTACCGATAACAACAATACAACGGGTTACCAATATTATAGAATCAAAGAAGTTGATACCGATAATCAATTTTATCTTTCAAAGATAATGACTTTAGACTGTGGAAACGATAGCGAGACTTTCTCGGTTTATCCAAATCCAGGAAAAGGTGTATTTAATGTTAACTCCTTATCTGATGGTAATTTATCTGTTTATAACAGTATTGGTACCATTGTATTTTTCAAAAACTGCCAAGAGGGAAAAAGCGAGTTGGATCTGGAACAACTTGAAGATGGCATTTACTATATTCGGCTCGATGGCCAAAGTAGCAGCATGCTCAAGAAAATTATGATTCGCAGATAGTTCAATTCAACTATTTTGAAATGCCCCCAAAAGTTAGACACTTTTTGGGGGCATTTTAATGGAAGAATATCATTGTTCGAATACTTCCATCATAGCTTTTATAATAGCTATCACTATCAGGAGCGAAAAATTGAGGGTTTTGTGCCTTCTATTTTTAACCCAAAAAAAATGGCCATCCAAAAGGACAGCCATTTATGTATCATCGAAACTTAGTTGCTTATTTTACAGGTTCAGTAGTTGCAGCAATATCTTCACCTCTGAAATCTTCTTCATCCTCTTTGAGTGCGAAAGCACTGGTATCTTTAGAAGTGTCAGCTAAAATAGGCGCTGCAATAAAGATTGAGGAATAAGTACCAACAAAGATTCCAACAAAGAGCGCAAAGGCAAAACCTGCAACACCATCTCCACCGAATAAGAAGAGCATTACAACTACAATCCAGGTAGTCAATGAAGTAAATGAGGTACGACTAAGTGTGCTATTGATAGAACGGTTTATAATAACTTTTAATTTATCGCCAGGGGCTAGCGTAGCTTCCTCACGAATACGGTCGAATACAATTACCGTGTCATTGATGGAGTAACCAATAATGGTAAGAATTGCCGCAACAAAATGCTGATCCACTTCAAGAGAGAAGGTCGTAAATCCTCTCAAAAGTGAGAACAAACCTGCAACAATCAATACGTCATGAAACAAAGCTATAATCGCACCCAGTGAGAACTGCCATTTGCGGAAACGTATTAAAATATAGAAAAATATAAATGCAAGTGCGAGAATTGATGCAAGGAAGGCAGACTGACGAATATCGTCGGCAATTGTAGGGCCTACTTTGCTCGATGCCAACAAATACAATCCTGCTTTGGCCGCATCCGGTTTACCCGCAGCAAAAACAGAATCAGCAATTTCAGCTTTTCCAGCATATTTTTTACTGGCAGCAGTTACTTTAGTAAGCACTATAGAGTCAACCAGAGCAGGTTCTTTTTCACTATCCTGTAAATAACTGGTAGTGATTTTAACCTGATTGGCTGCGCCAAAGTTTTTGATACTAGAGCTTGAGTAACCATCGAGTGATGCTGTCAGATCTTTTTTCAAGTCTGAAATATTCACATCTTTTGGAAACTCAACTATGTATGAACGGCCACCCTGGAAATCTACACCCAATTCAAAACCACGTGTAAAGATTGACACAAGACCTGCAACCAAAAGTACACCAGAAACGAGATAAGAAACCTTTCTCATCTTCATAAAATCTATTTTTGGACTTGCAAGGACGTTTTTAGTAGCACCTGTCCAAATAGCTATAGGCTTGTTGTTTGTGATAAAGTATTCAAAAAACAGACGGCCAACCAATACCGCTGTAAATACCGATGATACAACACCAATAGCCAAAACTGTAGCAAAACCTTTGATAGGGCCTAAACCGTAAATAAACAGGATAATTGCCGTAACAAGGGTCGTAACGTTAGCATCTATAATTGAAGAATATGAATTCCTGAAACCTTCGGCGACTGCATTTTTCCAGACTGCATCAGGTTTGCGCAACTCCTCTCTGATACGTTCAAAGATAATTACATTCGCATCAACCGCCATACCAATTGTCAAAACAATACCGGCAATACCGGGTAAGGTAAGAACAGTTCCAAAAGAGGCAAGACATCCGAAAATGAAAAAGATATTCAGGAATAAAGTTGCAACTGCAATTAAACCGCTGAAAGAGTAATAAACAAGCATAAACACCAATACCAGTAAGAAACCTCCAAGCAAGGAGAATAGACCTGCATTGATGGTTGACTGTCCTAAACTAGGGCCAACAACTGACTCTTCAATTATTTCGGTAGTAGCAGGAAGTTTACCAATAGAAAGCATGTTTGCTAATTCATTGGCATCAGCAGCAGTAAAATTACCTGTAATCTGGGTGTTACCATTTGGAATTACACCTTGAACAACAGGCCATGACTGAACTTTGTCATCTAAAACAACTGCAACTGCTTTCCCAACATTTTCTTCAGTCATTTTTTTCCACAAACGAGTTCCTTCCTTATCCATAGAAACACTTACCGCATACTCCAAACCACCACGCTGTGCTGTATTAACAGAAGTTGAAGTTACTCTTTCGCCTGAAAGGGCTGCTTTCTTAGCACCTCTTGTATTGAGGGCAAGCAAAGAATAATAGCGTATTCCTGAATCTTTGTCTTTATTCGATTTTCCGGACCAAACAAAACGAAGGTCACGTGGGATAATACTCTTTGCATCATCTGACTTAAGTAGAGCCATTACCTGAGCTGTATCTGCTACCTTTACGGTCATCATAAATGGCTCCTTAGGATCTACAATCGAATTATTTTTGTTATCAATTCGCTGTGCTGGGCTGGCAATTTGGAACAGAGGACCTATATTGGTAGAATCATTTGCTTTTGAAGGATCAAGCAAAGCAATCAAAGAATCTTTCTTGACCTGACTCAGGGAAGTATCTTTTGAAATAGAATCAATTTTAACCTGAGCAGCTGAATCAGGTTTAGTTATTTCTTTTTTGCCGTTGTATCTAGGATTCTTTTTCAAAGCCTCATTCAACATATATACAGGACCAGCTCCACTCTGATTTATGAGTAGCTCAGTTGCCATGTACAACTCCCAAAATTCAAGATTAGCTGTTGCCTGTAGCAGACGACGAGCACGTTTGGGACTTTTAATACCGGGCAATTCAACAGTGATACGGTCGGTTGATTTGTCCAAAGCTACTGTCGGAGAAACTACGCCAAACTTATCAATACGCTTTTTGAGCAGATTGTAAGTATTTTCAACAGCAAAGGAAGACTCTTTGCGTATCGCTGCAAGAACCTGCTGATTGGTTGAGTTAACAGTTACACCCTGAAGTTTGTCGCTTGAGATAAAAAACGCAGCAAGTTGCTTACCTTTTGCTATTTTATCAAACTCGCGCCCAAACAGCGTAACAAAATCACCCTGATTAGCATTTTGTGCCTTGCGGGCATTATCAATAGCCAGTCTGAAAGTTGAATCAGTGCTTTCTTTTGCCAGGGCGATAACCATGTCACGAAGATTGACCTGAAGCACTACACTCATACCGCCTTTAAGGTCGAGACCTAAAGACAATTGAGCCTTCTTGAGCTCTTCATAATTTTTATTGCCCGTGTACCAGAATCGCTGATCGGCAATTGAATCGTCCAAAAAATACTCCTGAGCTTCTTCAAAAACTCTTTCTTTTTCTTCCTGATCTTTGATGTTTGCGGCTTTTGCCCCTGCGTACTCTGTTGCCTGTCGCTCAATGCGAGCGGTCGGCAGCATCAGCAGAAAGATGTAAGACACGACCAAAACCAGTGCAATCGTAAAAAACCTTACGAAACTTTTCCCTTGCATCGCTTTGTAATTCGATTAGTTTTAAATATTGTTTTAGAATTTCCCGGCCCGATATACTATATAAAACAATGGAGAAATCATCTAACTACATCATTATTAAACAGATTTGTCATTACAACACTAATCAGGCTTTTTATTAGGCTTGCAAATATAGAACTTTTTGTCAATGACAAAAAAAATTATCCGATTTTTAAAAACTGTTTTCAATAAAAATCAAATACTAAGGCTAAAACATGTCAATTGTAAAAGTTTTGGAGTTATGGAATAATAATTGCAACTTTGAAATCGGAATCAAAGGCAAAACTCAATTATGAAATTTTTTGCTATATTTTTACTGACTGTTTTGGCCCTGACTGTTGAAGCACAGGAACAGGGTTGCAGCACCGGCGACTGCGATAACGGTATTGGTCGTTTTATATTCCCTAATTCTGATAAATATGTGGGCGAGTTTAAAAATGGTCAACTAAATGGCAATGGTCATTACATCTCCAAAAATGGAAATGAATACCGTGGTCAGTTCAAAGACAACATGCGTCATGGCTATGGAACTTACCGCTGGGTAAACGGTGACCTATATATAGGTGAGTATAAAAATAACGAACGCGAGGGTGAAGGAACCTATTTTGGGACAGACGGCACTGTGAATGAAGGTTTCTGGGAGAAGGGTATTTTTGTTAAAACGAACGAAACTGCAGATAGTCTGGATTTTGTACAAAAAGTATCCTCCAATGCCATTTCCGACACAGTCCAAACAAAAGATTTAAATAATTTTAAGCCTGCAATTACCCTTAATAAATCAGGTCAAAAAAGGAATGCTTTGGTAATTGGCAACAGTGCTTACGCTGTCAACCCACTGAAAAATCCTGAAAATGATGCAGTAGCAATCTGCGAAGCATTAAGAAATTCGGGTTTTAATGTAATGCTTTACAGTAATTTATCCCAAAAAGAACTCAAAATTGCCATCCGGGAGTTTGGACAGCAGCTTAAAGAATCAGGCGGGGTTGGCTTGTTTTATTTTGCAGGTCACGGACTACAGGAGGGCGGCCGAAATTATATCTTACCCGTTGATGCCGATATAAGAAAGGCAGAGGATATCGAATTTGAGGCAGTTGACCTGAGCAGAGTACTCGTAGAAATGGATTATGCCGAAAATGACATGAACCTTATAATTCTGGATGCTTGTCGCGACAATCCCTACAAAGAAGCGTTTAGAGATTCGAGAAACCGACATAACGGACTTGCATCCATTCAAACAGCTCCTTACAACTCCTTTATTGCTTTTTCAACCTCGCCCGGTGCGGTCGCCTCCGATAATCCAGATTCCGAAAACGGTCTTTACACTGCGCAGCTGCTCGAAGCAATTCAAAAAAAGGGTATCAAACTGGAAGATGTTTTCAAATCGGTTCGAGCTAATGTGCGTAAACTTTCAAACGGATTACAGATTCCATGGGAAATTTCTTCGATTGAAGCTGATTTCTATTTCCGGGATTAATGATTTTTTATACTTTTACAAATTCGAAAAACAATAAGATTATGAAATATTTGACCCTTTTAGCTTTAATTGCCTCACTTTTAGCCTGTAAAAACAGGAACATTCAAGATTCTAAAAAAATTGACCTCGAAGGAGCTGATCTTTTTTTCATTGGGCTTAATGGTCCCAACATAGATAGTTTTAATTTGCCCCCTTATAAATTAAATCTAACGAATGGACAGTATAAGCTTTCACTTGATGTAAACAGCTGCAGCGGAACTTACAAGATAAAGGGCACGGAAATAAAGTTCAACGATGACCTAAGCTGTACCAAAATCTGCTGCGATGGTCCAAACGCCCAAAGTTTTAAAGAAATCCTAAAAGGTACTTTAATCGTCAAAAAAGAGGGTGAAAATTTTATATTGAATAAGGACGGACTACAACTCATACTTAGTAAAACTGCTCCACAAAAAACTTCTGCCCTCATCGGAAAAAAATATCTGGTCAGTAAGGCCTTTAGTATGGGTAATGAATACAAACCAGATTTCCCATTATCAATTGAGTTTACGGCCTCCTCTTTCGAAATACAGCTCAATGTCAATGCCTGTTCGGGTAATTGTGAAATCAGCGAAGATCAGATAAAATTTACTGATGTAACAGCCTGCACTGAAAAATGCTGCGACAATGAACTTGCACTGGCGATTAGATCAATGTTTAACGGTACCATGCAATATGTTGTTGATGAAGAGAATCCGGTTATCTTTAGTAAAAATGCTCGCATCTGGCTAGTTCCCTACAAAGAAGACAAAAAGGAGAAAGGGAATTTTAATGCTGAAGATCTTATTGGAAAGGATTTCAAAATAATAGAAATGAGCATTTTGCCAAAGGGGCCTGAAGCTAAAGGAATTCTAACTTCTAATTTTGCCTTCGATTGTATTTTGAGTTTCAAAGAAAGCGGCATCGGTCTCAAACTCGATGTGAACAGCTGCAACAGCAGTGCAGCTTACAGTGGAAACAGCGTTGAAATAGGCTCAATGATGGGTTGTACCAAAATGTGTTGCGATAGTAAGGAGTCTGTTGAATTAAAAAATTATCTAAAAGGTAAATTTTATCTAAAAGAGAATGGATCGGAGATAATCATGTCGAACGATGAAATAAGCCTCCGTCTTCTAAAGCGCTAACAGTAAGTCTTACAAAACAAAAATCCCCTTCAAGTCTTACAGCACCTGAGGGGGATTTTTATTTATTGAAACATTTTTATAATATGATCTGTTTCTCAGTCACCATCTTTCTGATATTAATGAGTGCATAGCGCATACGGCCAAGTGCAGTATTGATAGATACATTAGTAATCTCTGAAATTTCTTTGAAGCTCAAATCGGCGTAATGGCGCAGCATGATGACCTCTCTTTGCTCATCGGGAAGAAAGTTGACGAGCTGACGAATTTTGTCATGCGTTTGATTTCTCATAATTTTTGTTTCTTCGCATTCTTCTGCAATGCTTAAAGTATCGAAAATATCGAAATCATCAGAGGCAGAAAACATCGGCTTACGCTTATTTTTTCTAAAGAGATCTACGCAAAGGTTATAAGAAATGCGCAGTGCCCACTGTAAAAATTTACCCTCATCATTGTATCTGCCGCTACGGATGGTATCGATTATTTTGATAAAAGTTTCTTGAAAAATGTCATTTGCCAAATCATTGTCTTTGACAAAGAGGTAGATTGAGGTAAAAATTTTACCTTTGTGTCTGTTTAACAGATACTCGAATGCTGCTTCGTTCCCATCCATGTATAAATGAATGAGTTCACGATCATTAAATGATTTTAATTGCATAGCTGACTAAGATTTACGGACATCAAACAATACGATAAACTAAAGGTGTAAATCTTCTAATGATAGGCGTTCTTCTTTTTGTTAAAAATTATTTTTTTTCTTTGGTACTTACTTTGAGGGATGCTAATATAATTGCTTCTTTTAATAATAGCACAATTTAATACTTTATTTTTTTCTTTCGGTTAATATTTGAATACTATCTTTTACGCAGAGGGGTTATAAAAGGTTACAAAAAATGGCAAAAAAAAATTCAATTTTTATAAAAGGGGCAAAAGTCAACAATCTTAAAAATGTTGATGTTGAGCTTCCACACAATAAACTTATCGTAGTAACGGGCGTTTCGGGCTCGGGTAAATCTTCACTTTCCATCGATACCTTATATGCTGAAGGACAAAGACGCTATGTCGAAAGTCTTTCTTCTTATGCTCGTCAGTTTCTGATGCGCATGAAAAAGCCAGAGGTGGATAATATCAGCGGACTCTGCCCTGCTATTGCCATCGAACAGCGGGTGGGTAACAAAAATGCAAGATCTACAGTTGGTACCCTCACAGAAATTTACGATTACCTGCGCATTCTCTATGCAAGGATTGGCCGCACTTACTCTCCTGTTTCTGGAGCTGCGGTAAAAAAACATAATGTATCGGATGTTGTAGACTATATCCATAACCTCGATGAGGGTAACAGAGTACTGCTTTATTCAAAATTGCAGGTTCCTGCTAAAAAATCACTAGGTATTCTGCTCGACTATCTTATTCAAAAAGGTTACAGCAGGATTTCGGCAGCGGAAAAAATTATTAAAATCGAAAGTCTGCTCGATGATAAAGACCAGCTGGAGCAGCTCGAAAAGTCCAAAACTGAGATTTATATCCTGATCGACCGCTTTAGTGTAGAGAAGGACAATACCGACAATATTAAACGCATTGCAGATTCGGTCGATACGGCGCTGCATCAGGGTCAGGGTGAATGTTATGTACAGCCCGAAGGCAGCGAAATGATAAAATTCAGTATCAAATTCGAACTTGACGGCATCCTCTTTGAGGAACCTACGCCTCAACTTTTCAATTTTAACAGTTCCTACGGTGCCTGTACATCCTGCGAGGGTTATGGGCAGGCCATCGGCATAGAGGAAGACAAAGTGGTGCCTAATCCTTCAAAATCTGTTTTCGATGACGCAGTTGTTTGCTGGAAAGGCGAAAAAGTGGGGCAATGGAAGGATGAACTGCTACGCGTTGCGCACAAATTTAACTTTCCTGTTCATCGCCCTTACAAAGAATTGAGCGAAGAGGAAAAAGATAAACTCTGGCAAGGCAATCAGTATTTCCCTGGCATCAATGCCTTTTTCAAAGAACTGGAAGTTGCAGGTTATAAAATTCAAAACCGGGTGATGCTCGCCCGTTACAGGGGCAAAACAACCTGTCCGGAATGTCGCGGTTCGCGCCTTCGCAAGGAAGCACTATATATAAAGGTTGCAGATAAACATATCGCTCAATTGGTAAAAATGCCAATTGACAAATTGTACGACTTTTTTGTAAAGCTTGAATTAAACGATCAGGACAGAGATATCGCACGCCGATTACTGACAGAAATCCGTACCCGACTTAAAATTATGCTCGAAGTTGGTCTTAGTTATCTTAGTCTTGACCGGATTTCAGGAACGCTTTCGGGTGGTGAGGTGCAGCGCATACACCTTACACGCACATTGGGTTCGAATCTCACCAGTTCGCTTTATGTACTCGATGAACCAAGTATTGGACTGCATCCGCGCGATACGGGACGGCTCATCAAGGTACTAAAGCAGCTTCGCGACTTGGGTAATACCGTTGTGGTGGTAGAACATGAAGAAGAAATCATCGCCCAATCAGATTTTCTGGTTGATGTGGGTCCGCATGCCGGCATACATGGGGGAGAAATTGTATTTGCCGGGCCATTTGAAAATATCTATAAAGATGCCAATGACAGTCTGACTGCTGGTTATATGAGCGGCAGACTCGAAATCCCAGTACCCAAAAGCAGCAGAAAATTTACAGCATCTGTAACTGTAAAAGGTGCTTCGCAGCACAATCTAAAAAATATTGATGTTAAATTTCCGCTCAATACTTTTACCGTTGTCACCGGCGTAAGCGGCAGCGGAAAAACTACTTTGGTTAAAAATATCCTCTACCCTGCCCTGCTCAAACTCACAGATGCCGACAGCAAAGAAAAAGCCGGCACGCATGAGGCGATAGAAGGCGATTATAAAATGCTTACCCAGATTGAACTCATCAGTCAGTCGGCTATGGGTAAATCATCGAGATCGAATCCTGTGACTTATGTAAAGGCCTACGATGCTATCCGAAACCTTTATGCAAAACAGCAGGCAGCCAAGATTCAGGGTTACAAGGCCAAACATTTCTCTTTCAATGTGGAAGGTGGCCGCTGCGAAACCTGCAAAGGCGATGGTGAAATTCTGGTTTCGATGCAGTTCCTTGCCGATGTAAGACTTACCTGCGAAGAGTGCGATGGCAAGCGTTTCCAAAAAGAAGTGCTCGAAGTGGCTTATAAAGAGAAAAATATTTTTGAGGTGCTGGATATGACGGTGGATGAAGCCCTAGTCTTTTTCAAGGATCAGGAGGATATTTTGTATCGTCTGAAACCCTTGCAGGATGTTGGTTTGGGCTATATCCGTCTTGGGCAGCCTTCCAATACTTTGTCGGGCGGTGAGGCACAAAGGGTAAAATTGGCCTCCTTTCTCAATAAGGAAGATTCAAAAGGGCATGTGCTTTTTATTTTCGATGAGCCCACTACCGGTCTGCATTTTCACGATATCAACAAACTGCTCAAGGCGTTCAATGCCCTGGTCGAAGCCGGACACTCGGTTATTGTTATTGAACATGATATGGATGTCATCAAATGCGCCGATTATGTCATCGACCTTGGAAAAGAGGGCGGTAAGGATGGTGGACAACTGGTTTTTTGGGGTACTCCGCAGGAGATGTTGGCCTGTAATGATTCCTATACAGCCGATTATTTGAGGAAGAAAATGGGTATAAATAATCCGGTTTAAGTTATATTTTTACAGCCTATGTCTGAGGAATTAAAATATTTTCTGGAAAATACCAGGTTTGACAAAGCAACTGTTGAAAACAGACTTCGTCAGCCTGTGCTGAATATTCCTTATCCTAAACGTTTGATTTTTGATAAGCTGGAAAAATATGCCTTCGATTTTCTTCATCAGGGAATAGAACCCAGATTTATCAGCCTGGTAGGACTAAGGGGCGTTGGAAAAACTACGCTGCTCTGGCAACTAAGCGAAGCAATTGGCAGTAAATCCAATTATGAAATGTTTTTTTTCAACGTAAATATACTTTCAAACATAGGAATTGACCTGCATAGCGCATTGACTGAATTTCAAAAAAGCATTTTAAAAAAGTCATTCAAGGAACTTACAGAACCTATCATCTTTCTTTTCGATGAGGTAATGGATGACGAAAACTGGGCCAAAACACTGAAAATATTGTACGATGAAGCCCGAACTGCACTCATACTCTGCACTGGTTCTTCGGCTTTGATATTGAACAGCACTGCCGACCTTTCTAGAAGAATGCATATTCAAAAGGTTTATCCCTTTAGCTTTAGCGAACTCTTGCGAAGCAAAGATGCCCTGCAGCCTGAGAATAAAATCTTGCTTCCCGAAAAAAATCTGGCCGAAGATTTAAAAGAAATCCTTTTTTTCAGCGAAACAGCAGGCGAAGTATTTGAAAAACTAAAAACGAAGGAAAAGGAGATAAAAGCCTTGCTCAATCAGCCAAATATTGAACTGAGTGCACTCAAAAACCAATATATCAACTTTTTAAATTTTCCGAATCTGCTCTTTTTCAGAGATGAAACAGTCATGAGCAATGCCATTTTGGATCTTTTCAAAAGAATAATTTTTGAGGACATCCCCAAGTTGAAATCCAATTTCAGTGACAGTGCAAAAATTGAAAAACTATTGCATCGCCTTGCCGCTTCAGACGAAATCAATCCCGAAAAAATTGCCGGCATCAGCGGCCTAAAAAAACAAGAAGTTATAGAATTGACCGATATGCTGGCCAAGGCAGAAATCTTGAATCTGCTTTTTCCTTATGCTGGTATCGACAGCAAAATATTTAAAAACAGAAAGGCATTTTTTATGTCGCCTTCGTTGCGAAGAGCATTGCTTTCGACACTTTACGGACAAAATATTCCCCAAAGCCAACAAAGCAAACTGCTCGAAGATTTGGTGGTCATGTACCTAAAAAGAGTGCTCTACAACAGTAGCATTGCTTACAGTTCGGGCGACGCAAAAAATCCGGACCTCATCATAGAAACGCGTGATAAGCCCATCATCCTGGAAATAGGCAGCTCAAAAACAAGCAGTGCTCAAATAAAAACTTCAAGAACAGATTACCGCTATGGCATACTACTGAGCGATCATGCCGAAGATATTAGCTTGAAAGACAATATCATTTCCCTGCCGCTGAATTGGTTTTTGTTTTTGTAATTACTTTATCGCCACTCCTATCGTCAAATCGAAATACTCGGCCGTGATGGCATGTGCCTTGAGCCGGATGCC
>CAMDAB010000028.1 GCA_945888475.1 Saprospira grandis DSM 2844 | reverse complement strand
AGTTTGTTTTGAGATTATTTCCCTTATTTGTTGATACAAAGGTAGGGCGGCTCAAAACTGTTTTTCATGAGCGAGCGCAAGGTTGGGGGTGACGGTGGTTAGGGAGGAAGATGACTTGGGTCAGTTTTTCTATTAGATTATCAGATTGTCGGATTTCAGATTATCAGCTCTTTTTCAGATTATCAGATTGTCAGATGTCGGATTATCAGCTCTTTTTTAGATTATCAGATTGTCAGATGTCGGATTATCAGTTCTTTTTTAGATTATCAGATTGTCAGATGTCGGATTATCAGCTCTTTTTTAGATTATCAGATTGTCAGATTTCAGATTATCAGCTCTTTTTTAGATTATCAGATTGTCAGACATCAGACATCAGCCTTTTGACGTACTATTGTTATTAATAAAGTGTCAGTCAGTTCTGATGTCTGATGTCTGACAATCTAAAATCTGACAATCTAAAAAAGACCGACATCACTAAAAACCGCATAATGGTCAGAAATGGCATTTTTCTGTTTTTGATGCGTATAAATCTCAAAATGCTGGCTGCAAAGAATATAATCGATGCGCAGCGCAGGCAAGGCGCCTGCATAGCTAGTGCCAAGGCCCCAGCCTTTTTCCATAAAACTATCCTGAAGTCCTTTCGACATCAGGCGATAGCTGTAAGAGAGGGGCGTATCGTTAAAATCGCCGCAAACAATCACCGGGTGTGGCGATGCAGCAATATGTTCTCTTAGAATTTCGGCCTGCCGGGCGCGCATGGCAAAGGCAGAGCTGAGCTTGTCTTCAATGCGGTAGTATTTTTCCTGCGTTTCTTTGCTGCCTATCGATTTGATATTATCTTTTTTAAGTACTTCATCGGCATCCTTCCCAAGGCGCGTGGACTGAAGATGCACCGAATAAACCCTGATTTTTCCTTTTGGCGTGAGCAGATCGGCATAAATTGCGCCATTGGCCGAACCCTGAAAATGTAAAACGCCCTTATCTTGAATCGGAAAGCGGCTGACAATAGCCAGGCTGCTGCGACCACCTCTGTGAATATGTTTCAAACCTGCAGCTTTAAGCAGTTCATCGGCTCGATTGGTCGATGCACTGCCTTTTCCGCTGAATTCCTGTGCAGCTAGAATATCTGGTTTTTCGCTTTTGATAAAGGCAATTATTTTATTTTGCTGCTCAATCCAGCGGGCTTCTTTGGCATAAACGGGCGTATTGAAATAGCGCACATTGTAGCTCATCAGCCTTATCGCATTATCCGGAGCCTTAGTACTTTTTCCAAAACCAATCAGTGTGGGTATATAGGCAGCACCCAAAATTATTGTGAACATAGAGGCATATACTGCCCTGCTTTTTCTAAGTAACCAGAATACAAACCAAAAGAAATTAATAAGCAGCAGAAAGGGATAACCCAAACCTAAGAGTGCTAACCATGCATTTTTAACAGGTGAAACAAATGGTGCTGTATATGACAACAATAAGAGGAAGGCCGAAAAAATATTCAGATACCAAAGCAAATTCAAGGATATGGTCTTCAGAAATTTAAACATTCCTATACAAAATTCAGCGTCAAAATTATGGATGATTAACTGTTGACAGTTAGATTGCGGACACAATGATACCAAAATTAGAAAAAAATGCCTAAGTACTCATTATATTTGTGTAAAAGATCAGCCTTATGAAAATAAGATTTATGGAATGTGGTCACTGCGTTTCGAAAGAAAGTATGATGCTGCAAGGCGGCCAAAGGCAAAAAGTTAAAATTCCGGTTCTGGTTGCACTGATTGAGCACCCCCAATACGGTAAAATTCTTTTCGATAGCGGCTGCAGTGAACGTTTCTATGAGGCTACTGCCAAATGGCCGGCAAAACTTACGGCCCTGCTGCTGCCCACCTTTGTCAAAAAAGAAGCATCGGCAAAATCGCAGCTTGAAGCAATGGGAATTAGCGCCGAAGAGATTAATTACATCATTGTCTCGCATTTTCATGTAGATCATATCTGTGGTTTAAAAGATTTTCCAAATGCCCGTTTTGTCTGTTCATCCGCCGCACTCGAGAATGCACTTGCTTCGAAGGGCTGGTCTATGCTTAAAAAAGGCGTTTTACCCGATTTGCTGCCAAATGATTTAGCAGAGAGAAGCTGGATTTTTGATAAGGACAGCAGCATCCAACAAAAACCACTCGATATTTTTGAAAACAGTTTCGACCTTTTTGGGGATGAGCGCATTAAGCTTGTGGCCTTGCCCGGTCATCATATTGGTCAGTACGGCGCAATCCTAAAAAATGAAAAGGAAGAATCCCTTTTTCTCTGCGCCGATGCCTGCTGGCTATCCGATTCATACCGCGAAAACAGACTGCCGCCAAACTTGGCCAAACTGCTCATCAGCGATTGGAAAGCCTACAAAAACACCATCGGGCTTTTGCACCTTTTCCATAAAAAATACCCCGAAATTAATATCATTCCTACGCATTGTCGTAAAACGCATGAGGCGCTCAACCTGCTTCAAAAATCTAAATAATTCGCAATGAGCATCTTAAAAAAGCTTTTCTCCAAAAAATACATCTGGATCAGCCTAGGAATTTCGGCCCTGCTGCTGCGCATCGTTTTTGGATTTTTTCCGGCCCTTTGCGAATATCTTTACTCAAGAAGTTTTTTTCTGGGCATACGCTGGATCATCGACAACAGCTGGGGGCGTTTTATGCCCTTTGCTATGTTTTATGTTTTTTTTCTGTCGATGGCCTTATGGGCGCTTTTTTTATTGCGCAGAGAAATTATCCGTCGAAATTCGGGTATAAAACGCCGGGAATGGTGGAAAAATTTCGGATGGAATTTTTCGAATTTCACAGGCGGACTTATCTTTTTTTTCATGATACTTTGGGGATTTAACTATGCCCGAATTCCAATTGAAAAAACAATGGCCATCGATGCCCGAGAGCTCGACAGTCTGGAAATGAGGGCCGAGGCGGATTTTATTACAAAACAATGCCGCCTTAGCCGGTCCGAGATAGATGGAGCAGATACATTTGAAATTGATGCCAAATTTTTTCCTGAAAATCTGGAGGACGAAATGCGCAATTGCTTAGTATTGGTGCTCAAAGATCTGGGTTATCCGACCATTGGCAAAGTAAGGGGGCGCCAGCTTTATCCGGGCCTCCTTTACGGTTTTAGTTCATCGGGGGTTTATTGGCCTTTTACTGGTGAGGGGCATATCGAATCGGCATTGCACATTTTGCAAAAACCTTTTACCCTTGCCCATGAAATGTCGCATGGATATGGTTTTGGCGATGAAGGAACCTGTAATTTTCTGGGTTACCTGGCCTGTCTACGCTCTAAAAATGCTGCCATTCGATATTCGGGCTATCTTGGCTATTGGCGTTATGTTTTTAGCGAAGTCGATCCCGAATATTACCAAAAAAACCGCCCTCTTATCGACCGGGGCATGTTCAACGATTTAGCAGCAATAAGGCGTGACATGAAACCCTATTTCGAATTCATACCCGGGTTTCACGAAGTTGCCTACGATGCTTACCTGAGGATGCAGGGCATCCGGGACGGAATTTTGAATTATGACCGCATGATTCTTTTGGTGGCTGCTTTGCGCAGAAAATAAATTTATTTTAAAATTCAATACAAAGCAATCAAAACAACGTATTTTTGGGTTAAGCTAAAATCAAAAAATGAAAATTACCTTTTTGGGCACAGGAACCTCGCAGGGCATACCGGTTATTGGTTGCGATTGTCATGTCTGTAATTCAAATGACAAAAAAGATCGACGCCTGCGCGTATCGGTCTGTCTCGAGATTCAGGGAAAAAATATACTCATTGACATTAGTCCCGATTTCAGGTTTCAGATGTTGCGTTCAGGTATTGAGAGGATTGATGCTATTCTGCTTACGCACGAACACCGCGACCATGTAGGCGGGCTCGACGATATCAGGCCCATCAATTTCAAATACCGCATGGATATGCCTATTTATGCAGTGCAAAGGGTACAGGCTGCCATTCGCAAAGCCTTCGATTATATTTTCGACAATGATTATCCTGGTGTTCCAAAGGTGCAGCAAATCGCCATAGAAAAGGATAAAAAATTTATGGTGGGCAATACACCTGTAATGCCTGTTGAAATTATGCATGCAAAGCTGCCCGTCATGGGATTCCGTATCGGAAAATTTGCCTATCTGACCGATGTAAAGACCATCAATAATGATCAAATGCAATACCTCGAAGGGTTGGACGTTTTAGTGCTGAATGCCCTGCAGCATACGGAGCATTATTCTCATCTCACCCTTGAACAGGCCATAGCACTGGCAAAGGAAATTGGCGCCAAAACTACTTTTTTTACGCATTTGAGCCATACCATGGGCAGCACAGCCGACACCGAAAAGCTCTTACCCGAAAATATGTTCCTGGCTTACGATGAGTTGGTTATAGAAAGCGAAGACCCGGAATTTGGTGAATTAGAAAGCATTTCAATCTAACTTAATTTTTGAATAATACATATGAAAAAGCTTTTAATAATAGCAGCGGTCATTTTCACAGCCCTTGCCTGTAAGAATGAGAACCCCAAAAACAAATCATATACGCTCGTACAGCTTGAGAAAAACAGGCAAAACAGTCTGGGGATTGAAAGTATTGAAAAGCCCGATTTGATGGCGCTGAATCAGAAACTGAGCGAATCGAAAAAGGAGGAAATCGAAAAGATGCTTCAAAAAAAAGGACTTAACTTTTTTGAGGCATCCTATGCGCTGCACTACCTTGGCAATCGCTATTTTGCCGAAGATAATTTCGAAAAGGGTATGTTTTATCAGCACTTGGCGGCCGATGAATACCTTAACCCCTATGCCATGCTAAGGCTGGCCATTATGTATTCGAAAAGCAAAGAAGATATTGCCACTCGCCTGCCAAAAGGCAAAGAAATCAAATTCGAACGCGACTATGCAAAATCATTCCGCTACCTGCTCTGGGCGCTCAATACAGCGGTACTCACCATGGAATATTTCGAGGACCGAACTGCTGTGGATGATATCAACAAATTTGGCGCCCCACTCATCGAGTTCTATGAAAAACGCGACAGCAACCTCCTTAGGGATTTCGATATCGCCAAAGCCGAAGAAAAAGGCAAAAAGGAATTACCCGAAATTAAAGCGATGTTTTTGAAGGTGTATGGGGTGAAGAAAGTGGAGGAAAAAGAGTCAAGGAATTAAGTCTAAAAACCTATCCCTCAATTAGATAACAACCCAATATAGTCCTTGGAACGGCAAATAAAGCTACTTGTTGACAAAAAATTAATTGAAAGAAGAGGAAGCAAAAAAACTGGGGGATATTATTCCGTTGATATCCTTGAAGATTAAATTAAATGAGGGATTAAATGAGGGATTAAATGAGGGATTAAATGAGGGATTAAATGAGGTGATGCTGCATTTTAAAATCCCTGATTCAATCAAAGCCTAAGAAATAGGAAAAAGCAACTACCGGAGTAAAGATCTATCCCTCAATTAGATAACAGACCAATAAAGTCCTTGGAACGGCAAATAAAGCTACTTGTTGATAAAAAATTAATCGAAAGAAGAGGAAGCAAAAAAACTGGCGGCTATTATTCCGTTGATATCCTTGAAGATTAAATTAAATGAGGGATTAAATGAGGGATTAAATGGGGTATTAAATGAGCTGATGCTGCATTTTAAAATCCCTGATTCAATCAAAACCGAAGAAATAGGAAAAAGCGTAATAGAATAATTGTATCCTTTTAATGCATCTGCCCTTTGTATACAAAAAATTTGTATCCTGAATCAAATAAAAGGCTGAACCAATCGAGTATCAATTGAATTTCTAATCTTACATTGTTTTTTGACAATTTTGCTTTTTAAGTTTACTTTTATATGATTGTAACAAAAGTCAACTAAATTTACAACATGCTCGAAATCTGCTGCGCAAACATCACCTCCGCACTCAATGCCCAAAAAGCCGGGGCCGATAGAATAGAACTCTGCGACAACCTTTGGGAGGGCGGAACTACTCCTTCCTATGGTATGCTCAAGGTATTGAGGCAGGAACTGAAAATACAGATTTTTGTCCTGATCCGCCCCCGAGGTGGCGATTTCATCTACAGCGATGCCGAATTTAATGTGATGCTGCAGGATATTTATCTAGCTAAGGAATTGGGCGCCGATGGCATCGTATCGGGAATATTAAAAGCTGATGGAACAGTGGATTGTGACCGAACCATAGCGCTGATTGAAGCTGCCTCTCCCCTGCCCTTTACCTTCCACAGGGCCTTCGACTGCTGCCGCGACCTTTATGAAGCCTTGGATGACATCATTTTTTGTGGTGCAAAAAGGATTCTGACTTCAGGCGGCAAAAACTCCGTTCCGGAGGGAATTGAAACGCTTTCAGATTTGAATAAAAAGGCGGCAGAGCGCATCATAATTATGCCTGGCGGAGGGATTAACAGTGAGAACATTAAAACAATCAAAGAAAAAAGCGGCTGTTCTGAATTTCACCTTTCGGCAAAAAAACTGTCAAAATCCGAAATGCTTTTTTATAAAGACGGCCTTTTTATGAACGGCAACAGAGCCATTTCTGAGGATTCCATTTTTATATCCGATGCGACAGTCATTGCGGAAATTAAAAAACTGCTTTGAAAATGAAATATTTAATAGCATTTTTATTTTTCACAGCTGCTGCACTGAATGCTCAAACTTCGAGAACACTGCATGAAAACTGGGAATTCCGATCGATGGGTTGGAGCGATACAACCTATGAAAAAACTGTTGTTAGCACTGAAATTTACCAATGGAAAACCGCAAAAGTACCCGGAGTTGTGCAGAGCGATCTTTTGCGCAGTGGTTTAATCCCCGATCCCTGGTTCGGAACCAATGAAAAAGCAGTGCAATGGGTCGAAAACCACAATTGGCAGTACCGTTGTACATTCAAACTTAGCGCCGAAGAGTTTGACAAAAAACATATTGACCTTGTTTTTGATGGGCTCGATACTTATGCCGATGTTTATTTAAATGATAGCCTCATTCTGCAGGCCGATAATATGTTCCGTTCCTGGCGGACAGATGTCAAAAAACTCCTTTTGAAAGGTGATAATGCTTTGAATATCATTTTTAAAGATCCCAAATTTATACATCGCTCGAAAGCAAAGGAGCTGGGCTATGAATTGCCGGCCGGGTCGGAAAATGTGTCACTGAAAGTGAGTCCATTTACTCGGAAGGCGCCCTATCATTTTGGTTGGGATTGGGGGCCCAGACTGTTGACCTGCGGAATATGGCGGCCAATAAAAATTCAATTTTGGGATGAACTGAGGATTGAGGACCTGCACATTGTTCAAAAATCCATCAGTCCCTCAAAAGCATTGCTGACAGTTGAAACCTATGTAAAATCTGATGCTTCGGGGCTATACAACATCAGCGTGAACGGCAAAAATCAAAGTTTTGAGTTGAAGGGAAGCGATCGGAAAATTAGTATTGAGCTCGAAATCGACAGCCCCAAACTTTGGTGGCCAAATGGCTGGGGCGAGGCGCATCTCTATCCCATCAGGGTTGAGATTGCAAAAGATGCTAAAATTCTGGCATCAGCCGAGAAGAAAATCGGACTGAGAACAGTGGAATTGGTACAGGAAAATGACAAAATCGGGCGCTCCTATTATTTTAAAGTGAATGGTTTGCCCATTTTTATCAAGGGCGCCAATTATATTCCGCAAAGTCATTTTCTGCCCGATGTCACTGATAATCAGTATAAAAGCCTAGTTTCTGATGCCAAAAAAGTACACATGAATATGCTCCGGGTTTGGGGCGGCGGCATTTATGAAAATGATATTTTTTACGATTTGTGCGATGAGGCGGGCATCCTGGTCTGGCAGGATTTTATGTTTGCAGGCTCCATGTACCCGGGCGACAGCGCCTTTGTGGACAATGTACGGAATGAAGTACGCGAGAACATCATTCGCCTGCGCCATCATCCCTCTATTGCGCAATGGAATGGGAACAACGAGATGAATGTGGCCTGGTTCAACTGGGGTTGGCAAAAACAGTTTGCTTGGTCGGCTGCTGATTCAGCTAAAATCCGGCAGGATTATGAAAATCTATTTCAACAACTTATACCTGAGCAAATTAAGGAATTGGACCCATACCGATTCTATACACCCACTTCGCCCTTGAGCAATTGGGGGAAACCCGAAAACTTCAATTACGGCAGCATGCATTACTGGGGCGTCTGGCACGGAAAAGATGATTTCGAGGCCTACCGCAGCAATGTGGGACGTTTTATGGCTGAGTACGGTTTTCAGTCCTTTCCCGAAATGCAGACAATTTTAAAATTTGCCGACAGCAGCAGCCTTTCGACCGATTCGGAGATTATGAAATGGCATCAGAAAAGCTATGTGGGCAACCCGCTCATCTTAAAACAGGCCGAAAAGTATTTCGGAAAAATTAAAAGCTTTGAAGATTTTGTCGACAAAAGCCAATCGGCACAGGCCCTCGCCATGCAGATTGCCATCGACGCACATCGCCTGAAAAAGGGGCATTGCTGGGGAACACTTTTCTGGCAGTACAATGATTGCTGGCCGGGTCCCAGCTGGAGCAGCCGCGATGTCTACGGCAATTGGAAAAAACTGCATCATCAGCTCGAAATGCTCTATGCGCCCATTGCCCTCATTCCTGAAATCAAAGGAAATAAGCGCTATGTTTGGCTTGTAAACGATCTGCCCAGCGATGCCGAAGTTTTGTTAGAAATCAAAAAAAATGGCAAGATTGTTTTTTTGAAAAAAGTGAAGTCAAAGGGCAATTCTTTGAAAAAACTCCTGCAATTGAAAGAATCCAAATCCGCTGGCGAGTCTGTTGAGTTGAGTATTTATGAGGGGGAGAGGAAGGTTTATGAAAGGCGGGTTGATTAAAAAATAAGTCCTAAAAAATTATCGTTCCAACATTTCTTTTTGAGCTGTTGGAACTTTGTGTTTTATGAGGCAGTTTGATATAGTTTACAGCATTTTTTCGACACTGAAATTTTCTTGTTTTCTACAGAACGATGTTCTTAATGGACATTTTTCAGGCTGTTTTTTTTTAATTAAATATCATCAACAAAAAAGTATGGCTGATGATTTTATTTATATATTGTGTTAAAATCAGAACGCATGAGTGAAATTTTTATAAAATATTTTTCGGCGGATAACCTCAGGCTTGCCTGGGAAAGGATGATCCGCTCAAACGGAAAGGATGTCAAGGATTTTTTTGGGATGGAGGTCTATGCCACCAATCTTGATAAAAACCTTGAAAAGCTTTCAGAACTTATTCTGAATGGGTATTATCAACCACAACGGCCATTTAAATATTATGAACCTAAGGCTTCTAAAACGCAGCGCACAAAAACCGTATTGTGTATTGAAGATGCCTTGGTGTATCAGGCGATTGCCGACAGAATCGCTGCCCAAAACTATCGAATACTTACAGAAAACAACAGCTTTGTTTTTGGTTCGGTTTTGCACCCGGAGGTTGAAAAAGGGTTGGAGCTTTTGAATGAAGATGACCCGGATTTTTATTTTTTCGAATATTATATTCCACTCTATAACAGGTTTTTGAACTCTGTAAACAATGAAATTGAAAACACTGCCATCCGACATAAGTTAGAGACCGATATCACCGGTTTTTTTGATTGTATTCCACATTCAAGATTGCTTTTGACACTGCATCAATTTGGTCTCGAACCTGAGATGCTCGATTTTCTTGCCGATTGTCTGAATATATGGTCTGGAACCAGAGAATCTATTACTGCAGGAGTTGGCATTCCGCAAGGACCGGCTGCTTCCTTCTTCCTTGCCAATCTTTTTCTTTACGATTTGGATCATCTCATTTTAATGGAAGGCTATACCTACTACCGATATATGGACGATATCAGGATCTACGAGGAGACGGAGGAAAAACTGACCGAAGCCTTAGTCTTGATTGACAATTTCCTAAAAAGCAGGGCACTTTCGCTAAATGCAAAAAAAACAAATACTGAACTCATTGGCGAAAATCGGGAATCAATGAAGTATGATTTGATCAGAACTGCTTCGGGTAAGGAATACTTAGTGTACGAGCGAAATTCCGAAGGAAAGCTTTATTTCTCTGATGAACACAGCGATCATGAGCAGCAAACAAAATTTATCATCAAAAGTATCGATGATAAAGAATTGGTCGGTTTTTGCAAAAAAGAAATTGAGGAGGTAGAAGTCATATTGCTCGATAAGTTTAAGCTGCTGGGCAAGGCTGATTTCAATAGCGGAGATTTTTTGAAAGATGATAAATTCAACAAACAAATTATCAGTCTCGCCTACAGATGGCGCAATGCAAACAGTATATTATCGGCCCAAATGAAGGGAAAACCTAATGACAAAATGGTACCAATTTGGCTTTTCTGTTTGGAACATTATTATTGGAAAGCCAATCATTTCTGCTGGAATCTGAACCTTTACGGACCAAATCAGGAAATTTCCAACGCAATTCAGCAGCTGATGCCAAAATTCAGAATCTATGAATGGGTTCGCTTTCAAATGCTATCGAATATGGCAAATGGTCAGATTTTCGATGCTTCCCAATTAAAAAAACTGTTTCGCGATGCCTCTGAAGAGAAGTCGCCACTGGTCAGAATGGGTTATTATATGATTTTACTCAAACAACTGAAACCCGCCCAGCAGCTCTATGCTTCTTTGAAAAAAGCCATCAGGGACGACAGTGAACCCTATATCAAAAACCGATTGGCAATGATTGGCGGCAATGAAAATTCCGATAACATTAAATACTGGTTTGGCCTATGAAATTCATTGAACTACAAAATCTGGAAAGCAGAAAAACTGCAAGCCAGGAACAAGCGCTGAATAGCTTTCAGCAGGAAATGTATCGGGAATTTCTTGAAAAACAGGCCCGTAAATCAACGGCTAGTCAGCAACCCTTCGAATATTTTTACGAAGATGTTATTAGCGCAAAGTTGAATTTGGACTTCAAAACCCGGCTTGGTCAAACATACTACCAACTTGCCGAGGACGATGCCAGAAGCTGTCTGGAAATCTGCAATGAATTCCGGAAACTCAGTCAATGGCAGGTAAGCGGCTGGCTCAATAATGCCCTAAAATTTGCCGATAACCTTGTGCTGCATTATATTCAGGATATCAGTAAAAAAAATCCACAAAAATATCCAGAAGCCGGCGATGAAAAATCACGCTATGTGCAACTTAGTAAAATGGAAGGACCCATTTCCCTTGTCGGCTCATTTTTGAAAGACCTCTACGAAGAGCGCAACAGATTGGAACACAGAACAATCACCCGCAGCGATGGCAGTCAGGAACTACTTCGCCCTCAAAGGAATAAGGTGCGGAAAATGGTTGGGAAGATGTACCCGGAGGTGTTGAGGCGGATGATTTGAAAAAATAGCATGTTTTCGAATCATAAATACTTAAATCACCCCCTATCCACATCCTCCACCATCCTCAAATAAAACTGTAAATCTCGATAGAAGCCATAGATTTTGTCGAAGGAGAGATTTGAGCGAAAAATGCTCGAATCGAGCAGATCGAAGCCTTCTTGCATAGCCAGATAAAAATCCTGGTTGATGATGGCCGTATACACTTCGGTTTTGCCGATATCGTAGTAGCGGATGAGGTTTTCCTGAAGACGGGGACTGATGACATGATCTATTTTTACAGATTCATCGTAAAAAACCCTGAAACGAGCATCAAAGGCGGGATTGCCGATTTTTTCCAATTCAAGGGCGCCATTGCGGACCATAGCTTTTATACCCCGACTGTTTTTTTGCCAATTCGCCCTGGGCACAATAAATACTTTTCCATGCCAATTTTGACTGAGCTGCGCATGCAGAAAAACACCGTCGAAGACTTTTTCAAGCTTGGCGCGGGCTTCAGAGGGGTGCATGACCAGCAGTTCGCAGATTTCAAAAGAGATTTGACCACTTGTGCCTGTGATGAGGTCTTCGCCACTATAAACTGCGGGGTCGATACCAAAAATTCCTGAGCGGATAAATTGTTCTTTGGGTACCTGGCCATTCGGACTATATTGCGCCTCAACCTTCATGAATTTAAGCATATCAGGAATCAGACGCGGTTTGAAATCCTGAATGTGCTGCCTTATTTTATTGGAAATGTAAGATTGCAGACCCCACAAAAAGATGGGTATAAAAAGCAGCAGCGCATGATTTTTACTGATAACAAGCAAAATAGAGCATACTGCAGTGAACGCAATCACAATGCCCAGTCCCATAAGGAGCGCCCTGCGTTTTTTTTCAAATTCGCGGAGAATCAGGTGCAAATGACCATTGAAAAATACCCGGAATGCTGCCTTTTCCTGCATAATTGTATTGGAGTGGTTAAGGGAAATCAAATTTCGTCATATCCCCATAAAAAATCATATAAAGTTAAATAATTAAGACATAAAATTATTTCTGAATCAGCTTTTGAGTTGGCATTGTTTTTGAAATTGGTTAAGTATAAAAGGTTTTAATTGGGTGTTCTTATAGTGTGAGTCCCGTTTCCCCACAGGAAGCGGGGCTTTTTTTTCAAATGCTCAGAATATTATTTATTTTTACCATAAAATAGAGACAAATGAGCAATGATATAATTTTTACAGAAGCAAAACTCAGCAGACTTGCACTGCACCGAGTTGGCAACAAAAGTCGACAAGAAGGCATTTTTCCATCAAAAAAACTGCTTCAGTTAAAGGATGAACAGCTAAAAGCTGATTTGCAAAAATTCTTCCTTTCGCATTTCAAAACCGATATATTTTATCATTTTGGGCACAGCAGCGAGCTGTCAATGAATGAAGTGTATAATTATTGCAGCCGAATTTTTCAGGAAACTGACAATACTGAAATCTTCTACGATGAATCGGTCAACATGTTGCGACATCTCTATGAATGTTCCGACCATAACAAAATCAACGACGGCGAATTGTATGTAGCACATTTCGAGGACATTGTGTTAAACGACGAGCTGGTCGATGCTATAGGCATATTCAAGGTGGAAACCCGCGATAAATTTCTGAAACTGAGACTGGATGATGAAAATGACTGGGAATTGTATTTTGAAGAGGGTACCAATATTGAAAATCTAGACAAGGGTTGTTTGGTTTTTAATACGGCTGCCGAAGAGGGTTTCCGCATTGTAAGTGTGGACATGAAAGGCGGCGATGCCAAATATTGGCGCGATGATTTTCTGATGCTGACCCAGATTCACGATGATAATTTTTATACCAAAACCTATCTGAATCTTTGTAAACAGTTTGGTAAAACACAATTCGATGGGGAGGAAAAGCAAGACCAGGTAACTTTTCTGAATAAATCAATCGAATATTTTAATTCGCACGATGCCTTCGATTTTGATGAACTTGCAACCGACCTTTTTGAAGAGGATAAGGAGCGGATCGAAAATTTCAGGGAGTACAAAAATAGTTATCAGGAAAAAGAAGGCCTGCTGCCCGAAGAGGAGACCTTTTTTATTGCAGCGCCATTGGTTAAAAAAGCGGAAAAAAGCTTCCGCAAAATTATTCAGCTCGATAGTTCTGTCGAAATTAAAATCAACAGTTCAACGGTTCATGAAGATGGAACTGTCGAACGTGGTTATGATGCCGAAAAAGGCATGCATTACTACAAAATCTATTTCAACGACGAGCGCTAGTGCAAAAAAGTATAAACAAAAAAGCTGCAACCAATTGAATTGCAGCTTTTTAATTTATATGTGTTTTAGAATATTTGTTCTACCCGATTATTTTTTTGAAAATACCAAAAAAAACAGAGGCACGTTGCAGTGTCTGACCAATTTTTCTGATGAGCACCCTTACCGGTGCAGTTTTCGATGACATTTCTTTCAGGGTTTTAATCAGGCGCTGATTTTGTTCCTCATTTCCAACACTGATTCTTACACAGCCATGACAGCCGGCCAGTTCAGAGGCATCGTATACAAAAATTCGCTCTTCTTCGAGGTAGCTGATAAACTGTTTGGGTTTGTCAACTTTTACTAAAATATAGTTCGAATCGGAATTGTAGATTTCCTGAACAAATCTGAAATCGAGCAGTCGGTTACTGAGCTTTTCACGGGCAGCGATGGTTTCAGATACAATTCTGTCTCTCTGTTCAGGTAGTCGCAGGGCCTTGGCGGCAATTTCCTGTGCTGCGCTGTTCACATTGAAAGGCGCTCTGATACAATTAATGACATCGATAATCTCAGCTGAAGCAAAAAGGGCACCCAGTCGAAGGCCGGCCATACCCCAGACATTAGAAAAACTCTGAATGATGATGAGATTAGGGTAAGAATCGATGTACTCAATCAGACTATTTTGCGTATTGTAGCCAATATTAGATTCGTCCACAATTACAATACCTTTAAAATCATCAATCATATCTATCAAATCCAAACCGCGCAGTGCAACACCCGAGATTGGATTTGGATTGGCCATGTACAGAATTTTGGTTTGCTCGTTGATATGATGTTTGGCCTGAAAAATTGAGAACTGAAATGCTTCATTGAGTGGCATTTCATCTAAAATAAGTCCATTGAGGGCTGCAAAATGACTGATTCTTTTTTCGAAAGGTGCAAAGGCTAACATATGATCTTTGCCCTGCTGAGCAAAAATTCTCATCACAAGGTCAATAAGTTCATCCGAGCCATTTCCGAATAGGATTTTTTTGGTCGAAATATTAAGATATTCCGATAATTCCTTTTTCAGAATAGTTGCATCTGTATCGGGATAGCGCGAATAATCGGCATCGGTACCAACAGTACCCCATGCACTTTCGTTCTTATCGAGGTCAAGGACATTAAAAGCGCCTTTTCGCTTTTGCGATTCCGATTTATTTTTGACATGCAGCATCTTTCTGATATGACGCGGCAGAAAGTCTTGAAGATCAAAGCGGGCTGACATAAAATATTGGTTAGGGGGTTATTAAGACCTAACAGGTTTTACAAAAACCGTGCCTTATTTTTTTAACATATAATATTTGTCGGCAATCATAAGAATACAGAAAGCTAAACGGTTGGCATCCTGCCTGATAGCACGCTCGGCATATCGGTGCAGGTCGCGGTAAAGCATATCTTCGTGACCCTTATTATTATTCAAAATTTCTTTAAGTTCTTCGTCTTCTTCCAGCACTTTTTGAACATCATCGGCTGTTGGAAATTCGGTGAGGGAGGCAATACTAGCCAGCTCGTTACCGGAAAGATAAGGACTTTTGCGTACTGAGTCGGGCAGTTTGTCGAAGCCAAGCGCCATTTGCTCAGGTTCCTGAAAAAGCGTGAAGAGCGCATCGCCGCTGGCGCGTACATAATAAGCACGACCGAGACGGCCAACTAAGTCCAGTTTGTTTGGATCAATACGGTTGTTTGCATCAATCACCGATTCTCTGATATGAATTTTTTGGACCTCACAAATAACCAGGTGACCGGCACCTCCATTTTCGCCCAAGGTGATGATTTCCTTGACCTTACATTCGAATTGTACAGGAGATTCTTTTACGCGTGGTGCTTTTATAGTATCGGAAGGAATGGCTGTGAGACCTGCTTTTTCAAACTCGCTCACGCCAGGTGCATAATTCACACTGGCTATGGTCATTTGTTTTACAATGTCATAATTGACCACGTTGATAACAACTTCACCGGTTTTCTGAACATTATGCAGGGTATCCTTTGTCGTATTGCCCTGCACCCTACGGTTTGAAGAGAAGACCAGAATAGGTGGATTTGAACTAAAAGCGTTGAAAAAGCTGTAGGGTGCTAGATTTGGAACCCCATTTTCATCGATGGTACTGGCAAATGCAATAGGCCTGGGCGCTATGGCACCTACGATAAATTGATGCAGATCCTTAATATGTAGATCTGAGGGATTAATACTGCGCATTTCCATTTTTTCCTGCTTTTGTGCTTTTTAAAACAATTGCAAATCCGAAAAATTACGGACTGTCATAAATCTAAACAAAAATAATCCAAAATTCAGAGACTAAGGCGAATCGGTTGGATTAAATATGCAAGAAAACAATAAGATTAATAGGAGGATGGTTTGTCGCCGATTTTTGATTTGATGGTCTGGACAAGGGTGGGAGATACAGTACGTTGTCCGGCTTTTTTACGTAAAATTTCGCGGAAAGATTTTTCTTTTTGCAAATGGTCCAAATGTTCGGGCGATTGCATAACGCTGTCTAAAAACTCGCGTGATTCTTCTTTACTGAGCGCTCCGTCCAGATACATCACCATGTTGCGCTGGAAGTCTTTTTCGTTAAAACCTTGCATAATTTTACTAATTTAGGAATGTTTTTAATTTTTATCATTCAATGAAAAATTCCCGACCCATATTCAAAGGGCTCCGGTCTTGTTTGTGAAATTAAACCCAATTTCGATTCGCTCTATTATCGGGCAGTTGTAAATTAAACAAAAATAAATGTAAATTTAGTTCGTTTCTGCAGAAAAACAATTCAAATAGCGTTTTGCTTTTTTTAAAAATGTACTTTATTGTATTGAATATCAACTATATGATTAAAAAGCAAATAGAAAATATTTTTTAATACTGGCTCTATTTTAAATTTTAAGCGCATTTTATTTTAAAAAGTAAAAATTTACAGCCCTTACTCATTATTGAAGGCAATGCACTTAATCCACATTGCAGCATTCTAACTCAATTTAGTTAAATATTTGTTAAAAAACGGGCAAAAAATCGCTAGTTTTACCCAGTCTCCCTCATGAAAGCCAGTATTTACGCTTGATTTTGACTTGTAGTCCCCAGAGGGGTATTGCATATGTGAAAGTCTTAGGGGTACCTTTGCGGGATGTATTTTCGATCTGTCATACGAGTAAATCCTGCTACCAAGCGCCTAGAAGGCTACTACCGATTGGAGGAAAGCTATCTCAATGAGTAGTATGGAAAGGTGCTTACATCAGACGTTGCACAGAACCAAACGAAAAAGTAAAACAGATTTACTCGGCTCTCAACTATAAAAATTACCCTTTTGTGAAAAAAAAATCTGTAGTGCCCAAATAGAAACTCAAAAAATTAGAATGGCAGTAGACAAGGGATTTTGAGGAGTTAAAGCTGCAATGTGGGTTAATCGTTCCGACAATTACAGGAAAAGCGTAATATAATACAATACACTAAATTACGACATTGTTTTCATGAAAATGCCCCCAAAAAGTGCCTAACTTTTTGAGGGCATTATATTTGAAATTCTTATTTATTACTTCAAAGATCTGAAATATTCTTCTACCAGATTTTTGTAATAAGGTTTCAGTGCCGGAGAAACAGTTTTGAACATTTCAACCTGGCCCTTACGTTTTTTGAGATATTCCTGCATTGCAGGCGGTATTTTTGGTTCGGTCTGCTTGGGCTGTTCAGATTTGCGTTCATTGTTATATTCGCGTTCACGCTCTGACTTTTCATGTTCGAGCAGTCGAGTGAGGATATCTTGTTGCCTTTTATTGATATCGTTGGGTAGTTTTTTGTTGACCAGATCAGTTTCGGTTTTATCCATTTCATTGATCATGTTCTGGAGATCTTTACCAGCGTCCTTACCATTTTGCTGTTTCTGGCGTTTCATATCCTGCAGTGCTTTGCGAATAGCAGCTTGTTTTGCGGCCATTTCCGCAAAATCTTTACTTGACGGATTTTTACCGTCTTTCATCTGTTGCTGCATTTTTTCTATCTGCTGATTTAGCTGATCCTGCATCTGTTTCAGTCCGCCCATGCCGGGTTTATTCCCCGGTTTCCCTGGTTTACTCCCCTCTCCCTCACCGCTACCGGGTTTCTCACACATCTGCTGTCCTGGCATTTGCTGGGCCATCTGCTGCTGCATTTGTTCCATCGATTCACTGAGCATAAGCGCCAGATCGTTGACATAGGTCATAGCATATTGCTGATTGACAGAAGCCATTCTCTTGTCGCGCTCTTCCAATGTTTCAATACTGCTTTTGAGTGATTTTTTGGTATCGGCCACCTTTTCGGTTATAAAGCCCTGAATCTGATGTACTCTTTTGGCGAGTGCATTCAGACTATCCTCTACCAATTTAAAATCGTCTTTCAGTTTAAACTGTTCGCGGACAAGTGCCACATAGGCAGGTGTATTAGGAATCGATTTGCTCACCTCGTCAATCAGACGTTCCTGCTCAAAGGAAAGGTTTACCAGATTTTCGAGCAGCTGTCGCATAGCTTTTACGTCCTGCTCCATCTGTTGCATTTGGTTCATTTGCATCATCTGCTGCATTTGCTGCGACATTTTTTTCATTTTCTGGGCAGCATTTTTCTGCGATTTCGAAGCATTTTTATTCTGCTTCTGATTGAGCTGCTGCGAAGAGTTCTGCTGCTCTTCCTGCACGTCTTTTTCTTGTTGTTCCAGTTCTTTCGAATCAAGGTCCATTGGCTGTTCCAATTCTTCGTTCTTCTCCTTTGCCTTATCGATACCTTCCTTCACCTTATCGAACTCTTTGTTCAGCTCTTCCTGTTTCTTTTGTAGTTCCTGCTGTTTTTCGGGTGAGGCATTTTCATTTTTCTCGGTTTCCTTACTTAATTCTTCCTGTTTTTTTGCAAGGGAATCGAGTTTGTTGATGGCATCCGACATCTCTTTTTCCACTTCCATCTTTTTGAAAAGCTCCAACATACGGTCAAGTTCGGCCTTGAGTTTTTCGTCATTGAGCTCCATGTTTTCCATCTGCTTCAGCACCTCGTTTTTGTCGAGATTTTCCAGCATTTTTTCCATTTGTTCGAAAAGCTCTTTCATCTCATCCGACATCACCTGCTCGAAGAGTTCCTCCAACATTTTTTGTTTTTCCATCAGTTCTTCATCCACTTTCTGGAATTCTTCCTGATTTTTCATGTTTTCCTTAAAATTCTCCTGAGCCTCTTTGATTTTTTCCTCTGTTTGTTTTTGTTGCTCGAGCAGTTTTTCAATTTCGCGACGGTCCTGCCAGTTGAGTTCGTTTTTCTGTAAAACACCTTCCTTTGCCTTTTTGAGTGCTTTTTGCAGTTCATCAATCTCTTTCATAGCTTTTTCGAGATCAGATTTTATCTGTTCGTTATTGCTTTCTTCTTTTTTCTCCACCTCATCCATGGTTGGCATCTGATAGAACATCATCGCTGTTTTCGATGACTTACTGCCCTGTACTGCATCGTTGTCCCAAACCTGGAAATAATAACTGAATTTATCACCTGCTTTCAAGTCGAAGCTGCGCATGTTCAGTGTATAATTGTAGGTTGTCTGTTTGCCGGGGCTAATTGCCATAGGCATTACCTCCTGCTTGATGAGTTTGCCATCGCGCTCGATGGTGTAATGCAGAGACAGATTCCTGATACCATAATCATCGGATGCTTCGCCGGCCAGAAAAACAACTCTGTTATCGGTTGAATCAGTGAATTTTTCCAAATCTATGCTGGGGAATAAATCGGGAATCACAGTAAGTGTATAGGATACCGAATCGGCATTTGGAAGCAGACTGTTCGAAATAAAAATTTTGTATACACCATCTTGCATTACTTTTTTACGGACAGTGTACATTTTTCTGTCGGCACGTTGTGCATTCTGAGCTTTTTCTTCGCCAGGGAAAAGCACTGAGAGCGCATCGGTATTTTCGGCACCAAAAATCCATTCAATGTCGGTTCCAATTGGGACAGCAAGATCGCCAACATTACTCACGTTTTCGTTACTACGCCCGGTATAAGCCGGATATTTCAACTTGACCGCCAAGTCGAGGATATTTGGTTTTTCTAAAACATCTATATCATAGCTTTTGGAGTTGAAACCATTGGCCGAAAGGCGAAATTTGGCGTCTTTCTGAATTTTGTAAAAGGTGTATTTATATTTTGAGGGACCAATTTTTTCCAGTTTGTATTTGTAGTTATCTACCTCAATAAAAACATCGGAGGGAAGTGCACCCTTGTCTTTAATCTGTACCTCGAGGGTAAAATCTTCGAACTGAACTACTTTTTTGTCGGAATTCAACACTACAAATTCAAAAGGAGCTTCCCTTTCAAATTCCTTATTGCTGTTGAGAATGCGATTGGTGCTGCTCTGAATAATATTTGAAGAAAGCAAAAGTCCCAAAAACAGAAAGAGCGGTGGTAATACAAAACGCAGGTACTTTCGGTTCTTTTTCAGGTCGATTGCATTTTTGAAGGGGATAGGTTGCAGCTCTTCAGTTTTCTGATTGATGGCAGCTACCAAAAGAGCGCTGTTTTCCTGGGCCGACATTGATTTCAGCTGCAATACATTCAGGAGTTTATCTTTAACATTGCTAAAATGCGCTCCAATAATCTGTGCAGCCTTTTCATGACTGATGATTTTGCCCAATCTGAAATACTGAACCAGCGGTTTGAAAATCCAAAATCCCAAAGCTATCAAAGCTGTGAGACCGAATGAATAAAACAGCGACTTGCGGAAAGCAATGGAAGAAACAGATGAACTGAACACATAGTGCTCGAGCAGTACTAAGGTTGTCCACATGACACTGATGAGCGCAAGACTATGCAGACTGCCCCTGATAAGATTGTTGGCATAATATTTCCGGATGAATGCATCCAGTTTTTCTATGAGAATATGATAGTTGCTATGTTGCATTTAAAGTTATTTAGACTAAAATTGATTCTAATTTTTCAAAATCAGATGTAGTTTTTCTTTTATTTTTCAACTTTCCGGCTTCGGGGCGTTCAAAAATTTTTTCAAGTTGTTTTAGCTTATCGAATTTTGCTATGACATCACTCAATTTTTCAATAAAATCTTTTAATTCATGGGCGTTAGAAGAGTTTTCACCTTCCTTTATATTTTTGCTTTGTACAAAACTAAGATAAGAAATCAAATCCAAATCAGGATAAATGTTAAAAGACTTTCTTCCCAAAACTATTGCATAGAGTTTATTTAAAATATCTGTGTTTGAAAGTGAAATGGCATAAATCATATCTTCAAACAATTCCTCTTTCTTGCATTTGTATTGAGCTGCTACTGATTGAATATGTTTATTATTTTCCTCCATGCCCTTCATTCTTTGAATACCTTCAATGTGAAGTGCTAAAGACTTGAATATATTATTTCTCATTTTTGCTATCTTTTTTCTGAAAAATTAGTTCAATGAAACCTTTTTTTTCGTGAAGGCGATAGTAAGCAGCCGAAGCTCATCCTATTATGCACTGGGCTTTATTGCTGTCTTTGTCTTACGTTTCTTGAAGTATTCTATGATTTCTTCTTTTGTCATCTTAGATAACTTCTCGCTTAATTTGTCTCGCTGTTGACGCATAAATTTTACGGCATCAAATGTTTTTTTAGTCGTCTTCATATTTTTCAAATTCTCTTGGTGAACGTATTTCTAATTGTTTGTATCCGTTTTTAATGTTGATAGCGTTGTAACCCCTTATTCTTTCAATGTTCACGATGTGTTTAAAGTTCCAACTTACTAAAAAGTCTGCATGGTTTATGGTGGCTATGGCTATATGCAAGCAGTCCGCAAAACTAGTTTGTCCTACTACTTTTTCAGTAATGTATTCAGTTGCCAAGTCAACTGATTCGTCAGTTGTTTCAATAAATTCTGTCAGGTCGACTCTAAGACTTTTGACAAGTTCTTTTACTTTTTCAGGTGCGTTTTCAAGTTCGTCCTGCGTAACTGTTGAGTATAGAATAATAAATTCACCTTCTTTGATTCTGTCAAACAATGGAATAGTATGTTCTTTAAACTCTTCGTCAAAATGTCCGCCGAAGACTGATGTGTCTATGTATATTCTTTGTTTCACTTTTATTGTTGCCTAACAGTACTTGATTCAGGATAACGTTTGTATTCATTGAAAATTTTATCTCTTCTTGCCATCTTAGGGTCATCTATGAAAACTTTAACAAAATCATCCCAACTTAAAACAACGGCAGCTACTTCTTTAATATAGCTACCATCAAAACTAATTGGATTATTTTTTAACATGTTAGATGCAAGTAATTAAGAATAAATATTTTATATTTTAAAGTAAATTAACATTTCTAATTTTAGTGCATAATAATAACACTTTTTCCTGTCTTATTTGGCCTTTTAGAAAACTTTAACGTGCTGAAACGCCAAAGAACTATTGCTTCAGCCAGGCGGCCATTTTATCGGTATGTTTCACTTTCATTTCGCCTTTTTCATCGGAATAGATAAAATAGGCTTCAACGCCTTTCATTTTGACAATCATGTCCCAAGCTTTATCGGGTCCCATAGCCATACAGGCGGTGGCTATTGCATCGGCATCGGCACAGTCGGCAGTAAATATGGAGGCACTCAAAAGAGCATTTTTTTCGGGAAAGCCTGTGAAGGGATTAATAGTATGTGCATATTTTTTGCCCTTTACTTCTATAAAATTCCGGTAATTGCCCGAGGTCGCCAAACTCATATCATTCAGTTCAACAACCACCTGCATATCGTTCAGGGCAGCATTTTCCTTTGGGGTGTTGATGCCAACCATCCAACCGAAGTTTTTCGATTGTTTGCCACGGCAACGGATTTCGCCGCCGATTTCTATAAGGTAATCTCTGATAGCGTTTTTCTCCAGAAATCGACCGATTTCATCGGCTGCATCTCCGGGTGCAATAGCATTCAGCACAACCTGAGTTTTTGGATTCTTTTTACGGATAAATACGCCAGCCTCTTTTTCAATTAGCTCAATATTTTTAAAATCGCATAATTTTACAAGGGAGTCAATCAATGTAGTGTCGGGATTTTCAACGCCTTTTTTATCTCCTTTGCCAAATCCCCAATAATTTACGAGCGGCATCACGGCAGGATTGAACCAACCAGAGGAGGCTTCAAAAATCTTAATCGAGGTTTTGAAATTGCGCAGCAAATGCAAGGGCTCACTGTTAGCAATAAAAATACCACTATCGCTATTATTGAAGGCCATGAGTCGCGAATCCTCTCGATAAGTCGAAATTTCTTTATCGAAAACAGCTAGAAGTGAATCGATCTGCGGCTGAAAGTTTCTGTTGAGGCTATCGTGGTAGGAGATGCTGTAACCAGCACCCATTGTTTTACCCTTAAATTCTGTAAGGCGTTGTTTAGCCTTCTCATTTCCGCAGGAGAGCAGCAGAATAAAGCTCATTGCAAAAAGGCTGCTATTGAATATAAAACGCATTCCTGACATTATTTTTTATTTTTTGAATCACCGTGATTGAATCGTCTGTTGCGAATACAATATCCTGCATCAGCGTACTGTAATTGAAACCCAAAGGAAGTACCGTGTCGAAACCGTCTCTGCTGCTGAGGGGGTAATCTAATTCTACCCAAACCGTATCGGTCAATTCATAAAGGGTTGTATCTGTTACATTTTTGATGATCTCCCATCTTCCAGAGCGATATCGACCACTAGTTGCGTCGTAGAAGGAATTTATGGCCGAAAGCGGATGTGTAGTGGTGAGTGCAGACCCATCGCTCTGTGTGGCAGTACCTGAAAGACCGACAAGGAAACGAACCTTAGTATAATCGCCAAAAGTAGTAAAGGCTCCTACATCACTGATAAAATTTCCGGGTTTCAGGTAAAAAAAATCGTCGCGAAGCCAGCTGCTGCTGCCATTTTGCAGCGTTGTAAGAATAGAATCATTTACGTAAAAAGCTGTTCCATCGGCCTTGAGCAGAGAAACATCAGATATAAGCAATGCAGATGATTTTATCTGATAAGCTGCCCCTGCAGCATCTGTATAAAAATTCAAAAGATTAAAAGATGTGCCGAATGTGTCGATGCTATGGTCTATATCGAACCTGAGCTGATAATAGAGGCAGCAGCAGTTTTTATCTGCTTCGGGATCGAAATTTTCTGCAACTGGGTCGATACATCCTTCAACGCTTGTGCAGGAGACAAAGACCGAAATAAGTGCAAGAAAAAAAAATATTTTTAAGAAAAACATGCTTTCTGTTTTAGAATTGCAAATATAAGCAAATCCAATAAAAAAACCGAAGCCCGAAACCTATTTGATTCCGGGCTTGTGTTGATTTAAAAATCAATTCCGCTATCTGGTTTGAATGGTGAAGACATTTCCGTTATCCATGGTCAAGGTTGCCGTACCATTTCCGTTATAAACAATTGTACCTGTACGGGTTATCGTGTTGCCCGCAATGCTTCCGCTATAATTAACGGTTCCGGTTCCCGACACAATACTGCGGCTGTCTTTATTTACATTGATATTTGTCCAGTTGTGCACTACTGTGCTGCTGTAATTTTCACTACGTCGTCTCGATGTGATGCTGCCGCCTGCATTTCGGGTCATATTACCATTGACGATGTAATTTGCTTCCGAAACCAAGAGATTACTCAGGGTAAAAGAACCTCCATGTGTCGCTGTCCAGGCTAATCTGGGCCCTTCGAAAGTTGAGCTGCCGCTTTCGGTAAACACAACATTATTATAGGCATTGTTGCTGTCGCAATTCACTACCCAGTTCCAGTTGGCAGTCCGGCTCCAGTTAAAATCGGTCCCGCTAACTGATTTTGTAACAGTGGTGTCGTTTGTAAAACCGCAGGCAGCAGCCTTATAAGGTGTTGAAATCAAAGCCATATCTTCCGAGCCATTGCTTTTTAATGTCGCTTCGATACTTTCAACAACATCCTCTTCGCTAATTTCAATCTCTTTAAGGCAGGAACTAAAAAGCAGTGAAAATGCAAAAGCTAAGGGAATCAGAAAAAAGAAATTCGTTTTCATAAGGTTAAATTTTTGACGTTTTTTAATGTTTGTCAGCATTATGACCGACAAATTTGACGCTGGTTTAATCCAAATGGTATTTTTTATAAAAATTTTTATTTTTTATTTCTGAGAAAATCACTGTAACTTTGCAATTCTTAATTACTAACACTACCTGTTTTAATGATTTACAACACAACTAAGAACTGAAGACATGAAAACTAAACTCGTTTTATGGGGACAAAAAGGCAGCGATGAAAATGCCGAAAAAGTATTGATTGCCGTTGAATTGAATGCAAATGCAAATTGTGTGGATTCCTGGATTTTTGCAGGGGATTCAGCAACTGAAGAGCTTTCAGATCAACTGATGAACAACTGGAGAAAGGGCGAGGCGGTTGCTTTTCCCGAAGGTCATGAACATATCAGAACCGAGCTTTCTGCCTCAAGTTCTATACTTCCCGAAGGTTACAGTGCTGCCGAAAAGGAAGACCTGATTAAAAGAACACAAACCGAATGGCTTTTTATAGTACTTTCAACCAAACTTTTCCAGACCTACGCATCGGAATTGGATGCCCTGCAGGATAAGGTTGAAAAAATGACTCAATACAGCAAAGAAATGTGGGAGGAACTCAAAACCTTCCAAACCAAAATACAAAATCAGGTTCAGGAACAAAACCTTTTCCGCGAACATACCAATATCTTGCGCGACCGATTGAATGAACTTTTTGGCTCGCTAAAGAAACTACGCGAAGTTGAAGATACTGCCTTCGAAACAGCAGCAAACGAAGTTTTTCAGAAAATGAGCAATCTGCTTAACCAAATCGACGAGGCTCTTGAGAAAAATAGTGGCGATTGGGCTAAGTGGTTCGATAAACTTAAAGCGCTGCAAGCCGAATTAAAGACTGCTAAACTCACACGCGAAGGACGCAATGAAATCTGGGCAAGAATCGATAAGGCTTTCAAAGAAGTAAAAGATCGCCGTTTTGGGGGTTCTAATGCTCAAAATCCAAACTCCGGCAATGTTGAAACTCGTTTACAGCGTAGGATTGAGGGATTAAAGGAAGCAATTCAAAAGATGGGCTATTCTGTCAATCGCGACCAAAAAGATTACGATTTTCTCTTCAGAAAGGTCAACAACAATAATGCCACCCAATTGGAGGCTCAACTGAGCGAAGTGCGCGCCAAAATGATTCTCGAAAGACTGGAATCGAAAAAAGCCAAACTGGCCGATATGAATAAAACCCTTGCCGATTTGGAAGTACGTCTTGCAAAAGTACTTTCTAAAACTGCCAGTGCCGAGGAATTGAAAGCTGCAGAGGCCGTTGCAGACGGCACTGATGAACCTATCGTTATTGCAGAAGAAACTACTGAATCGGTAGTAACTGAAACGCCGGCAGAGGAAAATGCCGAATAATGAAATTAACATCATACAACAAAAAAGCCCGAATTTTTCAATTCGGGCTTTTTTGTTGTTTATTGTTACTATCTGAGTTGATTTACAATAGACCCAACTGGCATTACCCCACGGTCAAATACATATTCTTTTCCGTCTTTGAGTGTTATTTTGAACCTTCTGAAAATCCAATGAGCCGTAAAGGCTTCAACTTTTGAAATATCATCTCTTGATATTTTTATCAGTCCGTCAGCAGAGCCGATTCCTGTAGAGGTGATGGCTGCATCAATATCGTAATAAACATTTTTGTTCGTGATGACAAGTTTGCCGTTCAAGCGGTTTCCGTCTAAAAATAAATTAATAAGCCACTTAGCTGTTTGTTGTTCACCAGATTCAAAATCCATATGTTTGTTGCCGTTTAAGGATTATACTTACTGATTCGTTGAGTGCGGATGATATTTCTGTTTCTGTCGAGCATACGCACCATGTACATGCCTCTTGCAATATCGCTGATATCGTAACGGCCGGAACTGCTGGCATTAAAATCAATTATTTTTTTACCAAGCGCATTATATACTTCTATGTATCTAACATCGGCAGCGTCCTGGATCTGTATGAAATCTACCGCAGGATTAGGGTAAACAGAAGGACCATTTCCAGAAGAGCCCGACACAGCTGAAGCGGTAAAGGATACCGTTACAGCGTTTGACGGATTTTTAATTTCATAAACTTTGATTTCAGTATTGGCGATACCTTCCTGTCCGTTGGGACGAAAAGTCACTCTAAAATCAGAAATCGACTCACCTGGAGCAAGCGAGAAGGTTCTACTTTCCAATAGCGCCGAATAACAGTTACGCTCGCAAACAAGCGCATCCCAACCTGAAGGCATATTGTTTTTGACACGCTCCCAACGCAATTCCATGGTTGAGCCGCTGTTATTTTTCAGCAAAACAGAGGGGCTTATCTCTTCTGATGCCCTTCCCTGCTGTGTTGCAAAGGAAGTCGACACAGAGAGCTGTTGCCCGAATGCTATGTTGACGGAAAGTAAAAAAGTAAGGAAAAGTAGATTTTTAAGCATGCAATATTCAATTGAGACTATGAGTAATAAACATTAGGAAAGGTAAAAATATGTATTTTGTTCGAATATTAAAAGTTTCTAACAAAAAAAGTTTTTATTACTTTACGATTATCAGCGCAAAAAGTTATCAAAATCCAATAATTTAAGCCTTTCTTAAAAAAATCTCGTTTTATAGCATTGTATTCCATACTTTTGCCGAATATAAGACTTTACCAAAATATGAATAAGTTAATAATATTGATTTTTTGCTTTAATCTGGCCTTGACCCTGTCAGCTCAGAATTTTGTAAGTACCAGTGTTTCCAATAAAAATGTTTTACTGGAAAGCTTTACAGGGGTTAACTGCTTTTATTGTGCTGGTGCTGACGCCGCTGCTGCCACTGTTCAAAATGCCCACCCCGACAGCGTTATCTGGATAAACATACATGCCGGAATATTTGCCGAACCTGGAGGCAACAGACCCGATTTCAGAAGTCCCTATGCCGATACCTTGTTGAGTTTTTCAGGTTTGACAGTTTTTCCTGCGGCTATGATTAACCGTCGCCAACTACCCAATTTTGCACAAAATACTGGTAAACTGTCCATCGAATCTTCCAATTGGTCAACTGTTACAGATACGATGTTGTCTGAACTGAGTCCGGTAAACATCGCAGCACGTTCCGAATTCAACATTAGCACAAGAATGCTCAAAGTGGTGGTAGAGAGCTACTATACAGGCAACAGCATCAACAGTCAAAATCGTCTTTTTGCAGCGCTTCTGCTCGACTCTGTTTTGGCTAGGCAGGAAGGCGCTCGTGTTTTCAATCCTTCGGCGATTGGCAGCGATGGCAGATATATGCACAGAAATATTCTTTTCGATTATATCAACGGCGCTACTTATATTACAAATACAAACACAGGTAGTTTCAAAGCAGATACCTTTTATTACAGTATCCCTGCAGATTTTAACGGAACAGATTTTGACCTGACCTCGCCAAAGGTGGCTGTTTGGATTACAGAAAACGATAGTGCCAATGTGCTAAATGCGGCCTATGCACAAATGACTTTTGTTTCCGATTTCAGCAATTCGGCAGGTCTACTTTCGGCCGATTGGGATGCAGATTTCAATTTGCTTTGCGGTACTGAATCGGCTGCTGAAATCAGCATTGTAAATCTTGGCAATAATGCCATTGATTCTATTAGCGTCGACTATAGTGTAAATTCAGGAACTGTACAAAGTCTGAACGCATATTTATCAAGCCCGCTGACAATTGGTAAAATGCAAAAAATTCAATTGCCTGTCATCGGCGGACTCAGTAGTTTTGGAAATACGGTCAGTATGAAAATCAATCTGGTAAACAGCGCAGCAAATCCTGATACCAGTGAAATTATAAGTCAGCTCGATCAGGCGCAGCTAATGGTTTCCGACAGTACAAATGGTGTATTAACAGTACGCTTCGACAACTATCCTGAAGACATCAGTTGGTCACTGATAGATGAAACAGATGCGCTGACGATTTTATCCGACAGCAATTATGTGATTACCAATTCCATTATTAATCAAAATTTCACAGCTGTGAATGGTCACTGCTATGCCTTTAAAATAACTGACAGCTATGGTGATGGGCTCTGCTGCGGATCGGGACAAGGTTATTACGAATTGAAAATTGGCAATCTGCGCATCCTTCGCGAAAATGAATTTACCTTTGAATCGGGCACTAAATTTAGTTTCGAAGAAGGCGTAATAGCAGTAAATCCTACAGAAAATATCGATTTTGATTTTGATGTTTTCCCCAATCCTGCGAACGCTTTTATCAATATTAAACTAAAAGGCGAATTGAATTCAGAAAACAGTTATCTGACTATCAGCAATGCTTTAGGGCAACTTGTAGCTACTGAAAATATAAATTTTTTATCAACCGGCGCTCAGCATCAAATTTCTACTGAATCATTTCTGCCGGGCGTATATTTCCTTCAGTTGCATAAAGACTTAAATGTCACAACAAAAAAGATTGTCATTTCGAGATAAATCAAACTCAATAATATAATGATCAATAAAGTCACAGATGCATTGTTGGGTGTTTCGGTCGGAGATGCTGTGGGCGTACCTTTTGAGTTTAGAAAAAGAGATGAAATGTTGTCGAATCCTGCTACTGGAATGGTTGGCTACGGTACCTACAATCTCCCCATGGGAACCTGGTCTGACGACAGTTCTCTGACTTTTTGTCTGGCAGAATCGCTTATCAACGGTTATGATTTGAAGGATATTTCTGAACGTTTTATCCTTTGGAAAGAGGAGGCTTACTGGACTGCCAATGGTCGGGTATTTGATTGTGGCATTACAACATCCGCCGCCATTTCAAGGTTGAAACATATCATTGAAGACAATAATTCGGAAGCGTTAAAAAATCTGAAAAGACATAGCGAAATCAATGAAAATGGAAATGGTTCTCTGATGAGAATTATACCCCTTTTGTTCTATATCAAGGGTTTACCAATCGAAAAGCAGTTTGATATCGTTTGGGAGCTGTCTGCCCTTACGCATCGGCATATCATCGCCGCAATGAGCTGCATGATTTATCTGAAATTTGCCGAAAAATTGCTTTCTGAAATGGATAAAGATTTGGCTTATGCCGAAACCCGTAAAGAAATAT
This sequence comes from Saprospira grandis DSM 2844, assembly GCA_945888475.1. GTDB lineage: Bacteria > Bacteroidota > Bacteroidia > Chitinophagales > Saprospiraceae > Saprospira > Saprospira grandis_C. The sequence continues at coordinate 4,080 of CAMDAB010000028.1, read as the reverse complement.
TGCAATTTTGGGCACAAATCGATTTTCCCGAAACGGAGAGCATTTACTTTAATAAACTCATACAGCAGGATATCAAAACAGTAAAAATTGATGATTTAAGATCCGGGGGCTTCGTTATCGAAGTATTGGAGTCAAGTTTTTGGTTTTTTCTAAATGAATCTTCCTATGAAAATACCATACTTTCAATCATTAATATCGGTCACGATACCGACACCTCAGCAGCAATTGCCGGAGGGCTGGCAGGTATTTACTATGGCAGAAAAGGAATACCTGAACATTGGTTCAATTCGCTGGCAAGATTAAATGATATCTTAGCATTAGCAGAAAAATTAAACAATAAATACTGTAGTTAAAGCTATCTAATCCCCTTATTTATAATGCGTTCACAAGCCCAATACAGACATTACCGAATTGAAGAAATGCTCAACAGCTGGTCGCATGGTCTTAGTGCCCTGGCGGCTTTGGGCGGTTTTGTAGTACTGATTGTTTTTGCGGTCTTCAGCTCAAAAAATTTTGCACTCCTGAGCGTATTATTTTACGGAGTCGGCCTTTTTGCCGTTTTTCTTTCCTCGGCGCTTTATCACGGCATTGAGAAAGAACCGCTGAAAGAGTATCTGAGAAAAATCGATCACAGCTGCATTTATTTGCTCATTGCGGGTACTTACACTCCGGTGCTGCTCATTACAATTGGAGGCGCTTTTGGATGGACCTTTTTTGGTATTATGTGGTGCCTGGCGCTTATCGGTATTTTTCTGAAAATGAGGCATATCGAACGTTTTGAAACTTTAGCGCTGGTCATGTATGCCGTTATGGGCTGGCTCGCACTTTTGAAAATTGGCTATTTGTACAATAATCTGCCCGGGGCTGGATTCTGGCTGCTTTTGTCGGGCGGACTCAGCTATACGGTTGGCATCTTCTTCTTTGTAATGACAAATCGCATCCTCTATTCACATTTTATCTGGCACCTCTTTGTCATAGCAGGAGCATTGTTGCATTATCTCATGATAGTGTGGTATGTCATTTAATATGTCTTTGCATTTGAATATTTTTGTAGGGTTCAGTGTTTTTACTGATTTCATTACTAAATAGTTCAGTATGATCAAAAAAATAGCAGTATTGACATCGGGTGGCGATTCGCCGGGCATGAATGCCTGCATTAGGTCAGTAGTGAGGGCTGCAAATTTTTACGGACTTTCCTGTATTGGCATAAAGCAGGGTTATCAGGGTTTAATTGAAGGGGAATTTGTGCATCTCGATGCTAGGGCTGTTGGTGGAATTGTCTCGAAAGGCGGCACTATACTCGGATCGGCACGCAGTAAAGACTTTATGCAAGCCGAAGGGAGAAAAAAAGCTTATAAAAATCTCAAAAAACATGATGTAGATGCCATAGTTGTCTGCGGTGGTGATGGTACCTTCAAAGGTGCATCGGTTTTTATGTCTGAATATGCCGATATCTCAATTGTTGGCGTGCCCTGCACCATCGATAACGATCTTTATGGAACCGATTATGCCATTGGTTACGATACGGCCCTCAACACAGCAATGGAGGCAATTGACAGAATCAGAGATACAGCCGATGCCCACAACAGGCTTTTCTTTGTTGAAGTGATGGGGCGTGATGCCGGATTTATAGCTTTGCGCAGCGGTATTGCCGGCGGAGCAGAGGCCATTCTGGTTCCCGAAATCAAAACCGATCTGGAGGAATTGACCCAACAATTGTTAAAAAGTCACAATTCCCGAAATAGTTCCTGTATTGTGGTAGTGGCCGAGGGCGATGATGCCGGCCATGCCTATAAAATTGCCGATGCAATCAAGGGAAAATCACCCTACGAAGACATCAGAATTGTAGTGTTGGGACATATACAGCGTGGGGGCAGCCCAAGCGCTTTCGATCGGGTTTTGGCAAGCCGCTTGGGCATCGCTGCGGTTGATGCCTTAATTGCGGGAAAATCTGCCATTATGCTCGGACAAAATGGACATAAAATCAGCGAATTGCCTTTCGAAAAAGCGATCAAACACCATCAGCAGCTCAGTCCTTATCTGCTGCAAATGATGGAAATGCTCACTATATAATTTATTCTAATGAACTTGATATCTGTATTTATTGGCGGTGGATTGGGAAGCATTGCGCGTTATGGACTTGGGCTGCTTTTTCCTTATCGCGAAGGATTTCCCTGGGCTACTTTCTGCGCCAATATCGCTGCGGCATTTATCCTGGGCCTTGTTTTGGGTTGGATATCGAAAATGGATGCCGGAAGCAGCAATCAGCTAAAATGGTTTTTGGCCACGGGTTTCTGCGGTGGATTTTCTACCTTTTCCACCTTCTCGGCCGAAACCTTACAGTTAATTAAAGCTCAACAATGGGCCCTTGCAGCAATTTATGTTTTATCCAGTGTGGTTTTGAGCGTGGTACTATTGGGATTGGGATTTTATTGGGGGGGAAGTAGGTAGGTTAGTCGTTGTGTTGTAGTTTTAGTGATCTTTGTTCTAGTAGTCAGTTCAGAGGCACGAGGTGCTATGTACTAATTTAGTTAAAAGTAGGTTTTTATTATAGACGATTATAAAACTACGTTTTTTATAGCTTCAAAATTTAAGGGGTCTTTGTTTTTTTTTCGAGATTAAACCAATCTCTGTATTTTTATCAAAACTAATATAAGTTATCTTTACGTACTGTTTTTTATTTATCACTACATTTAAGAAAATAGATGTTTTTGGATTTTTAAAATTCCTTAGGTTCGACCTATGTTTGAACTTTCCATAAAAAATAATATCTTTGCTTCGAACATTAGCAACACTATTTTAAAAAATCAAACTTATGCGTTTTTCAATCTCCTCGGCCGAACTGAAAGATCAGCTCAATATCATCAACGGTGCTATCGGCTCCAATCCTGTATTGCCTATTCTTGAAGATTTTCTTTTTATCATAGAGGATGATAAACTAACTATTGTTGCTACCGACCTTGAAACCTTTATCACTGCTGAACTTGCAGTTAATGCTGAACAGGGCGGAATCATAGCGGTACCTGCAAAAATTCTTTTGGATACACTAAAGCAGTTGCCTACGCAGCCAGTTACTTTCCATGCCGATTCAGAAAGCATGACCGTTACCCTTACATCGGCATTCGGAGAATATCAACTTTCGGCCGAAGATGGCAATGATTTTCCAAAAATTCCACAGCCTAATGTTACTGACAATGTTGAAATGCCGGCTGTATTATTGCTCGAAGGTATTAACAAAACGCTGTTTGCTACCAGTACCGACGATTTGAGACCTGCTATGACAGGAGTGCTCATGCAACTCGATGAAAATGGTGTTACCTTTGTATCGACAGATGCGCATAAATTCGTAAAATATAATTTTAATCAGTTGAATGTGAGCGCACATGCCAATCTGATTTTGCCAAAAAAGCCCCTGAATTTGTTGAAAAATGCTTTGGCCAATGTTACAGGGACCGTTAAGCTTGCTTTCAGCAATACAAATGCCTTTTTCTACTACGAAAATCAAACGATGGTTTGTCGCTTAATTGATGCTCGTTATCCCGAATACAATGCGGTCATTCCAAAAGACAGCCCAAATGTGTTATCCATTGTACGTCAGGATTTTCTGAATTCACTGAAACGTATCGCTAATTTTGCCAATAAAACAACCAATCAGGTAAAACTCTCTATCAGCGAGCTGAGCCTTACCATTGAGGCGGAAGACCTTGATTTTTCAAATAAAGCTATCGAGAAAATGCCCTGTAACTACAATGGCGAATCAATGGTTATTGCCTTCAATGCAAAGTTTCTTATCGATATTCTTGGGGTTATAGGCGGAGAAAATATTAAGATGTTGCTCTCCACACCAAAAAGAGCCGGAATCATCCGAAATGAAGAACAGAATGAGGGTGAAGATCTGATGATGTTGGTAATGCCGGTAGTAGTCAATGTTTATTAGTAACTATCCAGACAGATAAGTAAAAAGGCAGACCGCGCGGTCTGCCTTTTTTGGTATATTCAGCTTTCTGTTAAAACGTAATCGAATCTCAATTGAAATTAGCCTGAAAAGCAGCCCAACCTGCATTGGGTTTTAAAGCAACT
>CAMDAB010000027.1 GCA_945888475.1 Saprospira grandis DSM 2844 | reverse complement strand
GTTGGAGCCTGGTTGCCCGCAGTGATAGCATTGCCATAAGTGTAAGACTCACTTGAGGTAGATAAACCTACAAGGGCCTCAGCACCATAAACACCCATCAAACGACCTTTACCACGGCGCCATTCCATACCACCACCCAATTGAACATTGAAATTACTGTTGACGAATTCGTCTTCAACTTCAATATTGCTTTGAGGAAAAGATTGACCGTCAAGCACCACACGATTAACATCCTGGATAGTTGACTGATTGATTGAGAATCTGGCGCGAATTGCGTTAGACTCAGAAAGGAAGTACTTTCCATAAAGGGTACCACCTATGCCAGAACCGCCTTGGTTTGCGAAACCTGCAGCGGGATTGTTGTTGTTGGTGTTACCATTAAACATGTTACCAGCATAACGGAGGAAAGGTAATGCATCGAAACCGATTGCATATGAACCAGCCTCAGGCAAAACGTTAATACCGTTTTTGTTGGTAATCTGTTGTACACCGCCCGTTGTTTCTTCTTGAGCACTGATTGTACCAAGAAAAGAAACGAACGCCAAAACGAATAAAATTGACAGTTTTTTCATAAAAAATTTGGTTCTTTAGAATAAAACAACTATGTTAAAAATATAAAAAAAGCTGAATACAGCTATATAAGACAAATTAAATTTCAAAAAAGGGCTTAATGTTAGCCAATTGCCGAACAAAGTTATGTTAAAAGATTTTAAACTAACAAGTTAAATTTTAAATTAAAAACTAAAACTAAAAAAATACAGCTCAATAGCTTGAAAACAAATAATTTATATCTAATAAATAAATAAATGACATTCATCATTTTTTAAAAAAACATCTAAATTCAATTAAGTGACGTCAAAGATCTGCATAGGGTTGGAATTTGTTTTGAAATATATTTTTAATCTTAAAAAATCAATTATTTACATTTGCATCATAAAATAAGTAAAATGGAAGCAATTGATCAATTATTCATGCGGCGCTGTATACAACTTGCAACACTTGCCGGCGGTCGAAACCGACCCAATCCTGAAGTGGGCTCGATAATTGTTCACAAGGCTAAAATTATTGGTGAAGGCTGGCATAAGCTTTTCGGCGCTGCGCATGCAGAAGTAAATGCAATTAATTCAGTTCAAGACAAAAGCCTTCTGAGCGAAAGTTGCCTTTATGTAACACTTGAACCTTGTTTTCATTTTGGTAAAACACCACCCTGTGTTGACCTCATACTTCAACATCAAATTCCAAGAGTAGTTATTGGATGCAGAGACCCATATCACGAAGTTGCTGGTCAAAGTATTGAAAAATTAAAAAAAGCTGGCGTTGATGTTATAACAGGGGTACTCGAAAAAGAAGTCGCCTGGCTAAATCGAAGATTTTTTTGTAATGTCCAAAAAAAACTCCCTTATATTGTATTGAAATTTGCCGTCAGCAGCGATGGCTTTATGGGCATCCGAGGCGAGAATCTTCAGATCTCAGGGCCAATGTCGAAACATTTTGTGCATAAATTGAGGGCAAATGAAGCCGCTATTATTGTTGGCACCGAAACTGCTGCATGCGATAATCCACAACTAAACCTCAGGCATTATTTTGGAGAACAGCCAACAAGGGTTGTGTTTGACAAAAATTTAAGATTGTCAGAAAAGCTACACTTATTCGATGGCAATCAAAAAACCTTGGTTTTTACAGCATTTGAGCCTGTTATTCAGAAAAATAATGTAGAATACATTGTGTTGAATTTCAATTCGGCCGATTTTTTGCAAAAAGCTATGCATGAACTCTATCTGAGAAAAATCAGTTCTGTCCTAATTGAAGGCGGGGCCAGCTTACTCAACTCCTTTTTGAGTATGAATTTTTGGGATGAAGCTTATATCATCAGAAGCAATACTAAATTAATTAACCAAGGAATTGAAGCCCCAATACTCAGTCCGGCACTTTGCCAAGCAATTGAACAATTGGGCAATGACAGTATTGAATATTATATTAATAACAAAATCACCCTATGAATTACTTTTGTAAAATAGGCTCAATTCTCGCACTATTTACACTCTGTTACAGTTGTCAAAATGCCGATGCTAACGGAAGTGGCGGAGAAAAACTCATAGTGCTTGATAGCCTCGAAAAACCGTTGCATCTAAGCTATGCCTGGCTCACAAAAACGGATTATCAAAGCGGTGATGCCTTAGTCAATCAAATACCTGTTCCAAAAGGCTATCGCAGGGTGCAGACCCCAAAAGGCTCTTTTGCCGAATGGCTAAGATACTTGCCTTTAAATCCGAGGAGCTCAAAAGTTATGCTTTACGACGGGAGTGAAAAATCATATCAGAAAGGCGCAGAAAGAATTATAAATATCGAAATTGGCAATAGCGACTTACAACAATGCGCCGATGCAGTTATGCGGCTTAAAGCTGAGTTTCATTACAGCAGGGGCGAATATGATAAAATCCATTTCAATTTCACAAGTGGCCACAAGGTTTCATTCGATGACTGGCGAAAGGGTAAAAAACCAACGGTAAAGGGAAATAGCGTTAGTTTCAGCGCCATAGGTACTCAAACTGACAATGCTTACCCCAATTTTAAAAAATACCTTCGTATGGTTTTTTCCTATGCAGGCACAGCCTCATTGGAAAAAGAATTAGCTACTGCCGATTTGAAAGATATAAAGGCCGGCGATGTCTTTATAAAAGGGGGTTTTCCAGGACATGCTGTACTTGTAATGGATGTAGCCGAAAACATTGAAAACGGCTCAAAAATATTCCTACTTGCGCAGAGTTATATGCCGGCACAGAGCATACACCTGCTTAAAAATTTTGATCATAATACTCAATTGTCTCCATGGTATCCGCAGGATTTTGGTGATACCTTATATACCCCTGAATGGAAATTCAAATCAGGTACCTTAAAAAAGTGGAGATAAAAAAAGCTGACACCCATTGAGAGCGCCAGCCATTTCATTATAAAAATTCAGGCTTATCAGGCCTTTCCTTTCTTAGGTTTTTTATCCGTATCGGCAAAACTGATGACCATTACATCATTTTCACCTAAACTTGCATTCAAAGTCATTCCTTCTTTTAAATCTGCCTGATTGTTTAGAATAAACTCTGCGAGCGGATCTTCGAGATATTTTTGAATGGCACGATTGAGTGGACGGGCACCAAACTGTGGGTCATAACCTTTTTCGGCAAGATAATTCTTGGCCACAATGTCTAAAGTTAGCGTATAACCGAGATCTTTTACACGTTTGTAAAGATTCTTAAGAGAAAGGTCAATAATTTTGAAAATATCAGCCCTATCCAAAGAATTGAAAATTACCACGTCATCGATACGATTTAGAAATTCGGGTGAGAAGGTTCGTTTCAACGCAGTTTCAATAACAGATTTTGCTTCGTTATCGGCAGCTTCTTCTTTTGCCTGAGTTGCAAAACCAACACCAGTTCCGAATTCTTTTAATCTTCGAACACCAATATTCGAGGTCATGATAATCAGCGTATTTTTAAAATCTACTTTGCGGCCAAGACCATCGGTCAATTGACCATCGTCCAAGACCTGAAGCAAAATATTAAAAATATCGGGATGCGCTTTTTCTATCTCGTCTAAAAGTACAACAGAGTATGGTTTTCTGCGAATTTTTTCGGTAAGCTGTCCACCTTCCTCATAACCTACATAACCGGGAGGCGCTCCGATAAGACGGCTTACGGAAAATTTCTCCATATATTCCGACATATCAATACGAATCAAGGCTTCCTCAGAATCGAACATCTGACGAGCAAGAACTTTTGCAAGCTCGGTTTTTCCAACACCGGTTGGACCAAGGAAAATAAAAGAACCAATTGGTTTATTGGGCGCTTTCAATCCTACCCTATTGCGTTGTATTGCTTTGGTTATTTTGACAATGGCTTCATTTTGACCAATGACTGCTCCCCTTAGGTCTTCGGTCATTCCAAGTAGCTTAAGGCTTTCGCTGGCTGCCACATTGCTTACCGGAATGCCTGTCATCATTGATACCACTTCTGCTATATCATCGACAGTAACAGGGAATTTTTTCGATTTTGATTCCTCTTCCCAATCCATTCGCGCCTGTTCGAGCTGGCGGATAAGTTTAGATTCCTGATCACGGAAATTAGCTGCTTTTTCATATTCCTGGTCTCGAACAGCCTGATTTTTCAATTCTTTGGTCTGTTCAATATTTTCTTCCAGTTGGACGATATGTTGAGGAACATGAATATTTTTTAGATGGACGCGTGCTCCTACTTCGTCCATGACATCAATTGCCTTATCAGGCAGGAAGCGGTCTGAGATGTAACGATCGGAAAGTTTTACACAAGCCTCAAGTGTTTCGTCAGAATAGATTACATGATGGAACTCCTCGTACTTTTCGCGGATGTTTTTCAGAATATGAACAGCCTCTTCTGGTGATGGCGGCTCAATAAGGACTTTTTGGAAACGTCGGTCAAGCGCACCGTCTTTTTCGATGTACTGCCTATATTCATCAAGCGTTGAAGCACCAATACATTGGAGTTCTCCGCGTGCAAGTGCAGGTTTGAAAATGTTGGATGCATCGAGCGAGCCGGTGGCACCGCCTGCTCCTACAATGGTATGAATTTCATCAATGAAGAGAATCACATCGCGGGTCTTTTCCAACTCGTTCATGATTGCTTTCATACGCTCTTCGAATTGACCACGATATTTGGTACCTGCTACCAAGGCAGCGAGGTCGAGCATCACAATACGCTTATTGAAAAGTGTTCTTGAAACTTTTCTTTGTTGTATACGCAATGCGAGGCCTTCTACCACTGCAGTTTTACCCACACCCGGTTCTCCAATAAGAATAGGATTATTCTTTTTACGACGTGATAAAATTTGTGAAACACGTTCAATTTCTTTTTCACGACCGATGATTGGGTCAAGTTTTCCGTCTTCGGCCTGTTTGGTAACATCGCGACCGAAATTATCAAGCACAGGAGTGTGCGATTTTGACTTTGAACCACCTTGTCCTCTTCTTTGTTGCGATGCCTTGTCATCGTCTTCAAAACCCTCATCATCGGGCATTTCATTTCTTAGATCCGGATTTGTTTCGGAAAGGACAAATTCCAATTCTGTTTTGAAAATCTCATAATCGATATCAAAATCCATAAGTACAGTTGCGGCCGGATTATCTTTTTCCTTGAGGATAGAAAGTAAAAGATGTTCTGTGTCAACAACACCTGACTTCATCATTTTTGCCTCGAGAAAGGTTACTTTCAAAACCTTTTCTGCCTTGCGGGTAAGGGGTATGTTTCCGATATTGTAGGCTGGCTGAACTTTTGAGCTGCCATTTTGCACCGAATCCTCTAGTGCTTTGCGCAACGTACCGGTATTTACCTCCAAAGATTCAAGCACTCTTACAGCTATGCTGGTTCTGTCGTTCAGGAGTGCCAAAAGCAAATGCTCAGTTCCTATATAGTCGTTCCCCATACGCATAGCTTCTTCCCTACTGTACGAAATTACCTCTTTTACTTTTGGTGAAAAACGGTTGTCTGCCATAATTTTAAATTTGATTTAAAAAGAAATAAACTTCACTGTGAACTAAGGCTCAAATTGAAGTCGAACGTAAAAAAAAGAAATATTTTTCAATTCAAGAAAGATTTTTTAGACAATAACATAAATTTACGAAACCCGGCGCCCTAAAAAAGTATTTTAGAAAAAGGATTTTGTTAAAAGAATAAATGTCCCTATCTTGCTGTTCAAACTAAAAACAAATTAGCCATTTACTATTTTTTATTTCAAAATCAATTGGAAGTATTTTTCCACTTAACATCAAAACAAAATCTTAGTACTTTTAGTTATTTTTTTTTATTTTAGTCTAACAAAATTCACGAAATAAATTAGCAAACATGAAATACTCTGTTGAAAAACAAGATGAATTTACCATTTTTACAATGGGTGAAGAAAATTTAAATTCAGCCAAAGCACCAAATTTAAAAACCGAATTTCACTTGCTTGCAGAACAGGGTGTCAAAAATTTAATCCTAAATCTTGAAACTGTAAAATTTGTTGATTCATCCGGACTGAGTGCAATTTTATATGCAAACAGACTTTGTACAGACAGAGATGGCCTTTGCGTCATTACGGGTATAGATCATCCAAATGTAAAATCACTCATCACCATTTCTCGACTGGATTCAGTGCTCGACATACAAAGCAATACATCGGATGCTGTCAAATACATTATGATGCATGCATTAAAGGCAGAACTGGAGGCAGACAGCAATAAAGTAGCTGATGAAGACGACGAGGAAGATAAATAATGTCTTTCAAACTGAGCATCCTCGGTTCAAATGCTGCAGTACCGGCGCATAGCAGAAATATGACTGCACAGTTGCTCAATATGCGTGAGCATCATTTTTTGATTGATTGCGCCGAGGGTACACAGCATCAGTTTCAGCGTTTTGGTTTCAAATTCCAAAAAATAAATCATATTTTTATTAGTCATCTTCACGGCGATCATATTTTTGGTCTGCCAGGATTGCTGCTTTCGATGAGTTTGAATAACCGCAAGGAAAAACTGCAGATTTTTGGCCCTTTGGGTATAAAAACTTACCTCGATACTTGCTTCAGCATATCTCAGAGTCATCTCAGCTTTGAAATTATATTTCACGAAACGGATCCTCAAAAAAGCAGCATAATCTTCGAAAATAATGATTTGACAGTGCGCAGCTTCCCCCTTTTACACCGAATCCCCACACAGGGTTTTCTGTTTAAGGAAAAAACACAGCCCAGAAAGATGCTGAAGGAAAAAATTGGTGAATATGGAATTCCTTTTCATGATATTACGAAAATAAAAGATGGAGAGGACTGGATGAGTCCCGATGGCAGTCTGATAAAAAATAATGCGTTAACCTCCGATCCTGTGGCTCCAAAATCTTATGCCTACTGCTCCGATACTGCTTATTTCGATCAAATAATACCTTTCGTGGCAACTGCAGATTTACTGTACCATGAAGCAACCTTTACCCATGATTTGCTTGGACAAGCAATTGTGAGTGGTCATTCAACTGCAATACAGGCTGCAGAAATTGCAAAAAACGCCGGAGTAAAAAAACTGCTTATAGGCCATTTCTCATCGAGGTATGCCAACCCACAATGCCTACTCAATGAGGCAAAAACAATTTTTCCGAATACCGAATTGGCAATTGACGGTCAGGTATATTCAGTCGATTAAACTGTTCATCAGCATTTTTTCCATGTCCTTTTCAAATACATCTTTGAGAAGCTTCGCCAGGCTGTCCTCCGACATACCATATAGGACAGGCCACTCGCTGCATAACCTCTTTACCGCAGGTTTAATTGCTATTTTGTTAGAATTTAATTTTTCTCCTATCAAAATCAAGAGTCTGTCTGTTTTTCCATACTTTTTCAAAAGATCGGCACCATAACGGACAAATGCATATCCCAGTGCGTTCTCCCAAAAATAAATAGTCTCAGCCCGAGAAAGTTGATCTGAAAACTTTGGGTAACATTCAAAAACTGCATTTCGGAATTTTTTGTCAATGAGATCCCAGTTATTATCGGTTTTTAATCTTTTTTTGTTTCCGATATCCTTAACAAGCGCATTTACTTTGCTTTGAAATGCCTCTAATTTGTCAGGGCAATTTTCTTTACACGAAATAAAAGAACCCAAACAAAGGCAGCTTAACAAAATAAATGTACAAATATTCCATCTATTTTTATTTATTCTAAGATTCAACTTCATTTAAAAAGCATAACATTTTATAAATTGATAGGATAAACCAAAAGTCTACTTGTTTAGTATTGTGCAATAAAGGCTTAAAAAAACCAAAAGTCGAAAAAATTGATGGAAAATATTTAACATTGGTGGCACAAATGTCATTTATTTTCATTTTTTATGTATTTTTACCTCAGCTGTTTATGTGAAAAATCTATATCTGATATATGTTAAATTATCTATCGGGACAAAATATCAAGGCGTTATTCATCTACTTCTTTATCAGTCTGTCGCTTTATTCGTTTGCACAGACTTCGTCGGTTACGCTTTGCGAAAGTCCAAACCTTTTTGTTAGTAATGGTTTATCCCTTACACCGGGCATTAATTTCAGTGGGTCTGTTCCTATAGGAAATTTGGTTACAGACATAAGGGTATCTGTTACCTGGTCTCGTCGCCAAACTAATTGCGCTGGATCTAATGGAACAGATGATGTGTCTGAAGTAGAAATGTCATTGGTGGGCCCAAGCGGTATTTCTAGAATTTTGGTTGGTCCTGGCGGAAGCTGGACGGGTACAGGAACGGTAAATAGCTTTACAACAAGTTTCAGAGATGGCGCATCCAACATCATAGGTTTTCCGAATAATGGCAGCATTTACAATCCTGCCACCTCATTAGCATCGGTACTACCTTCAGGTACAGATTTTTTGGGTTCCCTTGGGGCTGGTTTGTGGCGGCTAGAAATCGTTGACAACAATGCCAATTCAACTGGCATTTGCATTCAATCTTATTGTATAACAATTATTTCCTGCGCTGCGCCTCCCCTCATTGCAAGTTGCAGAGCTACTGCACTATTGAAACTGGATACCTTTGGACTAAGAACACCTGCATTTTCTGATCTGAATCTCAACAGCGATACCTCATGTTTGCTTTCCACAGTAAGATTCTCACTCAACGCTTCGGGTACACCACTTTTAAATTCAGCTTTCAGTTGTTCCAATGCAGGTACCACCTTTCCGCTTTACATGGTGCTAACCGATAAGCTTGGAAGATCTGCAATCTGCCCTACGCCAACATCAGTTACTGTAAGAGATTCGGTTGCTCCTGATGTTCCTGAATGCAGAATTTTCAGTGCAACAGCTGATACTGTATACCTGAACGCAGCCGGAGTTGCAACATACAATGTTTCTCAATTGACACCTACAGATGCATGCGGTATTAGTACCGTTCAGATTTCAAATGGATACAACGTAAATTTCGGAAACACTGTAACTTTCAATTGTTCACCTAATACATTAGCCGGGATTCACGGTACGGGAGCAAACAATCTTTATGCAAGGGTAAGAGATGTAAATAATAATTTTAGAAATTCGCTCTCTCTGTCATCCTCTTTCTATCCCTCATGCAGAATAAGAATTTTGGCATTTGATACTATCCCACCCAATGCAATATGCCATCCAACCAGGACGCTGACACTCGCCTCAAATGGCTTGGTTAGCGCAACATCGGCGACTATCGATAATGGCTCCTTTGCAAGCTGTGCCCCATCAGGTCCTTTGCTTTTTACCATAAATAATTCTGCCGCTGTTACTTATACCTGCGACAGTATTGGCAGTAGAACAGCTTTTCTGATTGTTACTAAAAATAACTCCCCACAGCAGGGTGGAATCAGTCGTGACACCTGTACTACCATAATCAATGTAGTGGATGTCACGCCTCCAAATGCCATTTGCTCGGGTACAGCCCTTCAACTTTCGGTAGCGGGCAGCGTTTCTGTGGCGGCTTCAACCATTGCGGCATTCAGTTCGGATAATTGCGCAACAATGAGTTATTCCTTCAGTACTGGTCTCAACCGTACTTTCAATTGCTCAAACCTTGGAGTTAATGTTGTTACAGTATCTGTAACAGATGGGTCGGGCAATGTTTCAACCTGTAATGCTAGTATCACAGTTACAGACATAACTGCCCCTGCTGCAAACTGTCAAAATATTAATGCCTATCTCAATGCATCCGGCACTGTAAATGTCTCCGCAACTTCCATCAATAACAATTCTGTCGACGCCTGCGGTATCAGCAGCTTCCTTATAAATGGTTTGGGATCCCTGAACTACAGTTGCGACAGTGTTGGCGTCAGAAACGTGAGATTAACAGTAAGTGACGCTTCTTCAAATTCCAGCTCATGCAATGCTACGGTCACTGTTTTAGATACGATCAGTCCTAATGCAATTTGCCAGAATAGAACGGTTTATCTTAGTAGCAGTGGTCTTGTAACTGTTGCTGCAACAGAGATTGACAATGCCTCGACAGATAACTGTTCGATTTTGAGCAGAACCATCAACGGTCTTAGCCCCGGCACTCGTGCAACTTATACCTGTGATAGTATTGGCAACAGAACTGCCATTTTGCAAATAAATGATGTAAATGGCAACAGCAGAACTTGCACAGCAACTGTTCAGGTTTTAGACAGCATCAGACCAACAGCTGTATGTCGTAACATCAATGCTTTTCTAGGCGCTACTGGGACCGTTTCGATTACTGCAGCACAAATCAATAACGGTTCGACAGATAACTGTGCTGTAACCAATTATCAGCTCAACACCACAAGTTTTAACTGCGACAGTATAGGAACCCGTAATGTAACCTTACAGGCCAGCGATGCCAGCGGAAACAACAGAACCTGCTCAGCAACCGTAACAGTCCAGGATACTACGAGACCAGTGGCACAATGCCAAAATGTTACCCTAATTTTAAATGCGATAGGTAATGCGTCATTAACAACAGCTGACATCAACAACAGCTCAAATGATAATTGTAACGTTTCATCCCTGCAGTTTTTGGGACTTGCTGTTGGCGTAAACATCAACTACAATTGCGACAGCACAGGTACGAGAACTGCTATATTGAGGGTTAATGACCAAAACGGTAATTTTTCAACCTGTAACGCCACTGTTACTGTAAGCGACACTACAAGACCAATTGCACTTTGTCAAAATATTGTTGCTCATTTGAATAGTGCTGGAACCGTAACGGTAAATGCCTTACAACTCAACAACGGATCCAGCGACATTTGTGGCATTAATACTTATTTCATAAACAATTCTGGAAACTTATCACAGACTTACAACTGTACAAACATAGGGCCGAATAGTGCTTCGTTGATTGTTGTAGACAAAAATGGAAATACCAATAACTGTCTGGCAACTATCGAAATCAGAGATACCGTAAAACCAAGTATGACTTGCCTGAATACAAATGTGTATCTTAATCCATCTGGCTTTGCAGTGATCAGCCCCTCTACCATCAATAATGGTTCATCCGACGCCTGCGGATTTGCATCACTCTCCGTCTCAACAGATACAGTTCGCTGTGCAAATATTGGAAGTCTAAATGTACGTTTAAGGGGGACCGATGTAAATGGCAATACCGATTCTTGTACTGCCGTAGTAACGGTAATAGATACGGTTGCTCCGCTTGCAATTTGCACCAACACTACAGTTTACCTGAATAGTACTGGTACCGTCGCTGTAACGCCTATTGACGTAAATAATGGTTCAAGTGATAATTGTAACAGTATTTCCTCTATTAAAGTCAACGGATTGGATTCTGTTATTTTTAGTTGTTCTAATAGCGGGGTGCAAACTGTTCTTTTGCAGATTTTTGATACAAACGGTAACGTAGGCTCCTGCAGTGCTCAGGTCACCGTAATTGACAGCGTTAAACCTACAGCAATATGTGGCAACATAACCCTGCCGCTTGACGCATCCGGAAATTTGTCACTGAGTGCAGGAACACTCAACAACGGATCTTCCGATGCATGCGGAATCAACTCATTCAGATTCAATAATGGCAGCTCGATAAGAACTTTTAATTGTACAAATATCGGCGCTAACAATGTTAGCCTATTGGTAACAGATGCTAACGGCAATACCGATTCTTGTACATCAATAGTGACCCTTCAAGATCTTATTGCACCAAATGCTTTATGCCAGGCCACCTCTGTTTATCTCAACAATCTTGGTGTTATAACGATACAGGCGACTCAAATAAATGCCGGCAGTAACGATGCCTGTGGAATTGACACCATGTTTGTAAGTCCTGCAAATTTCAACTGCAATAGTATTTCCACGCCTCAAAACATTACACTTACGGTCATCGACAACAATAATAACAGTGCAAGCTGCCAGGCTACAGTTAATGTTATAGATAGCGTTAGACCCAGTATGATATGCTCTAATCCTACAGTTTATCTAGATGCTTTGGGCGTAGTTAGCGTATCTCCTTTACAAATCGACGGCGGAAGCAATGACGCTTGCGGAATTGTGCAAAGATTGATCAACGGCAATAATAACCAGGTATACACTTGTGCAAATCTCGGACTGAATAATGCTTTACTTGGTGCAACCGATCTCAATAACAATTCAGCGAACTGTAACTCGCTTGTAACCGTTGTTGATACCGTAGTGCCTATTGCAAGATGCCGTGCACCTTTTAATGTATTTCTTAACAACGCAACAGGAACAGCTACCCTTACTCCTGTCATGGTCGATAGTAGTAGCTCCGATAACTGTAGTCTCAATACATCTATTTTTACCGTAAATAATCAGCCTTCGATAAATTACAACTGTGCCAATGTTGGTTTGGTTCAAAACATTACTTTGCGTGTGTTTGATGGTTCAAATCAAACTAGTTTCTGCACAACTACCATTACAGTTCGGGATACCACAAGACCAATTGCCCAGTGTTTACCATCTATAACCCGAACATTGAGCGCTGCCTCGCCTGCATCGGTCAATGTAAGTGCCATATCATTGAACAATAACAGTACTGATGTTTGCGGAGCGGCTACCCTAAGCTACTTTATAAATGGCCAGCCAAGTTTCAGTTATACCTGTGCCAATCTTGGTCCTAATACAGCAACGCTTACCGTACAAGATCAGAATGGCAATCAGAGCACCTGTACCTCTGTTGTCATAATCAACGATATCACACCTCCGATAGCCTCCTGTGTAGCCAATTACAGCATCAATCTCGATGCTAACGGACAGTCAACGCTAACCGGTGCTGTACTCAACAATGGCTCGGCCGACAATTGCAGTGTTTCGTCCTTCCTTGTAAACGGCGCAGCTTCACAAATTTTCACTTGCTCTAATTTTGGTAGCAGTGCTGTGACTTTAACCGTGAGAGATGCATCCGGAAACTCATCTACCTGCACATCACTCATAACGGTACAAGATACAAGTGCACCTGTAGCAAGATGCTTCACGAATCCTATTGAAGTTTTTCTGAATCCAGCTACTGGAACTGCTACTGTTTTGGGTACCCTTCTTGACAGTTTGAGTAACGACAATTGTATCATTAGCACACGCTTGGTGAACAATGCAGTGTCCGCCTCATTTTCCTGTACAAATATCGGTTTAAACAACGTTACGCTAACGGTTAGAGACCAGGCCAATAACGCTCAGAGTTGTAATGCGCAAGTGTTTGTTCGCGACACTGTACTTCCTGTAGCAAATTGTCAAAACATCAATGCCATTTTAAACACATCTGGACTTGCCTTTGTCAACGCCACACAAATCAATGCTTCGAGTTCCGATAATTGTATTATTTCTTCTTATCTTATAAATGGTCAAACCCGCGATACTTTCGACTGTACAAATATCGGATCAAATGTTGTTACCCTTACAGTCACCGACAATTCGGGTAACGAAAGCTTTTGTCAATCCACGATTACAGTAATCGATAATATTGCTCCAAATGTTTCCTGTACGAACCGCACAGTCTATCTCGATGCTGCAGGCTCAGTCATAGTTCCTCCAAATGCAGTGGGATCAGCAACCGATATTTGTGGTGTAGTAAATTACACGATTGACAATTTGCCTTTCAGGACTTATTCCTGTGCTAATGCTAACACTACTTTTTCTGATACCATCAGAGGTTTCGATGCAAGTGGTAATCCTGGCACCTGCGTCGCTCAAATTACGGTTTCTGACACGATAAGGCCTGTAGCAAGTTGTATAAACAGGACAATTTCGCTCGACAGTTCTGGTGTCGTAACCATATTGCCTTCGCAAATAAACTTAAATAGTACCGACAACTGCGGTGCACCTTCTAATTTATTGATAAATAACCAGCCAAATATCACATACAACTGTAATAACGTAGGCACAAATAATGTTACACTTCGCGTTGCCGATGCGAGCGGCAATTTCTCGACCTGCACAGCACAGGTAACAGTTGTCGATAACATAGCGCCAATTGCGCGTTGTAGAAATTTGTTAACAGTACAACTCGATGCCAGTGGAAATGCAACAGTTCAGGCAATCAATCTCGATTCCCAACCTGGCTCATACGATGCCTGCGCACCCCTTAGCTACACAGTGAATGGACAAAGTACTTTTAATCTGAATTGCACGAATCTGAATGGTACTAATACTTTATTCCTTACAGTTACTGATATTCACGGAAATGCTTCGACCTGCAGCAGTAGTATCAATGTTATTGATGTGAACCCTCCTGTTATTAATTGTACAAACTATACCCTTCAGCTCGATATTACTGGTAATGCCTCACTCTTGTCGCAAAATGTTATCAATACAGCACTCAGCACCGACAATTGTAATACCATAAATTATACCATCGATGGCAGTTTAAACTCGAGAATTTACAATTGCAATGATATCGGTTTAAATACTGTTACTGTTGTGGGTTCCGATCCAAGCGGCAACAGAGACACCTGTTTTGCATCCGTCACAGTTGTTGATACCGTGGCCCCAACTGTCAACTGTCAGAGTATTGTTGTAAATCTTACTTACTTTGTGGTTGATACACTTACCCTGCTCGAACTAGGCGTTTCAAGCGTCGATGCCTGTGGTGTAGATACAACAGTATTCTTTCCTAACATTATAACCTGTGCTAATGTTGGTACCGTACCAGTAACGATAACATCCTACGATTTTTACGGTAATGCTTCAACATGCATCTCTCAGGTCAATGTTGTTCTGGATGCTCCAGAGCCCAGCGCACTCGACTCATTCCTTTGTGAGGGGCAGCCGCTTCAGCTATATGCCAACCCACCTCCAACCGGTTTTACCTATGACTATGTCTGGGCTGGTCCGGGATTCAGTTCAAATGCTCAAAATCCGCAGATTGGAAATATGCAAGGTGTTAATGAAGGAAATTACATTGTAACCATTATACCTCAGGGTCTGCCAGGCTGCGTAGTTTCAGATACGCTCTTCATAGATGTTAATGTTGTTCCTCCACCAGTTATAACGATGGATGGATTGGCTTGTTTTGGGGATAGTATTACGCTTTATTTTGCCAATCAAGCTGCTTACAGTGGCACTAATTTTAGCTACCAGTGGCTCTACGAGGGTATTCCTGCAGGCAGCAACAGCAGTACCTTTATAATTGATCCGGTTGCTTTTTCCGATACCGGGGCTTATTCTGCAATTGTCAATATTGACGGATGTGCAGACACATCTTTGGTTCCACTCGATTTAGTTGTATTTGCACTACCCGATGCCTTTACGCCTACGGCCAATAGTCCATGTTTGGGAGACACACTAACTCTTTTTGCAAATCCTCCTACAACTTCACCTTATGTCTATTCCTGGAGCGGACCTATTGGATTCAGTTCAACAACAAGAGATCCTTTTCTTCCATTTGTATTTACCAATAATTCGGGGCCATATCAGGTTACAATTACCGATCAGAATACCTGCCAGCGGGTAGAAACAGTATTGGTAACTGTCAAAGAATTACCAGATATTCCAGCTTTGGTTTATAACGACCCACTCTGTATCAACGACGTGCTCGTATTAAATGACACTGTTATCAGAGATCCAAATACCTTCTTCATCTGGGACGAATCTACTTTTATCATTGACACTACCACTACGCCTCAGGTATTTCTGGTATCACCGGTCGAAGGCGAATATGGTGTTTATGTCGTCGAAAACGGCTGTATTTCACAAAGGGTAACGGTAAATGTTGTTTTCGAACTGGAGCCAGGTGCCTTTGAAGATGCATACAATGTTCCGTTCAGGGATTCACTTACTGAATTGGAAGTTACTTTAAACGATGCAGTTCGCGATGGCTTTGCCATTAGCATTGTCGACAGTGCAAATAATGGTACAGTTTCTATCAACGGCAACGGAACGCTCAACTATGTTCCCAATTTTAATTACCAGGGAATTGACAGCTTCGTTTATGAAATTTGCGACCCAGTTTGTACAAGTATATGCGATCGTGCAGTTGTTTTAATTGATGTTCAATATGGGGAAAGATGTTTTATTCCAAATGCACTTTCTCCCAATGGAGACGGAATAAATGACGAACTATTGGTCGTCTGCCGCGAATTGTATCCGAATATGAAAGTTCAAATTTATTCCCGCTGGGGCAATCTGGTATTTCAGGGCGAACCAAATGGCTGGGATGGAATGTATAATGGTGATAGCCTCCCGGATGGCGCTTATTTCTATGTACTCGATTTTGGAGATGGTTCAAATCCTGAAAGCGGTTACCTTGTTATTAGCAGATAATCAAATGAACACTTAAAATTCTAACGCCGAAGTCAAAATGCTTCGGCGTTTTTTTATACCTTTGCAAATCTTTTTTCAAAAACAACACAATGATCTACTATAAAACCAGGGACGAAATAGAATTAATGCGCAAAAGTGCTTTGCTTGTGTCCAAGACGTTGGGAATGATTGCTGCAGAAATCGAGCCGGGAGTTACGCCAAACCGACTAGATCAACTAGCGGAAGAATTTATATGTGACAATGGCGGAAAACCAGGTTTTAAAGGATTATACGGTTGCCCAAGCACTATTTTAACCTCGGTAAACGAACAGGTTGTTCACGGTTTGCCAACAAACAGACCTTTAGAAGAAGGAGATATCATCGCCGTGGACTGCGGTGTACTTATGAATGGATTTTATGGCGATCATGCCTATACTTTTGCGGTTGGTCCCATCAGTAAAGAAAAACAGCAATTACTCGATGTAACGCTCGAATGTCTTTATCTGGGTATTAAAGCTACAACAAGTGGCAACAGGATTGGAGACATAGGCTATGCTATCCAAACCTATGCCGAAGCTCATGGATATGGTGTGGTACGCGAACTCGTAGGTCATGGCTTAGGTAAAAAAATGCACGAATCGCCAGAAGTGCCTAATTTTGGAAATAGAGGACAGGGTAAAGTCATTAAAAATGGCCTTACTATCGCCATTGAACCCATGATTAATATGGGTACAGCCAGAGTGATGAAAACCTCCGACAACTGGACCATCGTCACAGCCGACGGAAAACCATCGGCACATTTCGAACACAATGTTGCGGTCATCGATGGCAAACCTGAGATTTTATCAACATTCCAATATGTGGAAGAGGCCTTGGCAAGAAAAGCTGGCATCTGAAAATTCAAATGATAAAGTTCCCGACCTTAGGCATCACTGCACTCGAACAGTCCGAATGGCCTCCATACGGCAAACAGCGTTTTTTCTTCGAGGATATGGTGAATGCCGCTGCTGATTTGGAGCTGAATTTTTTCTTCTTCTCCCCTTTCGATATTTATAAAAATGAAATCGAGGGCTGGTTTTTTGACAATGGCAATTGGCAACGTCAAAAACAAAAAAGACCCGATTTGATCTACGACAGGGCATTCAGCGCCCTGGAAACAGAACGTAAAGAATTAGCCAATTTCAGACAATTTCTGAAAGACGAATCTCTTAAAGTGCTGAATCCTGTTGACATGGCGTTGCTCTGCGATGATAAAGCAGCTTTCCATCACTTTTTGCAGGAAAGAAAATTACCCACACTCGAAGTATTGCCCTTCGAATCGCTTGCTACGGTAGGAATTTTCGAAAAACAGTTCAGCTATTTCATCAAACCAAAGAGCGGAAGTGGAGGACTTGGAATTTATGTTGTTAAAAAAACGCAAGTAGGCTTTGCCTTAAACAATCATCTTAACGATGAAAACTGGCATTTTGAATCTTTGCCGCTGCTGAAAGATTTTCTATCAGAAAAGATAAAATCAGCACAATACTTTATTCAGCCCAAAGCAAAAATTTTTGATTTTGAGAATGCGCCAATTGATCTTAGAGTATTAATCCAAAATCAAGGAGGAAGCAATTACCAGATTAGCGGCATGGCACTCAGACAGGGGCAAGCAGGCTCCAATGTCTCCAATCTGCAATCGGGAGGCACAGCTTTAGCCTTTGAAGAAATAGCAGAATGGCTTGAAGAAGTTTTGCATTTTTCAACTTCCTCTATATTGGAGCAAGTCAAAAAAATCAGCTTCGACACTTGTATGG
Organism: Saprospira grandis DSM 2844; assembly: GCA_945888475.1. Lineage (GTDB taxonomy): Bacteria > Bacteroidota > Bacteroidia > Chitinophagales > Saprospiraceae > Saprospira > Saprospira grandis_C. The sequence continues at coordinate 16,924 of CAMDAB010000027.1, read as the reverse complement.
CAATTGAACAGAAATTTGGCGAATTTGCAGAAATTGGCCTTGATTTTTTGCTTAGTACAGAAGGGCCAGTTATCATGGAAGGCAATGCCAGACCATCGCGTTGGGTTTTCAACGTTTTGGCAGATCGATATCAGGATGAGGCTGAAAAATCATTAATATACAAAAGCCAGAGAGCCTTCTCGGTAAAAATGCCTGCAGTTTTTGCAAAAAATTTTGCGAAACTTGAAAAATTGACTTGATTTTGCAATTATTTGTTTTTATATTTGCTTTTGAAAACTTTTTTGTTCAAACAAATTAAACAAATAATTCATGGAACTATTAACAGACATCTGCAGTAAACTGGACAACAAAACGAGTTTTGCCGACTTGCAACTCAAAATCTCAGCGCGGACAGAGGATGAAACATATTACTATTACCTTGCAAAAGGCTTTTACCGCGAGCAGATAGTGGGGCTAAAAATTGCGCTCAAAAAAGGACTTCCTGCTGGTATTGATATTGAAAAATTTGATTTCAGCAAGGTTTTTGTTCCAGATGGAATCAAAATTGAATCATTGGGAAATGAAAGTAATGCACTGCTCAATGCAATGTCAACCTTGTATAAAGTCAAAAAAAATGCCCGCTTGAAAGAAAATCTGCCGCCATTCCTGATTTGCAACCTCAATGAGAAAGCTATAGACTACAGCAGCGGTAAGTACAGTTTCAAACTTTTTATGGACAGCAAAAACCTGCATGCTGAGATGTTCATTAATTTCGACTTTGAAGAACAGCTCATACATTTAGACGAAAAAGATACCAGTTTCAGAAAAAACATCATCAACTATCTGTCTGAGTCCTGAAAATTTAGGATTTAGCGAATTTCTTAAGCTTTGATTTATTGTAAACCATATAACCCAGTTTATATAAATCGAAGGTCCTTAAATTTGGATTTGCACCTAAGAGCCCGGCTTTCAAGAAGGTTCTGAAAAGATAAAACCAAAGGTAGATAAATGGATGTAATCCCCATTTTTGGGCTTTTACAAAATACCGAAGCAGTTTAATTTCAGCATGCAGTTCGTGTTTTTGCATCAGCATCAACAGATTTTCTATAGCCTGTTCCGATTTTCTAAGAAAAACCGAAGCAGTTTCAAGGCCAGTGTGGCGCAAAGGATTATTCAGGTGGTGAATATGCACGCCTCTTTTCTTTAGTTCCAGACCAAAAACAGTATCCTCATGCCCGTATTGTTTCAGACTTTCATCGAAGCCAATTTCGAGCATTATTTTTTTGGGAATGACGAAATTATTAGTCATGAATGAACTATAAGGATTTTCGGATCTTAGTTGAGCTGTTCTCACCTCTCTTTTGCTCCCATAAAACCAATGAAAAAACAAATCCTTTTTAAATGGCTTTTCGGGGCTGTAGGTCCTACCCCCATATAACACAGCATTTGCTGATAAAAAGGCTGCATAGTTAAAGATAAATACATCCGTTTCGGGCATACTGTCACAATCCATAAATAAAAGGTATTCGTAAGCTGCCATTGCTGCCAATCTGTTTCTGATAGCTGCTCTACCAATATTATTATTAAGTCGTGTAAATTTTACATTGCTCAATGCATCAATTTCACGGTTAATTTCAAAGTAGTGCAAGTCCGAATTATCATCCAGACAGATTATTTCGAATGCTATCATAGAATTTTCAGCCTGATGCTGCAGGCGGACAACTAAAGATCTTACATCAAAATTATAAACCGGTATGAGAATCGATAACACAACTAAAATTAGAATTTAATCACAAAGAAAAACCAAGAACTAAAATTAAGCCCTTTAAATGTTTGCAAACAAAGTAAATAATTTTGTAAATTTGCCATTAAACAAACATAATATTAAACTTAAAATTTAACTATTCGCATTTTTTAATGTTATGTCATTGAATCTCAAATAAAAACATCTGAAAAAAATCTGATTATGAAGTTTTTCAACAAATCAATTTTACTTATGTCAGCATTTTTGATGCTGTTTTTAAGTTCAAATGCACAACAATTTAAAGGCAATAGCAGTCTTTGGTCCGAAATCGGCGAAAAGCAAATTCCAAAAGTAGGAAAACGCTATATTACTCCGCACAAATATCGGACAATGAAACTGAATTTGTCTTCTTTGAGAGAAATTTTAAATCTTTCTCCAATGGAATTCACACCAGTGGCTCAAATGACCAAGACATATCTTGAACTTCCAATGCCGGATGGCAGCATGCAAAGTTTCGATATTGTAGAATCTCCCATCATGGCGCCTGAGCTTGCAGAGCAATTTCCTGAAATTACGACCTATGCAGGTTATGGTGTCGAAAATCCGGGGTCTTTTGTCCGTTTCGACTTAACACCTCAAGGATTTCATGCAATGATTCTTATTCCCGGAGAAAGTACAGTTTATATCGACCCTTACAGTTTTGGGGGTGGCGATATTGAGCACTACGTTATCTACCGTAAAAAAGATTTTGCCAGCTCTGGCCCTAAATCTTTTGAGTGCGGTGTAACAGATTATTATGATCATGGAAGAACTAATCCCCTACCCGATTTAAAATCGGCTTATGGCTCATGCGAGCTAAGAACTTACCGACTGGCACTTGCCTGTACCGGAGAGTATACTGCTTTTCACGGGGGAACTGTTGCTGGTGCGCTTGCAGCTATGAATACATCAATGAATCGTGTAAATGGCCTTTATGAAAAAGACATGGCTATTAGAATGAACATCATTGCCAATAATAATTTAATTATTTACACCAATGCTGGTACCGATCCGTACACCAATAACAATGGTGGCACTATGTTGAATGAAAACCAGACCAACTTAACCAATGTCATTGGTGGTGCCAATTATGACATTGGGCATGTGTATTCCACAGGCGGCGGCGGTATCGCTCAATTGGGATCAGTTTGTAGCTCAAGCGGAAAAGCAAGAGGCGTAACCGGAAGTGCCACACCAGTTGGCGACCCATTCGACATTGACTATGTAGCACATGAAATGGGACATCAGTTCGGTGGAAACCATACACAAAATAATAACTGTAACAGAAACACTGCAACAGCTATGGAACCCGGTTCGGCATCAACTATCATGGGCTATGCTGGTATTTGTGCGCCTAACGTACAGAATAACTCCGACGATTATTTTCACAATATTAGTCTCCAGGAAATTGGTGCATTTATTACAGGTGCCGGTCATACTTGCCCTGTAAAAACTACATTGGCCAACGCAAATCCAACAGTAACTGTAGCTGCTGCTACCGTAAACGTACCACGCAGCACGCCTTTTGCACTTACAGCAAATGGTGCTGATGCCAACGCAAGCAATGTACTTACTTACTGCTGGGAACAGATGAACAATCAGACATCTACACAAGCGCCTGTGGCAACAGCTACTGGTGGTCCAAATTTCAGAACCTTCGATCCTACAACTAACCCAACCCGTTATTTCCCAAGTCTTGCTTCTTTGGCGACGAACGGCCCTTTTACCTGGGAGGTTTTACCATCAGTTGCCAGAACAATGAATTTCAGAGTTGCTGTTCGCGACAATGCACCTGGAGGTGGTTGTACAGCTTCGGCCAATGTTGCAGTGGCTGTTGATGCTAACTCTGGTCCTTTCGAAGTAACTAACCCTACGGCAACTGGAATTACATGGCCCGGCAATAGCACACAAACAGTAACCTGGAGTGTTGCAAATACTACGAATGCACCTGTAAGCTGTGCCAATGTGAATATTTTATTATCGACAAACGGAGGCGCAACCTATACGGTTATTTTGGCTAATACCCCGAATGATGGAACACAGGTAATTAATGTACCAAACACGCCATCAACTACATGCCGCATCATGGTGCGTTGTTCAAACGGTTATTTCTTCGATATTTCGAACAATAACTTTACCATAACTGCTGCAACCAGCGATTATACAATTACAATACCTAACACAACAGTTGCCGTTTGCCAGCCTACAAGTGCTGTTTATACGATCAATGTAGGTGCAATAGGTGGCTACAACACTGCTGTTAATTTTACCCTTGCAGGATTACCAGCCGGAGCTAGCTCCAATTTCAGTACCAACCCTGTTACTCCAACCGGCACAACAACACTTACAATTGGAAACATCGGTTCTGTTACACCAGGAACTTATACGATAACACTGACGGCGAACAGTACTTCGGGTACAAAAACACAGGATCTTACGCTAATTGTTTCTTCAACCGCTCCTACAGCTGTTACTTTGCTAACACCTGCAAATGCGGCCATTGGAGTCAATAATCCAGCTTCATTTACCTGGACTGCTGCTAGCGGTGCCGGCGTATCCTACATCGTACAAATTTCATCGAACGCTGCTTTCACAAATATTGTTGACACAGACACTGTTACTACCAATGCTTATACATCGGCAGCTACATTGACTGGGGGAGCAACCTATTATTGGAGAGTAATAGCTGTGACCGGTTGTGGAACAGCACCTGCATCAGCTGCATTCTCATTTACCATGTCAACATGCAGTACTTACGCTAGTACAAATGTGCCGCTGGCAATTTCTGCAACAGGTGTACAAACTATTAACTCAACACTTAACATTCCAATCACCGGAACAATAACAGATGTAAATGTTACAAATCTTGTTGGGACTCACAGCTGGATCAACGACCTGATTTTCCGTCTTCGCAGCCCGGGAAATACAACTGTAACACTTTTTAGAAGAATTTGCAATGACGAGGACAATTGGAACATTAAATTTGATGACGCTTCTACCAATACTGTATTACCTTGCCCACCTACTGACGGCAATTTCTACAGACCAGTAAATCCGCTTTCCGCTTACAACAATCAAAATCCCAATGGAACCTGGACACTGACCGTAATAGATTCATTTGATCAGGATGCCGGCTCACTCACTGCATGGTCACTACAGGTTTGCGTGGCTACCCCATCTGCATGTGCTATTAGTTCAACCAGCAGTGCTTTAGCAAATGTAAGCTGTAATGGAGGAACCAATGGAGCTGTAACAGTTACAGGCTCTGGAGGAACTGCACCTTATATTTATGCATGGTCGAACGGAAGAACGACTGCCACGAATACAGGTTTGGCCGCTGGCACCTACACTGTTACAGTTACTGATAACAACAGCTGTGTAACTACACGGAGTATTACCATCACTCAACCTTCTGCTCTTACCGTAACAACGGGCACAACTACAAATGTAGCATGTTTTGGAAGTAATAATGGTTCAACTTCAGTAAATGCTACTGGCGGAACTTCAGCCTATTCCTTTAACTGGTCTAATGGAAGAACAACTGCCACGAATACAGGACTTGCGGCAGGAACTTACACAGTAACTGTTACCGATGCTAATGCTTGTATTACAACAAGAACTATTACAATAACACAACCATCTTCAGCACTTACAACAACTGCAGGTTCAACTGTAAATGTTGCTTGCGTAGGTGGGAGTAACGGATCTGCGACAGTAACAGCAAGTGGAGGAACCGCAGGCTACACATTTAATTGGTCGAATGGTAGAACAACAGCTACAAATTCAGGACTTGCTGTTGGCGCTTACACTGTAACCGTTAGCGATGCTAACGGATGTTCAACCACAAGAAGCTTTAATATCAGTCAACCTGCAACTGTATTGAGCAGCAGCACGGTAAGCGTCAATAATGCAACTTGTTCTACTGCGGGCAGCATTGACATAAATGCAGCAGGTGGAAACGGTGCCTATACCTATCAGTGGAGTAACGGTGCCAACACGCAGGATATCAATGGACTGAGTGCAGGAAACTATACAGTTACCATAACTGACCAGGGTGGTTGCTCATTAACGAACGGACCTATTGCAATCAGTTCAGTCGGTACGCCTTCAGCTTCTGTTACGAACATTACGGCTGTAAGCTGTAATGGTGGTGCAAACGGTGCTGCAAATATCTCGGTAAGTGGCGGAAATGGAATTTATACTTATTTGTGGAGCAATGGCAGAACAACTGAAGATATCAGTGCTGTTGTTGCCGGAAATTATAGTGTGACTGTTACCGATGGTTTGGGCTGTGTTGCTACAATCGGTACTGTTGCGATTACACAACCTGCAGTGTTGTCTGCTGCGCCTACTTCAACTGGCGTAAGCTGTGCTGGTAACAATGGTACAGCAACAGCAACTGTGAGTGGAGGTACAGCACCTTTCACGATTAGCTGGAGCAATGGTGGTAGCGGAGCAACTATTAATTCATTGATTCCAGGCAACTATAGCTTTACGGTTACCGATGCCAACGGCTGTACGACTAATGGAACAGTAAATGTAGCCAATAATTGCAGCTCATGTTCAATCAATAGCTCAGTAAATTCTACAGCTGCCAGATGTAACGGAACCTGTAATGGCTTTGCAGTAATTACACCACTAAGCGGAACAGCACCATTCACTTACAATTGGAGTGATGCCGGAACAGGTGGGGTAAGAAATAATCTCTGTGCAGGGACATTTACAGTGACTGTGACTGACATCAACGGCTGTTTCAGCGTACAAAATCTTACGATAACACAGCCATCGGCACTCACTGCCGGGGCAACATCAAATTCAACAGCTTGTCAAAACAACAGCGGAACAGCTACAGCTACAGCAAATGGTGGAACAGCTCCATACAGCTTTAGTTGGAGCAATGGCGGCAACAGCAGCACTGTTAACGGACTTAGTTCAGGTACATTCACGGTAACTGTTATTGATGCTAATGGCTGCGAACAGACAGCACAAACAACTGTGAATATTGCTGGCGGTCCAACCATTAGTGGAAATGCAGGCAACGTTAGCTGCAACGGCGCTACAAATGGAACGATTGCCGTCACTGCAAGCGGTGCTAGCGCTCCATATACTTTCAGCTGGAGCAATGCTGCTAATACGCAGAATATCGCCAATCTCAGTGCAGGAACTTACACTGTAACAGTAAGCGCTGCCAACGGTTGTGCTTCAACTGCAAGCTTTACTGTTGGCTCTCCTGCTGCACTTAACAGCTCGGTAAGTTTCACAAACAGCAACGGCAATAACGGCAGTATCGATCTGACGGTTAGCGGAGGAACAGCCCCCTACACTTATGCTTGGAGCAATGGTGCCAATACGCAGGACCTGAATAATCTTACACCTGGCACATACGCTGTAACGATTACCGATGCAAATGGCTGCAATTCGACAGAAACTGTGAACATGATTCTTTCCTCTACAGATGAAATCAACTTTGTTGAAAGTTTCAATGTGATGCCAAATCCCAACAGTGGTGAATTTATCATTCAAATAGAACTCTCAACTGCTGAGAACCTGCGCATTGAATTAGTCGACGTATTAGGCAGAAAACTACGTGAATGGAATCTGAGCGGTCAGCAAAGCATGCAAATACCTGTTGACATTTCTGAACAGGCTGGTGGCATGTATCTGATTTTACTAAGAAGCGAAGACGGTAAAATTCAAAGCAAAAAAGTTACGGTCGGCAAGTAAAGCGACAAAAATTTCAAAATATTCTACATGGTGCGGCATCAAAACCGCACCTTTTTTTATTGCTATTTAAATTCTTATTTGCGCCATTTAGAAAAAAATAGTATTATTGCATAGGAATCTATTTTAAAACTCAAAAAAAGCCCTTTTAACATGGAAAATGAAATGGAAATCACCTACGACCTCATCAAACCCATTATCCTAGAGGAAAAATTGGACGGAAGTACTATGAACTGTAAGTTCAAAGTAGAAGGTGAAGTATTCGAATCGAAATATTCAGTAAAAATTGACAGTAAGGATACCGGCAATAAAATTCAGGGAATGGTAAAACTGAACCTCGTCAGTCGTATGCGCTCTACCCTCATGCGTGTTATACGTTCTGCCGTGGGTGGTGGTATAGCAGGAAACACAGCAGCCATGGTTGGTAACGAGGTGGTACGTTCACAAACTTCAGGTGCCAATTACTCCGCAAAAGATAAACAAGATGCAGTAGTTGATGCTTTCGAACGAATCAGTTTTAATTTCTATTTCGACCAAGAAATAAAAGAATGGAAAATCGCCCGCAGACTTTCTGAATTTGAAAGAAGGTTAAAAGCAAATCCTTTGACTACTCCATATGATAAAAAAACCCTTGCCCGTCTCCTACTTGAATTGGCAAAAGCTGATGGTTCTATATCACCCGAAGAAAAAGAATTCTTCAATGAGTTCTTGGATGAAGATACCGGAACCTTCCCTGAACTAATGCGTGCTGCATCGCTATCAAAAGTTGAATTGGAAGAAGTTACCCGCGAAGGAAAGGAAAATGTATTTATGATTGCCTGCGCTGTTACTTTCACCGACAGAAGCTTTGACGAAAGTGAAAAAAATAAGCTTTTTGAAGTTGCCCTACACATGAATATGAATGACAAAACAAGAGATAGTCTCTTAAAATTAGCTCAGGATTATACTATTGAAACTGCTATTCAAACAAGTGGCAAAATGTCGAGAGAGGAAATCTATACCTTTGCTGATAAAATCGGTATGGACAAATCAGAGGCAGAGCGTGTTCAGATTAAATATGAAAAACGTCAGGACTAAACTGATTTTTAAATCATAAGTATAAGGCATTCCGTAAGCAATTCGGAATGCCTTTTTTAAGATAGCAAAAATGCCACAATGAACAAAGCAGATGAAATTATACTAAAACTCAATCAATTTGAAGACAAATTATTGGCTGAGTACTATTCTGATGAGGAATACCGTGAAATGCTATTCACCACTGGTCTGAGCGAAAGAGAATACAATACGCTTATATCAGCCCTCAAAGACTATCTGAGCCGCGCAAAGCAGTTCTCGAAAAGAGGCCTGAATGACGATGCACTCAAGCAACTGAAATCGGCACAGATTATCAGTCCGAATAACTATGAAGTGAATATTGGCCTTGCAGCATGCTACTTTGCCTTTTGGCAAAAAACCAAGGAAAATTCCTTCAAAAAACTGGCCGAAAAACATACCCAATTTTGCCTGAACATCAAAGCAGACGATGATGCAGCGGCTGATCTGCTCGAAATGATCAGAACCGGTAAAACCAAAACCGAAAAGATAAAAAACAAGCCCTCAGGCAGAGGCCTGAGTAATTTTTTCAGCTGGCTGATGGTAAAAGACGAAAAGGGAGAACAAAGTCGTCTTTATGTCGCCATTGCCATTACGATTATTGCTGCTGCGCTTATATTTTATGTTATTCCTGTCAGCATCATGGATAGCATCTCCGCCAATGAGGCTCAGAAAGTTTCGGTCGAATTGGAAAAAAAATATGAGCTTATTAATAAATATATCATTGACGATGAGCTGGAAAAAGCTCAAAACGAATTAGTAAATCTGGTACATCCTTCCACCGAAGCGACAGAAATCTATCCTAAAGGATTTTCGTTGCAACCATATAGCTATAATGAATACTGGAAGGTAAAAAGGGAGGAACTGAGTAAAAAAATTGAAAGTGCAAGAAATAAAAAAAGATAGGAAAATTCTGTCAAATAGACAAATAACATTAAAACAAAAGATAAATGAAATACGCCATTCTAAAAATTAGCTTTTTTACTTTGCCTGTTTTAATGACCCTGTTTTCATGTCACGCAGGTTCAAAAATCAAAACCCTAAGTGATGATATTTTGGGTGAATTTGTTTTGGTAAATGGCGGATCTTACATTGCAGGAAATACACATGATCAAGAGCAACCCTGCAAAAAAAATAATATTTTGGGCGTCAATTGCGATAGTGCCCAAGCAGAAGTTGAGCGTTTTTTTATTGGAAAAACAGAAATAACTCAGGCACAATGGCAAAAAGTGATGGGTAGTAATCCATCTTTTCACTCCTGCCCTAACTGTCCTGTAGAAAACATAACTAGAAGTGATATTAATGCCTTTCTGACCAAAATAAACAAATCCGCTAAAAGTAAATACAGGCTGCCATCACTCAGCGAATGGGAATATGCTGCAAGAGGTGGAATAATGAATATAGCCTCGAAATACCCCGGCTCAAATGACCTTAATGCAGTAGCCTGGCACAATCGCAATAGTAATAATTCAACCCATGAAGTAGCTCAAAAACAACCCAATGAACTAGGGCTTTACGATATGGCAGGCAATGTGGCTGAATTCTGTAACAAAGACAGAAATTTTGATACAGATCTCACATTAGACAAAGAACAGGAAAAAGGAGGAGCTTTTTTGTCTGATAGCAGTTCTTGTAAAACTGGTTACTTAAAACAAAAATTCTACCATGATCTCCCACCGGATGAAAATAACAATTTCACAGGTTTTAGACTGCTGATAGAGGTGAAGTAGGTTTGTTAGTCTTTTAATAATACTCCTTGATGTAAGCATAAGCCCGACATCTATATTTCATTTTTCACCACAGATTAGCACAGATTTTCACAGATTTAATCCAGCCTATCTTTGTTAATCGGTGGTATCTGTGGTGAATATTTTATGTATTTTTCAACCACATAAAATTTTTACAAGTTTTTCACGAAGATACTTTTATGCTGTGTTAATCTGTGCTGGTACGTCAAACGCCCTATATTTCATCACATAACAATTCTGTTTATACCTTTTTTCATATCCATTACATTAAAATTTAAGAGCAATGCTAGTTTTAAACCAGATAATTTTAAATATGTCATTACTTGCGCTTTATGGATTGGATCAATTGCTTCGACAGATTTTAATTCCAGAATAATTTGATTTTCCACCAATAAATCAATTCGGTAGCCCGCATCTAGCTTGACTTTATCATAAACTAAAGGCAGTTCTTTTTGCCTTTCCACTTTTAGCCCAATTTTATTCAGTTCATACTCCAAACATACCTCATAAGTTGACTCTAACAATCCGGGGCCAAGTTCTGAGTGAACTTTGTATGCACATCCAATAATTTTATAAGATAAATCATTTAAATCCATGAGGATATCTGTGTAAATCTGAGTAATCTGTGGTGAATTTTACTTTCAAAAGAGAACATTTTTATTAAAGGGTTCACTTAAAATCTCTTTAGATTTCTCCAATGCATCTTTAAAACTGCTGGACAGATTGAATGGTTAATTAGACATAAATTTCATCCATTCATAAATTTTATTTTACAAATATATAAAAATTTACCCATCCAAAACAATTTACTAAAAAAAGCTTCAGCGTCACAAATTTTAAATACCTTCACCCTGAAAAATTTCACCATGCCCTATTTTAAAAACTAAAAAAAAAACAAAAACATTTAGAACTTTTGGAACTAAACAAGCTTTTGAGTTGTAAATAAAAAATCGACTACAACAAAACCTTACAATATACAATTCTAATGAAAATTTTACACAGCTCCGACTGGCACCTTGGAAAGTCGCTCTATACCAAAGCAGATCGACATACTGAACATAGCGCCTTTTTCGATTGGTTACTAAATAGCATCAGCGAACAAAATATTGAGCTGCTCATTGTGGCAGGTGATATATTCGACACTTCAGCGCCCAGTATTCAATCGCAAAAAATGTATTACGATTTTCTTGTAAGGGTGCGAAATACTAGCTGTAGAAAAGTAATAGTGGTGGGCGGCAATCACGATTCAGCGAGTTTCTTGAATGCTCCAAAAGATATTTTGGCAGCCCTGGACGTAACTGTGGTTGGTGCTATAGATGAGCAAACAGAAGATGAGATTATCGTAGTGAACGATAGCGATGGCAAGCCTGCACTTATCGTTTGTGCGGTTCCCTTCCTCAGAGAACGCGATGTGAGCCGCTTCGTGGAGGGTGAGGCATACAGCGACCGTTCAAAAAAAGTGAATGACAGTATCCGCAGGCATTATGAAAAAATTGCTGCTTTAGCTGAGCAAAAACGCAGCGAAATCGGCAAAAATATTCCAATTATCGCAACTGGTCATATGTCGGTTGGCATTAAAAGCGAGGGGGATGATGAGGTTCGCGATACTTATATTGGTAACATCGAAGCTGTGAGTACCGATATCTTCCCGGCTACTTTTCAATACGTAGCATTGGGGCATTATCATATCCCTTCTGTATTAAAAAAGCATATACGCTACTGCGGCTCCCCTATTCCCATGGGATTTGGCGAGGCAGGACAAACAAAATTGGTCTATATGCTTGAATTTAATCCGGATTTAAAAATTGAAACGCTCGAGATTCCCGTTTTTCAGCAATTGGAGTCGATAAAAGGTGACAAGGAACTGATTAAAAATCGCATAGAAGAACTGAAAGCACGTAAAAATTCAATTTGGATTGAAGTAACTTATAATGGCAAGGAATTCTTTTCAAATCTGAGCGATTGGCTCGATGAAATAACGGCCGATAGCAACATTGAGGTCCTGAAAAGGCAGACCGAGTTTAATTTGCAGATTTATCTCAGCTCGGACGATACGACCTATAGCCTCGATGAACTCAAACCCGAAATGGTATTTGAAAAGCTGCTCGAAAAAAGCAATAAACCCGATGATGACCGGCTTTATCTGCGACAGCTGTACAATGAAATACTTTATGGAATCAACAATGAAGCATAATCCAACATGAAAATATTAAAACTTAGGTTTAAAAACATCAATTCACTTTCGGGTGAAAACGAACTTGACTTTACCAGGCCGGAATTCAGCAATGGAATTTTTGCCATAACAGGTAAAACAGGCTCGGGCAAAACCACCATTCTCGATGCAATTGCATTGGCGCTCTATGGCCGAACACCCAGGATTTCAGTATCGGGTTCGAACAATGAACTGATGACAAAGGGCCAGAAAGATTGTTTTACTGAGGTGATATTCGAGAAAGGCGGACAGGTTTGGAAGGCATCCTGGATGCAGAATCTGAACAGGAATGGCAAACTGAATAATGTAGGACGAAGACTTGCCGATGTCAACGATAAAATAATTGAAGACAAGGCAGAGGCTGTCAACAAAAAAATTGTCGATATTCTGGGCCTCAATTTCGATCAATTTACCAAAGTTGTCCTTTTAGCGCAGGGCAATTTTACAGCTTTTTTGGAAGCCGACAACAGAGAAAAAGGAAAACTGCTTGAAAGGATAACTGGTACCGAGATCTATGCCAAAATTTCATTAAACGCTAATGAACGATACAAAATTGAAGATAAAAAACTGGCTGATCTGAAAAGTCAAAAGCAGGGCATCTCGGTTTTGAACGAGGAAGAAAAAGCCGCCAAAGAAGCGGAAATTAAAAATGCCGAACAGGAAATTAAAGCTATCGGATCGGCTATTACAGATCTTGACAAATCGCTTCGCTGGTTAGAAGACCTTCATAAACTTGAACATCAGCTTGCCGGAGAAAAGGCAAATTTGCCCCGCTTAGAGGAAAATTTACATGTCGCCTCAGAACAACTGAATCAGGCCTTAAATAATTTGGCTATTTTGAGAAAGGAACAGGACGACCTTACTCCTATTCTCCTCATTGTAAGGTTAGCTGATGCTAAAATTGCTCAAAAAGAAGCGGATCTGAAACCACTACTTGATAAAATATCAGCTGACAAAGCACAAATTGAAGCAACAACCCAGGATCTCAACAATCAGCGGGCAAAATTAGAAAAACTAAAGGAGCAGCTCAAAAGCAATGAAAAATGGGCTTCAGACAACATCGGGCTGGAAACATTACCTGAAAATTTTGTAGCCATCGAAAATGAACAGACCTTGCTCAACAATGCCTTACTGGATTTAAATGACAAAAAAGGGCAAATAGCGCTTTTGGAACGGGATTTTTCATTAAAAAAAGAAGCTTATGCTGAGGCTGAGAAAAAACATACTGCAAATGAAACAAATTTAAAAATAAAGCAGACTGAGCTTGAATCTCTAAAAGCAGAAATTGCTCAATTATTTGATAATAAAAAGCTTGAGGACCTTTATATTCAGCGAACTGCCATTACCGAATTTGGCATTTTATTAAAATCGCTCTTCGACGTCGAAACTGAAATAGTGCAACAACAAAGCGATATCAATAGCAATACTACTCAGATTGCCGATCTTGAAAAAGAAGGACAGGAACTCGCCCTGACGCTGGCAGAAAATGGGAAAAATGCTGCTACGTTACAAGAACAAATCCAGCTATTGAATGAAAATATTCAGCTGACGAAGCGCATTTTATCTTTGGAAGCGCAACGCAAACTGCTTGTCGATGGCGAAAGCTGTCCGCTATGTGGTTCGACCGAGCACCCTTTTGCCGAGCATAATTTACCGCAATTGGGAAGCAAAGAAATCGAATTGGCTACATTGAATACTGAGTTTGAGGCACAGAACAAAGCAATTCAACTCAATCTGGGTAAGGAGGCAACTGCAGCAACTAAGTTGGCAAATGCACGCAGCAACAAAGAAAAAAGCGAAAAATTACACGCTGCTAATCTGGTAAAAAGCAAGGATATTCTTGGGGAAATTTGTAAGCAATATCCCGATTTTAACCTACCCGAAACAGATACAAAAACAACTTTTCTTAACGAACTTATTGTCGCAAAAAGAGCTGATCTCAATAATCTGAATGCGACGATTATTGACCTGAGCAAGAAAAATGAAAGTCTGCAGGAAATAGCTAAGGAACTGGAACAGCTCAAGGAAAAATCGGAAAACAGCCTTCGTAAAAAAGAAGAGCTAAAACAGCATTATTTCCTAGCCGATCAGGATTTTATAGCTAAAAAAGAGCAGTGTGTATTGCAGCAGGAAAGATATGAAGCCGCACTAATCGAACTACAAAATAAATTTGCAGTATATGGCGCCATTAACATAGAGGAATTGCGCAATAAACTGAATGCCTTTAATGTAAATCGATCAGCAAAGGAGGAACTCAGGAATGAAATTAATCATTTGCTGGCTAATATTGGCCTCGACAATCAAAAACTCGACGCGCTGCAAGATAGTCAGGAAACAAGACAGCGCGATAAAGCAACACTCGAAGCTGTTATACAGCAACTTGTGACAGAGCGTATAGCAATTTTCGGCGACAAGCTAGCCGATGCGGAAGAAAATCGTGTTAAAAACCAGATTAGCGCCGCCGAAACCGCCAAAGCTGCTGCAGAAATGGAAAATAACGCATCGGGAATCGCCCTCGAAAAATGTAAGGCCCTTATCAACCAAAAGGAAAAAGAACTAGTAGAAAAAACAGGACAAAAGTTGAGCGATAAAAACGCTGAAACAATCGAATCGGAACTGAGCAATAAAAAACAATTGCAGAAAGAATTGAATGAAAAAATTGGCTCAGACAAGCAGATTCTGCTAACCAATGCTGGAAATCAGCAAAAATTTGAATTGTTGCTGCAGCAAATTGCACATCAGGAAGCCATTCAACAAAAATGGGAAGTCCTCGAGGAACTCATTGGTTCCTCCGATGGTAATAAATTCCGCAATTTTGCTCAATCGCTGACCTTTGAACACCTTATTTCGCTGTCGAATCAACAAATGCAAAAACTGTCGGAGCGCTACCTGCTGAAACGCATCAACGACAGCTCAAAACCCTTCGACCTTTCAGTGATTGACAAATATCAGAATGGAGAGGAACGAACCTCGGCCAACTTATCGGGTGGCGAAAAATTTGTCGTTTCACTTTCACTGGCACTAGGCCTAGCCAATATGGCAGGTAAAAATATGCGTATCGACACTATGTTCATCGACGAGGGCTTTGGCACCCTCGATACCGAATACCTGGACCTGGCTGTCGGTGCACTCACAAATCTGCAAAACGAAGGCAAGGTCATCGGCGTCATCTCGCATATGGCCGAGCTAAAAGAGCGCATCGGCACGCATATAGAGGTGATCCCGGGGGGAAATGGACATTCGAAGATTAGGGTGAGGAGTTGAATTACACTACCCCCCCCATAACACAAATTCCGGCTCTTCCCTACTGCAATGCCTCGACCACATACTCAAAGTATTGGCGCCAATGTCTTTAATCACAAATAAATCGCCTTCTGATAGTTTTGGAAGCGGAAGGTCGTAATAGAGATAATCGCCTGCAAAGCAGAGCGGACCGGCGATATTGTATTTTTCTTCGGCAGCGCAATCAGATTTGCCCATGACAAAGCAGGGATAATGTATTGGCAGCGAGGAATAGACCTTGCGCAGAAAGAGATCGGCACCAAGGTGAATAAAGGCAGTATGGGCAATATCTTTCAGCTCCGATTCCAACACATACTCGATTCGCGAAACAGCAAAACTGTTGTGCTTGTGCACATAGGCACCATATTCTGTAATAACCTTGTAACGGTCGAAGATACCGCTATCTTTTTTCAGGGTTTCGGCAAATTCACGCACACTGAATTCCCCGTCTTCCGATTCGAAATGTATGCCACCACCTATGTCAATCCAGTCGATCTGCTGCTTGCCTTTCAGCACATTAATTTCATCGGCCAGTTCTACCATCATTTTTACAGCGGCAACATTGCCCGAGAAATCGCGTATGCCCGATCCTATATGTATGTGCAGGCCCGAGACAGGATATTTCATACAGGCATCGATGATATCCTGTTTTTTGGTAATTGGCACACCAAATTTTGAATTTTTCTTTACAACATCAAAGATTTCAGGCGCATCTGTCCGTACCAGCGGATTGATTCGAATACCAAGTTTGCCACTGAAATTTTGCGGAATGCGCTCCAGTTCAGACAGTGAATTTACATTGAGATGCAGACCGGGAACCGATTCATGACAGTATAAAATCTCCTCGCGTGTTTTCACAGGCGAATCGAAAACTATTTTATCATTGTCACAACCAGCAGCAATTGCCAGTTTCACCTCTTCGATGGAGGCTGCCTCGAGTCCGTAGCCAAGTGAAACTATATGACGCAGCACATCGGGATGTGATTGCGCCTTGATGGCTACTGCGTGAAGCGTGCCGGCAGGAAAACAACGGCTCAGGATAGCCAATCGGTCTTCGAGCAATTCCTTTGAATAAAAAATAAGCGACTTTTCGCTGCCGTCGATTTT
>CAMDAB010000026.1 GCA_945888475.1 Saprospira grandis DSM 2844 | reverse complement strand
TGGTGGCGCGACAAACACGAGCCCGAACCGCACAACTATCTCATTGCCTGTTTTCTCTTTGGCATTCTTAGCATTTTCCCTGCAATATTGCTTGAAACATTTGGCATGAAGATGGGTTTTAACATCGGAAAAGATTCGTTAAACACATTTATTTTTGCAGTTGTAGTGGTAGGATTCAGTGAAGAGTTGTCCAAATATCTTTTCCTGCGCTATTATATCTTCCCCAAAAAAGAGTTTTGCGAACCGATGGATGGCATTGTGTACTCAGTTATGGTGAGTATGGGCTTTGCCACCTTTGAAAATGTAATGTATGTCTATAGCCAGAAAACAGTTGAATTATCCTATAATGTAGCAATTTTAAGAATGTTGACTGCAGTTCCCGCTCATGCTTCTTTTGCAGTAATTATGGGTTATTTTGTAGGCAAGGCAAAATTTACTGCTGAAAAAAGAACCAGCCTGCTCTTAACAGGGTTACTCAGCGCAACTGTTGTACACGGACTTTATGACTTTTTCCTGATGCAGCAAATGACCGAAGCATTGGCAATTTTTACGCTGATCATACTTATTGCTGCAATTATAATTGGTCGTTATATGATACATTGGCATGTGGAAGAGTCACCACACAAAAGATAAAACTAATTTTACCTTTTGTTGTTTTTCTTCCAATGAGCTTAGTTGATTATACTATTGTAGGATTTACTGCTATTCCGGCAATTTTGCTGTTATTTGTCCATAACCGAAAAAAAATCAGTGCCACAGCAATACTTTGGTCCTTGCTGGCCGGCATAGTAATTTCCTTTGCCGGAAATGCCATAAAACTGATGGGTATAAAAATTGGGGCGATCAATTCCGACCCACTTTTTAATTTTATATACGCGCTTTTTGCGATTGGCAGCGCTATGCAGTTGCTGCAATTTTTATTCTGCCGCTTAGTTATCTATCCGGGTAAGGAATTTAAAACCGTTGATTACGGACTTGTTTATTGTATCTGGATAAGCATTGGAATCACAATTACCAGGCTTATGATGCTGGATTTTTATATTCATCCCCTTGTTACAGTCTTAAATATTTTGGGGCAGTTGTTTATTGCAGTAATATTTGCTTATTTTCTTACAATGGCAAAATTCACTACAGATGCATCGCAGCATTTCAGGTATCTTAATACTGGTTTGGCATCAGCAATTATCATACAAGGGCTTCATGAATTTTTCCTTATCGAAGGGCAAATTCCAAATCTGATTGTTTTGGTTTTGGGAAGTGGTTTTTTATGCCTCATCCTTATGGCTGATTTATTCAGGAAGCAAAATAACATAGCGGAAGAAGTACATCCGAGTAATAAAGATTGAACTATTTTCCTTCCTCATTATCTATTACCAGATTCTCATTTACCCTGTATTGGATCAGTTTGGTAATCAGTTCAATTGGCAGATCCTTATCTAACGGAAACTGCACCGAAGACTTACTTCTTTTGTAGGGCGCAAGTTCTGTGTCAAAAGCTTCATGAGCAGAAGGCATTGCATAGAATCCGATATGTTTTTTCGTCACAGCATAATAGACTAAAGGCTTATCCATGTACCTGTATGCCGGCATTGCATATGAAATATATTCCTCGCAGCCAGAGGCATTTTCTAAAATAGCAGCTCTAATCTCTCTCAATTTATCCTGAACCGGCTCAGGAAAGGTAGAAATATACATGTCGACCTTATTATCAATACTCATTTAGTCAGGTTTTTTCGCGTAATTTTTAAAATACTGCACAATCCAGTACATAACAAAGAAAACCACAAAAATGATTAGACCGTTCAACGCCGCATCAGGTTTTTTTACAAAAACACTTGATGCAATAAAAATATAAGCAAGAATATAAAAAACAGGCATGATTGGATAGAGCGGCATTTTATAAATTTCCTGCCCATCGGGTTTTAACTTTCTGTATCTAAAAAAGAAAATAGTTGCAGCCGAAAATGCCATACCAATACTGTCCAGAAACATAATATAATCTAAAATCTTATCAAATTCTTTGGCATAAAATAAGGTAATAACAATCGTAATGGTGAAAACTGTGAGGGCTGTAGTCAATACCTTTGTTTTGGCATTCGATTGTTGAAAGGATTTGGGCATGGTCCCTTCTTCACTCATTGCAAACATAACTCTTGGATTACTGAGCAGCATCACATTTACATAACCCAAAACTGAAAAGAAAAAGAGCAGCGATACTACTGTAAAACCAGAACTACCTAGTATTTTCGATGCCATAAGGGCTCCTATCGATTCGGCTTTTCCCAATTCTTCGAAACCAATTACCCTGTAATAAGCATAATTAATAACCAAATAGAGCAGGATTACAGCTGCTATACCGGCAAGAATTGCCCTTGGCATTATGCGCGAATTTTTGACTTCTGCCCCAAAATTAATACTGTGCTGAAACCCCCCATAAGTAAATGAAACTGCTACCAGACAAACACCCATTGCATATCCGAAATCGGACCAGTTCATCTCCGAAGCAGATGTTGTAGAAAGTGATTGAGCAATATTGGCATCGGGTGAAACAAAAAGTACGCTGATGATAAGCAGCATGAGCCCTAATTTAAACATCATCAGCAGATTTTGAACAAAGGTGCTCGTTCTCAAACCCAACAAATTCAATCCATAAAAAAGCAGTATACAGATGCCGGCAATCCACATTTTTAGCTCTGCAGTGTTTTGTCCATTGCTGAATACAACGTTTGATATATATTCAGCACCTACCAAAGCTACCGCAGCAACAGAGGCTGCATTCTATACCAAAATAATAGAATTAATGGCAAAGGCCACCGATGGGTGGTAACATGCCGAAAATATTTTGTAATATCCTCCTGTGACCGGATATCTGGAACCAATTTCAGCATAGGTAAGTGCCCCCGATAAAGCAATCAATCCACCCATAAACCAAGCCATAAAAAATATAGATGGGCTGAGTGCGTTCTGAGCAACATTTACAGGAGTCTTGAAAATTCCCATACCAATGACCAGACTGATTACAATCATGGTCAAGTCAAAAAATCTTAACTTCTTAGGCGCTGATTCCATCTGCTTTGCGATTGGTTTGTTGATAGGCTATGCATTCATCTTAAAATTACGATTAAAATTAACATTTAGTCCGAAATTGTTTTCATAATTATCTATTTTTGTGTTACTCAAAAAAAGGAACTAATGATAAATAGGATAAAACAACGTATCGAAAGTAGTTTAAAAGTAAAGGAAGCACTTTTGCAAAACGAAGCTTTGCTGAGAGAAATTGAAAAATCAGTAGAAATTTGTGTTGAAGCGCTCAATGCTGATAAAAAATTGCTTTTTGCTGGAAATGGTGGCAGCGCAGCCGATGCACAGCACCTGGCGGCTGAGTTTTCGGGCCGTTTTTACAAGGATAGGACCCCGCTTTATGCCGAGGCCCTGCATGTAAACAGCTCCTATCTTACTGCCGTAGCCAACGATTACAGTTTCGATGAGGTCTACTCCAGAATGATTATTGCAAAAGGCCGCCCCGGTGATGTTTTTATTGGAATTTCAACATCCGGCAACAGTAAAAATATTATAAAAGCAATTGAAGCTGCTAAAAAACAAGGCATGTATGTCATTGGCATGACAGGAGAAAGTGGCGGAAGGATGAAAGAATTATGCGATATTTTACTGAATATGCCCTCCAGCGATACGCCCCGTATACAAGAAGCTCATATTCTGGTTGGACATATCATATGTGAATTTGTTGAGGAAAAACTATTTTAGACGATGCAGGCGCTCATTTTGGCCGGAGGTTTCGGCAGCAGGCTTCAATCGGTCGTAAGCGATGTGCCGAAACCCATGGCGCCCGTTGCCGAAAGGCCATTTCTCGAACATCTGCTCGATCATTGTGTGCAATTTGGCTATCAGGAAATTACGCTCTCGGTCGGATACAAAGCAGAACTTATCATCCAACATTTTGGCGAAACTTATAAAGGCATAAAACTAAACTATGCTGTTGAGAAAGAAGCCCTGGGAACCGGTGGCGCTATTCGCTTTGCGCTTGAAAATTCCCGTCCTGAATCCGTTTGGACCATCCTGAACGGCGATACACTTTTTAGTTGCAACCTTTATGAATTACACAGTTTTTATAAAGAGAAAAATGCCGATATGGCCATTGCATTGAAAAGGATGCAGCATTTCGACCGTTATGGCCTAGTTAATTGCGATGCGGATAAGCGCGTAATAGCTTTTCTCGAAAAACAATATGCCGATGAGGGTCTGATTAACGCCGGAGTATATATGTTTACCGCCGGACTTCTGCAGCAACATTTTGAAAACTATCGTAAATTTTCTTTCGAAAAAGATTTTATGGAAAAATATTTGAAAGCGCTTCAAGTTTTTGGAATAGAACTCGATGGCTACTTTATCGACATAGGTATTCCGGAGGATTACCAAAAGGCCAATATTGATTTACGATAAAAATGTTAATTTTTTAAAATAATCTACAACTTTTTAAAATTGGCACGATTGTAGAACTACATGATCTGATTTTTTTCAGGTTAGTAAAAGGAATAAAAAGAAAGCGGTTCGGTTCACACTGAATCGCTTTTGTTTTTTTATCAGACGCTTTGTTTAGTACACAAAAAAAGGACCACATATTTGCAGTCCTTTTTATATTTCTTATGCTAATTCTTTTACCAAACAGGGCAACCATAGCGACGACCACCGCCAAAAGAAGCAGGATCGATGAGGTAGCTGAAACGAATGTTAATGGAGTAGAAAGAGTCATTATCTTTGGGGTCGCCACGCTGCTCTCCGGGAGCAGAAACTTCTCCATTGATAAAACCTGGATCAATTTCTACAGAGCGACGTGCCATACTTATTGCCAAATTGGCCTGATCGATTGGCATATTATCGATAAATACCTGCGGATTTACATAATCGGTACTTACATCATCGATATAGTCGGTGAATGTAAGACGGTTATTTACCTCAAGTGCCATCGTCCATGTATCGTTATAGGTCCATTTCAGACCAAAACCGATTGGAACATTCAATTGAGTGAGTTTGTATGGTACACGACCATCAACAAAACCCTGACCTTCAGTTCTTAGAGGTTTCAGATCAACCCAAGCTCCATCGGAGGTTATTCCCTGTGGCTTGAAGTTATAAATACCAATACCAATGAGTGCATAAGGAGACAATACACTGTAATCCTGATATCCACCACCCAGTTCGAAGTTGTAGGGGATAATTTCACCAATTGCAGCCGCTTCAAAAACATTGGTGCGGAAATTAAGCTGACGGTAATAGCGGAACCATGCATCGTCGCCATCGCCACGATTTGGATCTTCACCGTCAAAACCACCTCTGGTTCCTATTGAAGATAAATTATCATCTCCATAAAGACGGAGAAAGTTGAGGTCTAATCGGGCGGAAAAGTAAGCCCCGAAATTCCAACGGCCAAAAATTCCTATGGTAGGTCTTATGGCTTTAAAATCTGTGTCGCGTAGGAAAGGTCTTCCAATGCCGGACTGACCACCTAAATCGCCCAAAAACATAGAAGTGCCCAATTGAACACCAACTTCGAGCGGATAAGCTGGCTGATATCCGCTCTGAGCGTTTACAGCAGCACCCAATCCTAAAACTATAGCAAGGGTAGAGAAAATCTTTTGCATCTCAATTCTGTATGAGGTTATTTAATATAGGTTTTTATCTGTCTTATTATCAGGAGATTAGCTAAATAGATGTTAGGCAATCTTTTTATTACACCGTAATTTGGAGTAAATATAAAAAAATTCTTTCTTTAAGAACGAATAAAATTAAAAAATAGTATTGAAATTTAACAAAATTGAATTTTCAGCGCTCGGTAATCTATTTTAAAAAGTGATGCAGATTATCTTTTGTGAATAAAAACTAAACCATAGTTTTGAATCGAAAACTAAGTTATTGAAGCGGATGTTATTGACATAATTTTAGTACCAAGCATGCAAAATTACACTAAAAGACTAACTGAGGAGACTAGCATAGCTCCGCTTATAGGCTTTCGAATATTATTCGGATCGCTCATGTTTTTTGCCCTGCTTAGAAATTTGCTACTGGGATTTGTAAACAAATTCTACATCGAGCCCGGATTTTACTTTAAATACCTTGGTTTTGAATGGGTTCAACCAATGGGGGCAGTCACTACATATATATTATATGCCTTGCTCATCCTATCATCTCTTGGGATATTACTAGGGGCATTTTACAGAATTTCAGCAATTAGTTTTTTTTTATTGTTCAGCTATTTTGAACTGATCGACCTAACGCATTACCTGAATCATTATTATCTGATCAGTCTTTTATCATTTCTTTTGATTTTTTTACCAGCAAACAGTGCCAGTTCTGTAGATGTCTATTTTAACAGTCGATCGAATGCCGATACAGTTCCGCGCTGGATGATTTTAATTTTGCAGTTTCAAATTGCTGTCGTTTATCTTTATGCAGGCCTAGCAAAGCTCCAACCAGATTGGCTTTTTCACGCCCAACCACTGAAAATCTGGCTGGCAAGAATGAATGATATTCCCACATTTGGACAACTGTTGGTTTTACCGCTTAGCGCCTATATTTTCGCTTGGTTTTCTGCAATTTACGACTTATGCATCCCTTTCTTGCTTTGGAACAAAAAAAGCAGAATATTTGCCTATGCAGCTGTGCTGATCTTTCACATCATGAGTGGAATTTTATTCAATATTGGAATTTTTCCAATTGCAATGATCGCATTTTCATTAATTTTTTTCTCAGAATTTTGGCATAAAAAAATAATTAGTACCTTTGACCTTATTTTTATTTTGACTTTGTCTAAATTAAAACAAGGAAAAAATAAAGTGATTGCATCGCAAATTCGGAGCAACAAAAAACTGCCCTTTTTAATTTGGTGCTTTGTTTTGTGGCAGCTACTTTTTCCCCTAAGGCATTGGCTATATCCCGGCAATGTACTTTGGACAGAAGAAGGATTCCGATTTTCATGGAAGGTGATGCTGGTTGAAAAAACCGGATCGGCAGAATTTAAGGTAATTGACCAAAATGGAAAAATGACAGAGGTTAACAATAGAAAATTTTTGACTGAAAAGCAGGAAGTCTTTATGGCCTATCAACCCGATATGATACTCCAATTTGCCCATTATCTGGCAAAAACATACAAGGAAAGAGGCTATGAAAATCCTAAAGTTTATGTAGACTGCTTTGTAACGCTCAATGGTAGAACATCGAAAAGATTGATTGATCCAAATGTTGATTTGGCAGCTCAAAAAAATGGTATTTATCACAAACCCTGGATACTATTTTATAAAGCTTTATGAGATTTTTCTGTTCAATTTTTATCATCTTTTGGATTTGCTCCCAGGGCATTGCACAGTTTAATCTCTGTGGAACTGTTCGTGATAGTTTTGGTTCGGTCATAAAAAAGGCCGATGTATATTGTGTGGAAAAAGCTCAAATTCAAATAAGCAATGCCGACGGTGAATTTTGCTTTTCAAATCTCCCAGCAGGCACTTACAGCCTTATTTTAAATGCCAATGCTTATAACAGCTGCAAGCGACAAGTTTCAATCGGTACTGACAGCACAATTCTTGTTGAACTTAGTCTTCTTGAATTTCATGCGCCGACTGTTACTGTAAAGTCGAATGATGGGATTGCCACTGATCATTTCCGCTCAGTCGATTGGGAGAATATGATTATCGGTGCCGGTAAAAAATCTGAAATTATTTCATTAGACAGAATCGAAGCAAATCTGGCAGCCAACAACAGCAGGCAGATTTATGCCAGAATTGCCGGATTAAACATTTGGGAAAACGACAATTCAGGCATTCAGCTGAATATTGGGGGAAGAGGCTTGAGCCCAAATCGTACATCCAATTTCAATACCCGACAAAATGGATACGATATCAGTGCCGATGCGCTGGGATATCCCGAATCGTATTACACCCCACCTGCACAGGCGCTCGAGCGTATCGAGATCATTCGAGGAGCAGCTTCGCTGCAGTTTGGAACCCAATTTGGCGGACTGTTAAATTTTAAAATGAAAGAGGGCGACAGAGATGCTCCTTTTGTATTCAGCACAGAAAACAGTTATGGTTCTTTCAATTTTTTTAATACGTTCAACAGTGTTGGAGGTACGATTGCCAAAGGAAAACTCAATTATTTTGCCTATTATCAGTACAAGAGAGGGGACGGCTGGCGTCCTTTTTCGGAATACGGCTTACACAATGGCTATGCTGCAATAAACTACCGTCATAACGAAAGGCTGAACATCAGGTTTGAACAGACTTTTATGCACTATTTGGCGAGACAGCCAGGTGGTTTGACAGATGCAGCATTCAACAGCAATCCCAGACAGAGTACAAGAGTGCGAAACTGGTTCAAAGTGAACTGGAACATTAGTGCCTTGAGCTTAGATTATAAAATTTCGCCAAGAACAAAATTCAACTCAAGAACCTTTATGCTTTGGTCCGACAGGCAATCATTGGGCAATCTTACACCAATTAATAGAGTTGATTACGGAGCAGAGCGAGATCTAATTAAAGGTTTTTACAGGAATTTCGGCAACGAGAGCCGATTGATGCATCGTTACAAAATTGGTAATAAAATTCATGCCACGGCGCTTAGTGGGTTCAGAATATACAAAGGATTTACTGAACAGCAGCAAGGCTATTCAAATAGTGACAGCAGCGGACAAGCAAATGATTTTCAATTCAATTCAGGACAGGAAATACTCCGATCCGATTACAATTTTCCGAGTTTCAACGCAGCAATTTTTGCCGAGAACTACATAAGCCTTGGTAAAAAAATTGCCATAAACCCCGGAATCAGGTACGAATTCATCCAAACAAGGGCGGAAGGGTATTATCAAAATTTGCTGGTCTTACCCAGTCCCGATGGTTTCGATACCTTGAGAAATGAGGCGGTGTACGAATCGAAATCGCTGCCGCGCTCAATTTTTTTAGCTGGTATGGGTATCAGTTACAGACCTACCGACCATTTGGAGCTTTACAGCAATTTGTCTCAAAATTACAGGGCAATTAATTTCAACGACATGCGTATTGCTAATCCAAATCAGGAAATTGATCCGGCGTTGAAAGACGAATATGGATTCAATGCCGATTTGGGTTTCAGGGGTACTTTTGCTAAATGTTTAAATTTTGATCTGAGTCTTTTTTATCTTTCCTATCGCCAAAGAATTGGAAATGTTCAGATTCAGAGCCCCGACCCCGAGAATCCCACAATTTTACAGCTTATAACCTTGAGAACAAATATTGGAGACGCAAATGTCATAGGCTTTGAATCGCTTTTGGAATGGGATCTTATCAGATGCTTTGCACCCGAAACGCAAGATTGGGGTATTGATGTTTTTACAAATTTTGCCCTGCTCAATGGTTATTACCTCAAAAATGAGAACAGTGCTGCTTCCGGAAAAAAATTGGAATTATTGGCGCCCGTTACCTTCAGAAGCGGACTGAATCTCGCTTATAAAAAACTACAGTTCAGTGCTCAAATTAGCTACACCGCTAGTCATTATTCCGATGCTACCAATGCAGAAATTTCTGCAACAGCTGTTGTTGGCAAAATACCCGCTTACACAGTTTGCGATGCTTCGTTCAGCTACAGCTGGAGATTTTTAAAATTTCAGGCAGGAGTAAATAATTTGCTGAATGAAAAATATTTTACTCGCCGGGCATCGAGCTATCCGGGACCGGGTATTTTGCCTGCCGATGGGCGCAATATTTTCCTCGGCATCAGGTATATTCTCAGGGTAAAAAACAAGTAAAGCTATCTATTTGGAGAAGATTTCAAAAACAGCGGCATTGGTTAGCGGCATTAAAATACCGGACTCCTTAGCTGTTTTTTTTCTCAAAGGCTAAAGCCTTTTGGAAAAACGCGCCGCAGGCACCGCTTTTAAAGGTCCGAAGCACCAGCGTATGGAAGCAGCATCGGCTGGCAATGGTACTGTCAAGATTAAGGATAAATGGAGCGGAGTAATAAACTCAGGTTAGAGATGCTGCTTCCGTCCCGATGGTTATCGAGGATCGGGTTCCTTGTAAAGTATAGAAGTGGATAACATGGGCTTGCGACCCGAAAACGCCTTGCTGAGGACTAGATTTTTTGTTACTTTTTTAGCGATGAAAAAAGTAAAAAAGAAAAGAGAAAGGGACGAACTTTGGGTTTGAAAATCTCACTGTGAGCAGGAGGAAAATCTATCTATTTGGAGAAGATTTCAAAAACAGCGGCATTGGTTAGCGGCATTAAAATACCGCACTCCTTAGTTTTCCTTTTTATTGCTCATCGAGGAACTTTGCACATGTTTCAGCGTAAGGTATTTTCCCGAAATGAGTGCTAAGATCAATGTTATAAAGGTATAAATTGTGAGCGAATTTATCCATTCTAGAAAGATAAAAAAATCATAAAGTCCGTGCAAAATTACTGCCAATGCAAAGCCGGTAAGTAGTAAGAGGCTTTCCCTTTGCGGCTGCACTTTTGCCAATCCCGCAAAATAGCCCATAGCCATTGCAAATGCTGCATGAGCTGGCACAGCAGTAAGTGTGCGAGAGTAGCCTATGGCTAATGCCTCTTTAAAATCTTCAGTTCGAATGACAATATGCAGCACATTTTCCATTGCTGCAAATCCCATACTGATGCAAACGGAGTAAACAATGCCATCTAAAGGCTCATTAAAATCGGATTTAGTAAAAATATAATAGCGGAGAAAGATAAATTTCATCAATTCCTCACTGAACGCTACTATCAGAAAGGCAAATGTAAAAGTCATCAAAGGATCAGCTGAAGCTGTAATGTATAAATCCAGAATGCCAAACTCCTCCATTTTTAATGCTGGATAGGTACTAATTGCGCCAAAAACAAAACACAATACAATCATTCTGATTGGTTCGCGTTCATAACGATCGAGCATATAAAAGTAAGCGACAATAAAAATTGCCGGCACTACCGATAATATGAGCAACAATATAAGGTTCATCAGCTTATTTTATCGAATTCAAAAAATCATTCAGCGCACGATTCAACAGCGTCTGATCATATTCTACAGATAATCCGGAAGATTTTTTTCTATTTTCCCATGCTAATTTAAGATTCAATTTTTCCTGATGCTGAGAGAGCGCAGAGCCATTCTCTGATAATCTTTTTGCAAAATACTCCTGCTCAGTCTGTCCGGGTGTTGGTACCAGTAAAAGGTGATTTGATTTCATTTTTGCCAGATCCATGATACTGCTGTAACCTGAGCGAGCAATAAAAAGCTCGGAACCCTTTATAAGCGCAGCGATTTCATCTTCAGTTGCAAAATTTTTGATAGCTAAACAGCCATGTTGCGCATCATCTCCTTTTTTCAAAATGCCTCTTACCAACAATGAGGGTAGCTCCAATTCAATAAGTTGAGTTGTTAATAATTTTTCAAAATATGTCCTTTGTGGTTCGGGGCCAGACAGGATTGCAACTATTTTATAATCTAACTTTGGTGCTGTTTCAGGGTTTAATCTTGACAGTGGGCCAATGAATTTGAGATCCCGGTGTTTAAATCCGCGGCTCAGTTCACCACTTAAATTGTCGGGACTATCAAAATCGGGCACCCATATACTGTCAAATTTAGCCAACATTTGCCGGTTTTGATAGTTTACAGCTTTTGAAATTAATGAACCAGGAATTTTAATATTCAACTGATGCCCAATAAAGACCGAAGCTGTTCTGGCATGAGCAATCCCATAGCGGTTATCGGATATTATTCCCTGAATTTTATAATCTTTTACAATTTGTCGGATAAAATTTCGTTCCTGCTTTAGTAATCTAAGCAATGATGTAAGCTGCAGGCCAATATTCAAGAGCATACTATTGTACTTATAGTGCACATTACACTCAGGCATTGATACAAATTGAAGATCCGGAAATATTTCTTTTAAAAATATTGCTGCCGAACCATCGGCACCTATAATTGGTTCAGCGCCAATATTGAGCAATTCATTTATAATCGGCACAGATCTTGACGCATGACCTAATCCCCAATTCAGCGGCGAAACAAAAATTCTTTTTTTAAACACCAATTCAACTGTTTTTACTATTTTAGAGTTTTATTCAACAAAGTACAAAATATTGGGAACTTATCTCCAAAAATATCATTCACAAATGAAAGCAACAAAAAAATTATTCATCTTTGCAGCAATATTCGTTTTGCTAATATCTTTTGGCAGCTGCAGACGCTGCGGCGGGTGTCCGACCTGGGAAATAACCGAAATAAAATAACCTTCTTAAATTAAATCAATTAAACCATGTCAATTAGAAAAAAAATCGGCCTGTTGCTTTTTGGAGCAATGCTCTTTACTGTCATTTTTAGCAGCTGCCGCAGAGGTCAGGGTTGTCCTAAATTCTCAATTGAAATCAACGAAACCCGTTAATGCCAAAAGTAATTGTCAGTGGTGGCTGCGGATACATCGGCAGTCATAGTGCTGTTGATCTTATAGCCAATGGATTTGATGTAATTTCCATTGACAGTTTTATTCGTTCACAACCAAAAATTCTGAAGCATATTGAACATGTTTCGGGCAAAGCTTATATCAACTACAGCACAGATCTTTGTGATAAAAAACAAATTGTTGAGTTATTTAACACCCATGCAGATGCTGTTGGTATAATTCATTTTGCAGCATTAAAAAGTGTTCCTGAGTCGGTGAAAAAACCGCTCGATTATTACAGTAATAACATAGGTGGGCTTTGTAATCTTTTGGAAATGATGTCGGAATACAACATTCCCAACATTATTTTTTCATCTTCCTGCTCCGTCTACGGCAATGTACAAACGCTTCCCGTTAAGGAAGACAGCCCTATGGGCAAAGCTGAAAGCCCATATGCTGCTACAAAACAGATGGGTGAAAGAATTATTGAGGATTTTATCAGATCCGAAAAAGACAAAAATGCAGTATTACTGCGCTATTTCAATCCGGGAGGCGCACATCCCTCAGGGTGGCTTGGCGAAATGCCACAGAATGGCGTTAGTAATCTGATTCCAATTCTAATGAATGCCGTTTCGGGTGCAAATTCTGATTTTCATGTTCATGGCAGCGATTATCCAACCCGCGATGGAACCTGTATCAGGGATTATATCCATATCATGGATCTTGCCGATGCACATACCAGAAGTCTGCGACACTTATTGAATGGCCAAAATAGCAATGCCTGCGAAATTTTTAATGTAGGAATCGGCGAGGGCGTTAGCGTACTGGAAGCAATAAAAGCTACTGAACTTGCTACCGGACTAAAGGTTCCATATAAGGTTGGCCCAAGACGAGCTGGCGATGTTGTGGCTATTTATGCCGATTATACAAAGGCCGCACATTTGCTAGGCTGGAAACCAAAGTATGATATTAATGACATTATGCGTACGGCATGGAAATGGGAACAATACCTTAAATCTGAATCAGAAGGATGAAATTAGAAATTAGAAGAAAAAGTTTAAATGTTATCTTCTATTGTCTACCTTAAAATCTGTAATGCTTATGCTTTGGTCACAGTCCTGCAGATCCTCCTCAACATTCGAGGCAATGACCACAAGTTTTTTCCCCAATGCATATTCTTTAAGCAGATTTCTATACCAATTTACCCCTTCCCTATCCAGCGTAATACTTGGCTCATCGAGCAACAAAACGGGACAATCAGATAAAATTGAGAGCGCAAGTTTTAAGCGTTGTTTCATTCCGGAAGAAAAAAACTGGATGGCTTTGTCATGAGCCGATTTTGGGAATTGCAGCAAATTGAGCAAATCATCGCGTTTCATACCATTTGCCAGAGGTTTGAATTTAGCATGAAAAGCAATAGCTTCTTTCAAAGTGAGTTCCTCAATAAGTTCGGTATAAGGTGCAGTAAAAGCGACTTTTCTATATACCGAATTAATATCAATCAGCTTATCGTTTTCTGTATAAATAATTTTTCCGGAAGAAGGAGAAAGAAAGCCCGAAAGTATTTGCATTAAGGTTGACTTTCCGGAGCCATTGTGACCTAAAACTGCAAAAGATTCACCTCCCCGAAACTGAAAGTTCACATTTTTTAGAATCCATTCATAGCGATACCTTTTGCCAAGGTTTTTTAGTTCAATCTGCATATTCAGGCGCCTCTTCTAGGGCCTTTTATAATGCCATTTTGAGCGTTTTCGACAAAATCCATGATAAGGCTTTTTTCTGAACTGTCGGGTAGTTCGGCATTAATGAGTTTGATAGCTTCGGTGCGGTTTTGCACTGCTACAAAAAGGCGATGATATATTTCCTCTATACGCTTGATAGCATCTGCTGCAAAACCTTTTCTTTTCAGGCCGATTACATTTACACCAATAAAAGAGGCTGGATAACGGGCAACGCGTACAAATGGCGGGACATCTTTATTGAGCAGTACGCCACCACCCAACATTGAAAATGCGCCAATTCTTGTAAATTGCTGCACCGCAACCATTCCACCCAAAATAACATTATCTTCAACCACTACATGTCCGGCAAGTGTAGCATTATTTGCCAGTATACAGTTATTGCCTACTTCACAATCGTGCGCAACATGAACATAAGCCATCAAAAGGCAATTTGACCCAATGACTGTTTTTTTATTTGCTGCTGTACCACGGTTGAGTGTACAATATTCACGCACAACGGTATTATCCCCGATTATCAAAAGGGTACTTTCTCCATTGAATTTGAGATCCTGAGGAATAGAGCTGACAACAGCACCTGAAAAGATTTTACAATTTTTCCCGATTCTGGCACCAGACATAATAACCGCATTAGGCCCAATCCATGTACCTTCTCCTATTTCCACATCTGCTTCGATGCTTACAAAGGGACCAATTGTGACATTATCGCCAATGACCGCGTCTGGATGTATAACTGCAAGTGGATGATGCATTGAATTATTTGCGCTTGATGATTTGTGCCAATAAATCGGCTTCGGCTACCAGATTATTACCAACAAAGGCACGGCCTTTCATTTCTACCAAGCCTCGTCTGATGGGACTTGTAAGATCGAGTCTGAATAATATGGTATCTCCAGGTACTACTTTTGCACGGAAACGGGCATTATCAATTTTAAGAAAATAAGTATCGTAGGAATGTGGGTCATCTACATTTTCCATCACAAGTATTCCTCCTGTTTGTGCCATTGCTTCTATCTGAAGAACACCGGGCATAACTGGATTTCCGGGAAAGTGTCCTGGAAAATAAGGCTCATTCATGGTTACATTTTTGACACTCACTACATGTTTGTCAGATAGTTCAATGATTTTATCCACCAACAGAAAGGGGAAACGATGATGCAGTTTCTCACAAATGTGGTTGATATCATAAACAGGCGGCTTGTTTGGATCATATCTTGGTATGTCCTTCAGTTTCCTCTGTTGAACCATGCGTTGGCGAAGCTCTTCGGTAACTTTACTATTGATGGAATGTCCGGGTTTTCTGGCAATTATTTTACCTTTCAAAGGTACACCAAGCAGTGCCAGATCACCCAATAAATCGAGCAATTTGTGCCTAGCGGCTTCATTGGTAAAGCGTAATTCCTGCCCATTGAGCAGACCGGTTTCATTTACTTCAATATCGTAATTATAAACCGATTTAAGCATATTATATTGCTGTCCGCTTGGTATATTTTCAACAAAAACTAAGGCAGAATCGGGGCTACCGCCTTTTGCTAGGCCATTATTTCGTAATGCTTCCAATTCGTGAAGGAATACAAAAGTACGGCTTGGAGCAATTTCTTTTTCATAATCATCGAGCGACTTCAGATCGGCAAATTGCGCTCCCATTACTTTGGAGTCGAAATCGACCATTACAGTTATTTCGAGTTTATGGTAAGGTAAAATTATTATTTCTGAATCTCCGTCTTTGAATTCAACAGGACTAAGCAGTTCAAGACATTCTCTTTCTTTCTCCTGCGATATTATTCCGGCTGCTTTGATAGCCTGAACATACTGAATTGAGCTCCCGTCTAAAATTGGTAATTCTTCCGCATCGGCCTCAACAAGTGCATTATCGATGCCCAGCGCATAAAAAGCTGACATAAGGTGCTCTACAGTACCTATACATGCAGTTGATGAACCTAAAACAGTATGCCTGTTTGACTTAAAAATATTGCTTGGGTCAGCCTTAATCAACGGAGCATCTTCGAGATCTACTCTTTTAAATTGAATACCGTGCCCCACAGGCGCGGGAACAATGTTTACATTCACGGTAACTCCGCTATGCAGACCTATTCCTTTTAAGCTTGTTGCAGATTTCAGTGTCTGCTGTTTTTCAATAGACATTTCGAGCCGTTAGTTATAAAATCAATAGTTTTCAGCCCACAAAGATAGATATATTTCTAAGGCTTCCTAATGCTTTTTTTGCGATGTTTAATGTAATGTTAAATTTTATTAACATTTTTTTATCATATCCAGTAATTTTCCAAAAAAATCAGAAATCGGTCATGCGTGTCGAAATACCAAAATGATGCATGGTGCCTCCCAAATGTTGTGAAGAAAAACCGTAATCGATATTGAATTTATATATTTTTATACCAAAACCTGCAGAAAATCCAGCAAGACTTCTCAAGCCGCTTACGCCCATTTCGCCCTGTCTGAGTCGGTCATAGCCTGCCCTTATTCTAAATGCTTCCTTTTTTCCTAAAAGCAATTCAAAATTAAATGTAAGATGACGGAAAACATTGTCAACTACATCGCCAAAAGTAACTTTGCCATTTCCACTATTATTATCCGGACCAATAACTGTTTCCGTTTCTAATGCAGGGTCATCGTACCTGATATTCCAACGGTGCAGATGGTGACCAATAATACTAAAACGTAGCGGCAGATATTTTAAACGGTGCGACATCCCAAACTGCGCATCGAAAGGCAATGGATATCTTTTTCCATCTTTGCCATATGTTGTAAACTGAGTGCCGATGTTTTTCAGTACTAAACTAAATGTCAAACGTTTAGCAGTATCGGCATACATTGCAGCCCAATCGCTCGCCCAACCAATTGAATTGTATCCTTCGATGCCTGACAATACAATTTTCTGACTGCTACCAAAACTTAGTCGCTCCGTCGCCCTGTAAGAAACAGAAGCAACAAGTGCATTATCGCTCGCTTTGAAATCTCCTTGCTCCTCTCCAATGCTATTTGTACGCTGAAATTTTCCATAACTGATGTACTGAATTCCAGCATGTACAGTTAGCGGTATTTTTTTTAAATGATAGGCATATCCTGCATGTCCAAAAGTAATCCCGGAAAAATAAACCGATTGCTGAATTGTTGCCGAATGGTGCATTTCCTGATTGAGTGCAGCCGGATTTTGCAACACCAATCCAAGATCATTATCCCTCACCGTAATTAAATTTCCACCCAAAGCGGTAGCTCTTGCACTAAAAGATAAGCTGAGAAAATCGTAACTATTTCTACCTCCGACAACTTGTGCCGACGTGGAAATGATACCCAATAAAAAGCAGCATGCAGTAATGCAGAAATTTTTAATCATTTTAAGGTTTAATGCTTTCAATAAATTCGATAGTACAAAATCTGCCATAAGCTCTGCAAATTAGTATTTTTATACTTTATTTCAATCTATTTTCTGATTTTTCCAAATTAAAACAGGCTACATCACTAGATATAGCCTGTTTTAAAAACGACAGTAAAGCTTAAAAGGTTATTTAGCCGGACATTTATCCTTCATCTCCTCGATAATTTTTTGACTTTTAGGGTTGTTTTGCTTTATATCACCTTTTTCTGCAGACCAAACTGTACAACATCCTGCTTTACCATCACAAAGCATTTTTGATTCAATCTTGCCATCTGCATTATAATTTTCCAAAATACAAATTTCAGAATTAGGACCTTTTAAATATTCACCTTTCGACTTAATTTTACCATTCTCATGGTATTCTGTAAAGGGGCCCTTTTCTTCACTATTTACCATGCTTACCACTTCTTTTAAGGAACCATTATTGTAATATGATTTTAATTCTCCTTCGATTAAATTGTTAACATAGGTTCCTTCTTGATGCAATTTGCCATTTTCGTGGAAATATTTGAAACTGCCCTCAAATTTGCCTTTTTTGAGATTAAACTCACCTGAAATTTTTCCACTGGGATGGTATTCTTTTTGAGATCCCTCTAAAGTGTCATTCTGGTAATTTTTCTCTATTGAAACAGTCCCATTGTCGTAGAAAAACTTGTAATATCCCTGTTTAACCTTCTTAACAGAATCATATTGAAATTCAACTTTTTGGTTGTTTACCATGTCTTTGACAACTTTGATTGCCGATCCGGATTTTTTTGTACAGGAAGCAATTATAATTATCGCAACAAATAGAACGATAGCTTTCATAATAAACATTTTAGGTGTTACAAAATAAAATCTTTACTGATTTTAAATTATAATGCTTAACAATTTATTGGTTACAGTTTACCTACAGAATAATTACTTAAAATTCTTTGATATATCAAGAGCCAGTGTTTCGAATTCAGTCTGAGATAATTTTATTCTATCTTTAGTGAATGTCATGGAGCCCAGATTTTGAAGCGGGACGAGGTGTATATGTGCATGTGGCACTTCGAGGCCGATTGCTGCTACTCCTATTCTCAAACAGGGGACTGTATCTCTAAGTGCTTTGGCTACTCTTTTTGCAAAAAGATGCATCCTAGAAAGGCTGTCATCGTCCATATCGAAAATATAATCTATTTCATTTTTGGGAACAACCAAGCTATGCCCTTTTTCCAAGGGCAAAATATCCAGGAAAGCCAAAAACTCATCATTTTCAGCAATTTTATAACAGGGTATTTCACCAGCAATAATTCTTGAAAAAATCGTTGGCATAAGCTTATAGATTAATACTTATATCGATAATTTCTAATTGTATGCTCCCTCCAGGTGTTTGAATATCAGCAATATCGCCTACGCTTTTGCCCAAAAGACCCTGACCGATTGGTGAATTTACTGATATTCTACCGGTTTTTAAATCAGCTTCTGTTTCTGACACAAGCGTATATACTAGATCTTTTTTAGTTTTAAGATTCTTAAGTTTTATAGTTGAAAGAATTACGACCTTCGAGCTATCTAGATCGGATTCATTTATAACTCTAGCACTTGCCAAAACTTCTTCCATTTGTTTGATTTTCAGCTCGAGTAAACCCTGTGCCTCTTTTGCGGCATCGTATTCGGCATTTTCCGAAAGATCACCTTTTTCTCTTGCTTCGGCTATCTGACCTGCTATTTTTTGTCGTTCAACTGTTTTAAGTTCATCCAAATCAAATTTTAATTTTTCATAGCCTTCTCGAGTCATGTAGGATATTTTGTTTGCCATCGCTTTAAAGTTTTTTATTATAATAAAATTTAGACAAAAAATAAAGGACGTTCCGCTCATAAGAGCCGGACGGCCTGTAATCAAGATTGAATCGGATCCAAAACGTATTTAATAACGAAAGAACGTTCCACTCGTGTAGAGTGGAACGTCCTTTTTCAATCTTGGTATTACAAAGATAGAATTTTCTTTTTTAAATATCAAGTATTAGATATTCATTTTTAATCCGATGGAGTGTGTGCCGCGAAAAACTCTTGTATACTCATAGGCATAATCAAACCCAATGCGTTGAGCAGAACCTTTTCTGAATGGCACTTCAACAGTAATACCTGCTGTAAGTCCGCCGCTTGCTGTAGTAGAATTTTGTGCATCGAACATTTGGTTTTCATATTTGAAGCCCATGCGAGCCATAAACATTTCGCGGAAGCCATATTCGAAACCAAGACCCATTTGATCTCTTGAGAATGAATTTGCGGTGAAATTACCTACTACTGTCAATCTGTTTCTTTTCAAAGAATCTGCAAAGTAAAAGTCATAAGAAAGACCAATGTGCAATAGTGAAGGCAATTCGAAACCTGCTGGACGACCGTCAACATTCAATGCAGTATTGCCATTTGGTGCAATTCCTGTAAATGTCATACCGTCACCTCTGAATTTCATTTTTGTTCCGAAATTTCTGAGTGCAATACCAAATTTAACCTGTCGGTCGGCACCGGTTACGTATTGTACACCTGCATCGAAAGCTACACCAGTTGCAGAAGCGTTAGAAATAGACTCATTTAAAACACGCATTCCAAAACCAACGGCAACTTTTTCGAGCTTGGTTTTCTGGTCGCGGAATACATAGCTGTAAGCCAAACCGATATTGAAGAAAGATGGTTTGAAATTTGCAAAACCTTCGGGTTGGTTTACCGTTGTAAGCGGAATATCGCCAAAACCTACCGACATAATGCTTAAGCCTATAGCTCCGTTTTCACCGATACGTTGTGCAAGACCTGCGGCGTTGAGACTCAATCCAGTTCCTACGAGATATTGCGTATGAGCAATACCAAACTCAGTTCTGCCGACTATGCGTCCTACTCCTGCAGGGTTAAAATTCATGGCTTCAAAACCTGTAACTCTGGCAGCTACAAGTCCGTTAAGACCTGCTGCTCTTGCCCATGGATTCATTAGTAACTCATAGGCACCTGCCTCACCCTGACGATCGGGGTTACCTGCAAAAACCTGAGTGCCTCCCAAAACCATAGCAAGCAGAAGACCTGAAATAAATAAAGATGTATTTTTCATGATAATCCTTTTTTTAATATCGGGGCAGA
The DNA here is from genome assembly GCA_945888475.1 of Saprospira grandis DSM 2844. GTDB lineage: Bacteria > Bacteroidota > Bacteroidia > Chitinophagales > Saprospiraceae > Saprospira > Saprospira grandis_C. The sequence continues at coordinate 14,401 of CAMDAB010000026.1, read as the reverse complement.
CTGGCCGCCCCGAATGATTAATTTAAATGCTATAGTTTTTGAGCGTCGAGGGCTCTGTTTATTATAAAGCTTTTTAGTACTCTTTCGCCCACGCCGGGTACAACAACATGAATGAGGTACACACCGCTACCAACAGGTACTCCGAAAGAATTTTTTAAATCCCAGTCGAGTGAGGTAGTAATTTGTTCTTCAATGTCGCCGCTGCCAAATGCACCGATACGAGCAATACCATTTCTGATTTCAGCATTGTATTCCTGAGCAATTTTGTATTCTCTTACGAGACGGCCATCCAAACCATAAATACGTATATCGCATTTTGCAGGAATATTGGTAACTTTTACTACGTTATCAATTTCTGTCTGCTCGTACTCTGAATATGCATAGTAAGGATTCGGTACAACTCGCATCAGATCAAGGGCTGATTCTAGTGCACTTTGTTCCTGTTTGCTAGGTGCAAACTTAGTAAGGTCAAATTCATACAATGGATAACCTTCATTATCTCCAGTTGCATTATAAATTTGATAAGGAGTTTTGACACGAAGCTTGAATGTAAGATCACTTGGTGGAACATGGCCTTCAGTCTTAGGATTGAATGCATTATCCAACATCGTTGTACCTTCAGTCATATGCATCATTACCGACCAAATTACATTTTTATCTCTGAACAAGAAGAAACCAGCCTGAGCAGCCGACGGAGTCGAATTGTATTTTGCAATAACAGCGGTACAGGAATCATAGGGCTGATTAGTTACATAAATGGCATGTTGACCACCCAATACCGCAGCGAGGAAAAGATTCGCCTCTCCAAAAACAGGGATACCACTTGGTGGTGCTGCCTGTCTTGAATTTGTCGGATTAAACAACATATCATTTCCTGTATTTGAACCAGGGAACAATGTATTGTCATAGAAAGCTCCATTGTAGAAAGAATTTTCTCCAAAGAAGATATTCAATCGCTCTCCGGTTTCTACATCATATGCATAACCTGGGAACCATGACATACCCGGATTGGCATTGTCAATATTGCCATCTTTGTCGCGACCTGGCTGATTGCGTTTCCAATCTACACTACCCTTGCCACTAGGTATGGTTAGACCTAATCCTTCAGAGTGATAACGTGTAGCAGTTTCTGTAACTATACAACGACTCCACTTTGATTTGTCTTGAGTAATCACAACGTTAACATTTCTGGTTTGGCTTAGTAGACCAGCATAATTTATAACATTATTTCTCCAAGTTTGTGCATAACCAATCCCCTGTACACCATTTTCAACCTGAGTAGTGGTTACAATATATTCACCACTCAAATAGTTAGGATGAGGTAGGTTAAAAGGATGCCAACCTTCGGCAACTTTAGAGAAGTCCTCATCTGGGTCTAACGTCTGATCTTGTTGTGAATTACCGGTTTTGAGGTAATCGAATGGTGGAGCTGCATCTTTAACACCTGTAAACCATTTTTTCTTGGTCGTATCGGCATATTCAACAGAACTTCCAACATAACCACTCACACCACCAGCACCTGGTGCTGAGATTTTCTCAACAACCATAGAGATACCCAGTTCAGGTACATATTGCTCGTAATTTACTGTCAACGGCTGGTAAGAAGACCAGAAAGCGGTTGGATTGCTCTCTTCCTTCAAAATCCAGAATAATGAATCTGCCAAAGCAGTACGACCTGTTGGAGGATTAGGACTGAGTACAACACCAGCTGCGGTAGTATCTCTTGTCCACTCATAAAACTGATCGCTGATATAAAGTTTGAATTTACCCGGAGCTACGCGAAGTGGGTCAACAACTTTAACATCGATTGGACCCTTGCCTTCGGCATAAGTAACCTGACCGATTGAACCATTGTTAAGGATTTCAGTTTCTGCTGCTGCAGGGTCTGCAAAATCCAGGAACAGACCACCGCCATTACCTTTACCGTCAATGCGAGTAATCTCTGGTCTGTCGCCATAAGATGAATTCAACACAACACCGTTGTACTCTGGGCTGTTTGGACGAGGAATGCCGGTGTAAACGCGGAAGTTACGACGACCTTGCAGATAAGGAGTTGCCTGTCCAGTATTCAAAGTAGCATTATAAGCTAAATACTCATTGTGGCCATAAGCTACTACACAGAAGAAATATGATTTATGGTTTACCAATTTTGGATTTTTTTCGGTAAACTTATCTTCTTTAACCTGGAAAGTGTGTTTGATACCTTTGTTTTCGCCATCCACCATGATTGTTGGAATGAAGGCACTAACATCAGGGTCATTGAATGCTTCCCAGTTTACAATTTTATCAACATCATCCTGAATGTCAACCTGATAAATCATACGTGCTTTTTCAGGATTTTCAAGGTCGGTAACTGAGATATTCTCACTTACTACCTGATATACTTTGTAACCTTGAAAGTTATAAGTACTGTCACCACCAAAACCACGAAGACGTGCTGGTGATTCAGAATAACCTAAACGGTAGTTATTTTGAGCCGGAACATAAGTAAGATTGAGAACCAATTCATTTTCCATTTCAATAACATCCATATAGGGTGCATCGGGACCATCAGTAATTTTGAAACAGTCATCGAAGAGATTTTGAGCCAAAACGTCATCTTTAATCAATTCCTGAAGACTTGGACATGGATAATCGGGAATGTCCGGAGTCCAAACCACACCCGATATAAGTTCGTTTGTTGCACCCGGCTTTAATATAAAAGGACCAGAAGTATGCAGGAATCGGTAGTCAGCACCAACTACGGCAGCTGAACACATTGACCAAGCATCAGGTCCAGTTTCATTTGGAAAAGAATAAAATACATAGGGGAATTTGTCGGCAGTAGTACCATTATCTCCGGTACCTCCTCTCGAAATTGGCCTACCATCTAACCAAAGTCCATCCATCAATCTGTAATATTGTATAGCTGAACCTGGATTTCCTCTGATAGGGTCATTGGTATTATTGTGATAAGCAAAAGACGAAAGTCCAATCTGTACGCCAGCAGAATCAAGCGGACCACGGAAATAGTCAACTCCAAGAGCAGGGATACTGCTGCCATAACCAACCGCATCAGTACCGCAAGTAGCATCATCATTGGCATCGGCATTGTACACATAACCAAGACCAGTAATGGTATCTACACCAATATAGTCATCAATATAGCATCCTAAATCCGGATCGGACCAAAGCGTGAAATAAGTTTGATTCAATGAAAGGTTGTTACGATTCAATAATTTATAACGGTAAAAAGTCATGTTATTGATCGCATCAGTTGTACGGTAAGCAAAAGCAAGACCTTGAATCTCCATTTGCATTGGTTGTCCGTTGGTATTCGTGTGGATGTTACCATTATCGTTATAAACCCACCAGCTCATCTGGTCGGCATAAACCGGATTGAAATAATTAGGTACACAACCAACTACTTCAATAACCGGGTGGTCACCTTCGTATGGATCGTAAATACCATCTTCAAAACCTGCTGGCTCAATAAATGGAGCGAGGTCTTGATCTGGCAATTCGAAATTGTAAATCTCAGCGAAATAAGGATTACCACGACCAGGCCAACCCAAAAGGTTACGAGCCGGGCGAGTATCGATAGATCTATCAGATTCACCAGTTGCAGGATCCGGTTGGAAATAGTCGGCACGAAGTGCATCGATTTCAGAACCGAATACAGTGAAGAAGCGGTCCCACTTTTCGCAATCGGTTTTCTCGATTGTACCATTACTGGGATTCAGCGGACCTGTCCAATAGTCGTTACCTGTCTGACGATAAGTTTGGGCAGCAAGAATTAGGTTACCCCCGTCGTCGAATGCACCCAACCAGATACCACCGGCAAATAGTGCAGATACTTCAGGTTGTCCAGATGCAGGATCTACATTTGGTACGATATAACGGGCACGTTGACCATCCCACCAAAGGTCACCACCCGAACGAAGACGGGCACGGACGTTGTTGATGTTCAAATCGGCCTCTGCACGTGCCTCGATACAGGCAGCGCGGAACGAATTCCCATTCGTGTTTGTGTTATTTGATGCCCCTCCCACGAAGTCTCTGTTCTCTCTTGCCCAAAGACTAGGCAATGAGACCAGAAGCAGCATCAGCATGGAGAAGTTTGTTAATTTGCTCATTGTATAATAATTTATATTATGAGGGAACCGGGTCTGTAAGATTGGGTCTGTCAAACCCGGATTCCAAATATGAAAGTTAGACTGTTTAGAATTAGAATGTAAAGAGTGCGCCAAGGAAGATGCGACGTGGGCGAGAGATGTTGAATGGATCTCTCATACGCAAATCGTATAATAACTGGTAAGCTGCACCGCGTTCGGCCAATAGACCAAGACCTGGGCTGTCCTGAATTGTAAGGAAGCCGTCGTCGAGCGGATCGCCTGTTGCAGGATATACATTGAGTACGTTGCGCGTATTGAGTACGTTCTGAACACGTATGTAAACATTGCAATTAACTGGTTTAGCAGATTTCTTGCCAATTACAAAATCGCGGTCGAGACGAAGGTCGATACGGAAGTTCCAAGGCATACGAGCACCATTGATACTACCTTCAGTCTGTTGAGAGTTGAAGTTTGTACCGATACCAGCAGGAATTGCTCTTTTTGTAAATGGTGTACCTGAAGAAAGGTTGAAATTGAGGTTTAAACCTGTATTTTTAAGAACATCAAATTTACCGATTTTTGGACCATCATACTCTTTACCTTCTCCATAACGATAATCCAAAAGCAAGAACATGTCATGGCGCTGATCGAAATCGAGTGGGAAGATGTAACGAAGGTCGGTAGCTGCAACTGCTAGTGAAGAGGTTGGGCTTGAACCTGTACCTTCGGCGAACTGAAGTGTATAGTTGGCAATGATACGTAGGTTTTTCATACGACGACGATCGTATTCAACTTTCAAAGATTTTACAGTTGAGAAGTCATCATTACCGAATGAGCGATAAGTAACAGGGTAAGCCAATACATACTGACGAGCCTGGATCAAATCGCGTTCCTCACGATAGAGTAAAGAGAATTTAATTTTTGAATTCTCATTCAATGCCTGCTGATAACCTACTTCATAGTTAATTGTACGCTGAGGACGGAGATTTGGATTCGCCATCAGGTCACGATTGTTACGGAAGTTGAAGTAAGTAAGCGGCGTTGCAAGTGTAGCCTCTGGAGGACGCTGAGAAAGGATGTCGTAGTTAGCGTAGAAATTCGCCTTGTCACCAATTGGGAAAGAGAATGAGATACGCGGCATAACAACCAAACTTGGCGTATAATCGCGGAATGCGTTATCAGGATTGTATTCTTCACCCTGAGGATCGTTTACTGCAGTGGAGAAGCCGCGTAGTGCAGGAAGTACAATACTTCCGAGTTCTACTGGCGTGTTTACAGCAAGACCGTTTTCATCGAACCATTGCTCACCATTTCTGTAACCGATAACTGTTGCATCAGGACTATTGTCATTTACATATACTGCATAGTCATCGCCGATATTACCTGGGCGTACAAAACCTGACTGTTGTGCAGCCGTATAACCCGAAGCACTGTTTTCGAATTCACTTGCATTGTAGTATCCAGATACAGAGTATGGATCTTTCAATACTTTGGTATTGGCATCGTAGCTGTCGAAACGAAGACCAAGACGGAAGATAATATCTTTATACTTGAATTTATTTTGGATATAACCTGCAACATAGATAGGTGCAAAAGGCGCAACAGGACGTGTTTTACGACCTTCAGCATCGGTAGCATTGAAGAAATCGTTGTAAGCTACATTAGTACCCAAGGCATTACCTAAGTAGTCGTAACCATAATAGTTAACAAGCTGCTGAGATCCCAAAATAAGTGTAGTCGGATCGAACCAGCTCATCTGCATATCATTGGGGTTGATCTCATGTACATTTACCCAATCTTCAGGATCTTTGCCAAGGAAATTGCGCAGGTTTTGAGCAAAAGCTGACATTTGTACGGGATTTCCTTCTTCATCGTTACGAATCAAAGAATTGTTCTGAGCGTAATAACGCTGAGAAAAAGGATCGAAGAACAAAACAGAATTTCCATTTTCGTCCAATACCGGATTGTTCGGATCTGCAGCATTAGAAATATGACTGTTGGCAGACTGATCAGCCAAAGTCCACAAGCTAAATGGAGAAAGGTTGTACGAACGGAACACACGTTGTTCGTAAACACCACCCAATTGGATTGAGTGACGAACTTTACCTCTGTTGGTAACAAGGTCAAAATTAGCTCTTACAGAACCACGGATCTGGGTATTGTTACCTTTACCGAAACCGTTACCTGTATTGTAGGCATTGTTGAAAAGACCAAAAACAGAGTTGGCTGTAGTTGTGAAACGTCCATTGATTACTTCCATCAGTTCCATATCTGTTACGGTACTGAAGTCTAGTACATTATTATAGTTTGACAAACCACCATCAAAACCAACCTGACCTGCAGGTGTATAACCTAAGAATGTTGTCTGATTAAAAGCATGTCCAAAGACAGGTTCGAAACCTAGCGTATCTCCAACTGAGTTTAAAATTGCATTGGTATCAATTACCCCAACAACAGGACGTTGATTACGGCGAATTTGACCAACATAACCATATTCCCACATACGATCTTGAAAACGGGGATCATACTGAGTATTGTCTCCCTGTGTGTAGTCACCCTGAATTTCATAACTAAAGTTTTGGAAAACAGGAATAGACGTACTATCACCAGCCTGTGCATTATAAATGGTGTTAGATATCGTATGGCGGAAACGGGCATATACACGCCAGTTACCAGCATAATAAACAGGATTGAGTGCTGAATTAAAAAGACGATTAGCCGTTGATGGAGAACGTCCCCAATCGAACTGACCCTGTGCGCCAACTACGAAATAGTAATCCTGATTTGGTTTGTAGTCGAACTTTACTGTAGCCAAAGCGGTTGAGTTACGACCGTTTGGACGTACATCGACCGGAACAAGATCATCAGCACTAAGCTGTTCAGACGCATTGATACGACCAGTTCCGCTTGGTACAGGGAGCAAAGGATTTGCCAAAATAGCTGCTTCTGCTTGTTCTGTAAGGCGGAAAGAACCAAGTGCTGATGGACGAGAATCGAGGTTAGTTGAGTAACGACCAGCAAATCTGTAACCTAAAACAGCGGTTTTCTTAACTTTACCATCTTTCTTTAGGGTATCGCCTTGAGAATTTAACTGTACTTTATTAATGATAGGACCACCAAGACTTATGTCAATAGTAGTTGAAGCAAAAGGATCTAAAAACTGTGAAGTTTCTAGCTGTACACCACCACTAAATTCCGCGGATGGGCCTTTGGTGATGATATTTGTAATCGCTCCGGTTGCATCTCCAAATTCGGCAGGTACACCCGATGTGATAATCTGAATCTGATCAATTTCTGTCTCAGGTATTGAAGCGCCGCCAATAACGCGCACACCATCGACATAAGTATCATCGCTGGTACTACGGCTACCATTGGTGTTGGTTGCCTCGCCTTCATCTTTTTGAGATACCCCGGCAGTAGTAGCTTTGATAGAACTAATAGATCGTGTAGCAAGTTTTGCAATGTCTTCAGAACCGAGTGTTTGACCGGAAGTTGTGTTGTCAATTTCGATCAATGGAATTTTGAAGGATGTAACGATTACAATTTTGTTGGAATCGCCTTCTGCGGCTGTTGCAACCTCATCGGGAGTGTAAGAAACATCGTAATTCATTACCTGTCCGACCTTGATGATAACACCTTCAGTTCTTTTGGTGGGCAGACCCACATAAGAAACCTCCATGTCGTAGGTACCGGCTTCGATGTTTGAGAAGTTGTACAAACCGTCGAAATCGGTAGAAGTGCCTCTTGCTAATGACCCACCTTTGAATAGGGCAACATTGGCATAAGGTAAAGGTTCCCCGTTTTCGTCCAGCACCTTACCCTGGAGGTCACCGGTTGTCTGCGCAGAGGCAGCTCCGATTCCAAAACACAGGAGTAAGAGTAAAATCATGTAACGAACCATAACCATGTTAAGATTAATTTAGTTTAAAAATAATGCGTATCTTAATAGACAAAAATCTGCCTTTTCTGAAACCGAAAGGCAATTTTAGTAATAAAGTATCTTTATTCCAAATACAAAGGGCATAAAATATTTTTTAAGGTAGATAATATTTGGTTTGAGGGAATAAAAACATATTTAAATTTTATCCATCAATTAAATCATCTCCTCCTCATTTATAATCCTTTGCAGTAGAAGTTGGGATAGGCGTCTTTTAGATTCTTGTGTCCAGCCGGCTATATGCGGCGACAGTAAAACATTGGGTCGTTCGAACAAATTGGCGAACAAAATTTCTTGTTCAGCGCTGTAGGTTTTTGGTTTTTCATTTTCAAACACATCGAGACAGGCTCCAATCAGCTTTCCACTGTTTAATGTATTCAAAATTGCATTGGTATGAACTATTTCTCCTCTAGCGGTATTGATGAGCACAATTTGTTTTTTGAATCTATTCAAAAAGGCTTCATCTATCAATCCTTTAGTTTCGTTTGTAAGTGGCAAATGAATGCTTAGTATGTCGGCTTCTTCATAAATTTGTTCCATCGATGTTTCTGTGACATAGGGATAATTCCCTGTAAAGTCTTTTCGAAATTTATCGTATGCTAAAATCCTGAGCTCGAAACCTGAAAGTCTTTTGGCAAAAGCAGCCCCGGTAAAACCGAAACCAATAATTCCAATAGTTTTGCCCATCAGCTCCCAACCCCTCAACTCCTCCCTTCTCCATATTTTTTTCCGCACATCTGCATTGGCAGTACAAAGATTGTTGGCAAGTGTAAGCAACATTCCCAAAGCATGTTCGGCTACAGCGTCACAGTTACCATCGGGAGAACGATGCACCAACACAGCTTTTTCTTTTGCAGCTTCCAAATCAATAATTTCCAAGCCTGAACCTAGACGGGCAATAAATTTTAACTTTGGGGCGTTTTGCAAAAAAAACCTATCGACCGTTATTTTACTGTTAATAACTATACCAGTGTAATCTTTAATCTTTTCAGGAACAATTTTCGGATCAATATCGGGCAGATAATGACATTCATATCCTGCCGCTTCAAGACCCAAGATTAAAAGTTCATGTACAGTGTCTGTTATCAATACAGCCGGTTTCACGCTCATCATTTCTGTGCAGTTAAATGCGGACTACAAATATAATATTTCTCCTTTGATTTTGCTAACAAAGGCTTAACAATTAATTAAGATTATTTAAAGTTAATTTACTTTTTTGTAAAACACTAGTTTGAATCTTTTTCTCGAAATGCTTCGACCTGATTTGTCAAAAATACAAATTGTTGAACACTAAGCTGTTCGGGACGGAGTTCATAAAAAGAATCATTTTCAATAATTTCTTTTGCCAGAAATGGTTTTAAGGAATTCCTGAGCATTTTTCTTCTTTGATTAAAAGCTGCTTTTACAATCGTTCTAAAAAGATGGTCATTGCAACCCAATTCGCGGTAATTTGCCTTTCTTGAAAGCGCTATAACTCCCGACATTACCTTTGGCGGTGGATTAAAGCTTCCTGGCTTGACCGTAAAAAGGTATTTAATATCATAGTAAGCCTGCATCAGTACGCTTAAAACACCATATTCTTTACTTCCGGGGCCTGCTGCAATACGCTCTGCCACCTCCTTTTGAAACATTCCAACAACTTCTGGTACATTGTCGCGATTATCGAGCGCTTTAATCATTATTTGCGACGAGATATTGTATGGAAAATTTCCGATGATGGCAAACTGTTGGTCTTTATAGTAATCTGACAGATTTACTTTGAGAAAATCGTCGGATATAATATGCCCGGATAACTCTTTATAATGTTCTTTCAGGTAATCAACCATATCCGTGTCGGCTTCCACAACTGTAAGCTGATGATCGGGTATCTGCAGGAGATATTTTGTCAGCATCCCCATACCGGGTCCAACTTCCAGAATATGATTATACCTTTCCAAATGTATAAGGCTATGTGCAATTCTTTGCGAAATTGTTTCTTCCTTGAGAAAATGCTGGCCAAATGATTTTTTCGCTTTCAATTCAATTAAGTTTAAATTTCGGGATAATCAGATACTAAATCCCTGAATTTGATTGGAAAATATGTTGATTCTGACATTAAGCCATTTAAAAATTTCGGTATTCAGTGCCAAAGTTATAATTTAGCAGCTCACAAATTTAATATTATCATGTTGAATACAAACATTATTTCAGTTGCCAACTCAAATGACAGCGATAATTTAATTGTTCTCTCCCGAAAAGACAGTCTTTCATGGGCCTCCAAATACCTCAGCGCTTCAGAAATCAACTTACTTGAAAAACAGGTAAAAGATGAAGCGGGCTTTGTTATGTTAAACAGTGGGTCGAGATGGGTGATTGTTGAATTTCTCTCGGACAAAAACGATGCTTCGCTACGCTTTGAACTGATGCGTCGCAATGCTGGCAGCCGCGTTTCACTGCTTAGGTCTACCAAGATAGCATCGGTAACCCTGCTCAACGAAGCGTCGGAAAATTTGGGAGCAGCCTATGTCGAAGGCTTGGCTTTAGGTAATTATAAATTTACAAAATATTTCAAAGACTCAGAAAAACAGGCCTCGGTTTTCAAAACACTAAAGGTCGTTGAAAGTGCTGTTTCTGCTGACGAATTGGAACAATTAAAAACTGTGATTACCACAGTTTGTATTGTCAGAAATTTGGTAAACGAACCTGTTATTACATTAGACGCAGTCCAATTGGCAAAAGAAATTGAAGCATTGGGAATAGATTCAGGATTCTCAAGCGAAACATTTCACAAGGATAAAATTGAAGAACTGGGCATGGGAGGACTGCTAGCTGTAAATTTGGGTAGCAAAATACCGCCTACCTTTAATATTATGGAATGGAAGCCAGTAAATGCAAAAAACAGCAAACCCCTCGTTTTGGTAGGAAAAGGTGTTGTTTACGACACGGGCGGTCTCAGTCTGAAACCTACACCCAACTCGATGGACTACATGAAATGTGATATGGCAGGTGCTGCGGTAGTAATCGGCGTGTTATATCTTGCTGCCAAATTAAAATTACCGCTTCATATTGTCGGGCTGGTGCCTGCTACCGATAATCGCCCGGGTGAAAATGCCTATGTGCCCGGCGATGTTATAAAAATGTATAGCGGCAGTTTTGTTGAGGTTTTAAATACCGACGCAGAAGGCCGAATGATACTGGCCGATGCCCTGCATTATGCCAAAAAGTACGATCCCGAATTTGTATTCGATTTTGCAACGCTTACCGGAGCTGCAGCTGTAGCTTTAGGACCTGTCGCCTCTGTTGTGATGGGCAATGTATCGGATGAAATTAAAAATATGGTGAAAAATGCAGGTGAAAACAGTTATGAAAGAGTCGTTGAATTTCCGCTTTGGGACGAATATGGTGATGAAATTAAGTCGGACATTGCCGATTTGAAAAATGTAGGCGGTGCCTTTGGTGGCGCAATTACGGCCGGAAAATTTCTGGAACATTTTACCGATTATCCCTGGATGCATTTCGACATAGCCGGCGTTGCTTTTTCGCAAAAAGAAAGCAATTACAAAGTTAAAGGTGGCACAGGATATGGTATCCGTCTGATGCACCATTTTTTAATTGACTACTTAAATAAAATTTGATATAAAATCATTATCATCAAAAATACAGACAAAGCACATGTTAAAAGCAAATAATCCTCAACTGAGCTCTTGGATAAATGTCCCAAAAGATTCTGATTTTCCGATTCAGAATATACCATTTGGCATATTTAAAACTTCCAACAAATCGCCTCGAATGGCAACAATCATTGGTGATACTGTCATTGACTTGCAAGCAATGGCCGAAATGGGTTATTTCAACGATTTGGATTTGATTAAATCGGTCTTTTCGCAAAAATACATCAATGAATTCATGGCACTTGGCAAGCCAAAAACCCTTGCACTAAGAGACCGTATTGCCGAACTATTTGCTTCTGACAATACACTTATTCGCGATGATGAAAATGCTAAGGGCAAAATCTTTCAGCATGTTAGTAATGTAGATCTGCTCCTACCTGTTCAGATAGGCGACTATACCGATTTTTACTCGAGTCGCGAACATGCAACCAATGTAGGTATGATGTTCAGAGACCCTGCCAACGCGCTTTTGCCAAACTGGCTGCATTTGCCTGTCGGTTATCACGGTCGCGCATCTTCAATCGTTGTTTCGGGCACATCATTGCATCGTCCAAAGGGACAGATTCGTCCAAATCAGGAAGAGCCGCCACTTTTTAGCCCCACAAGACAGCTCGATTTTGAACTGGAGGTTGCTTTTGTGGTGGGCAAATCAAGCGCGTTGGGTTCATCTGTTAGTACTGAGGCAGCAGAAGATTATATTTTTGGTCTTGCGCTTTTCAATGACTGGTCGGCCCGCGATATTCAAAGCTGGGAATATGTGCCGCTGGGTCCATTTTTAGGTAAAAACTTCGGATCAACGCTTTCTCCCTGGATTGTCACATTAGAAGCACTTGAAATGCTGCGTGTTCCTGGTCCTGTTCAGGATCCTAAGGTACTGCCCTATCTGGAATACAGCGGTAAAAATAGTTTTGATATCAACCTGGATGTTAACATTAGAACCGAAAAAGGAGCTGAAAAAAATGTTTGCCATTCCAATTTCAAATATATGTACTGGACCATGGTACAGCAGTTGGCACATCATACCGTAAATGGTTGTAACCTGAGGGTAGGCGATCTTTGTGCATCTGGTACAATTTCCGGCCCAACGCCCGACAGTTACGGTTCGATGCTGGAGATTAGCTGGAAAGGCACAAAACCTGTTGCAATGCCTGATGGCAGCGAAAGAAAATTCATTAATGACGGTGATACTGTCGTTATGCGAGGCTGGGGCGAAAGAAATGGAGTGCGTATCGGTTTCGGAAACTGCGAAGGAAAAGTTCTGCCTACGCTCTAAACTTTGCTGTCGAAATGAATTCCAAATACAATTTTTACAAAGAAGCCCTAAAAAATGAGCGGCTTCCGCTTGCCTTTGTCGATTTGGATCTTTTCGATGAAAATATTCGTGCAATTTTAAAAAGATCTGGAACCAAGAAAATCCGAATCGCATCTAAATCGATTCGTTGCGTGGAACTGATGCGAAGAATCCTCGATTTTAGCAGTCAGTTTCAGGGAATCATGTGCTACAGCGCAGAGGAGGCCGTATGGCTAAGTCAACAGGGTTTCGACGATTTACTTGTGGCCTATCCAACTGTTCAGGCAAGTAGTATTAATGGGGTCGCCGAGGAGATTAAAAAAGGTAAAAACATTTACCTGATGACCGATTTGGCAGCACATCTCAAACAAATTCAAAAAATAGCCGCTGAATCGAATGTTATTTTGCCTATTGCTCTGGATATGGACATGTCGAGCCGCTGGTCGATGCTTCATTTTGGGGTGCATCGCTCTTCTGTTTGGAATTCAGCAACACTTTACGAATTTATAGAAGTTTTAAAAAGCTGCCCAAACCTAAAACTTTGCGCTGCAATGGGTTATGAGGCTCAAATAGCAGGTGTTGGCAATAAGGTTGCAGGCAAATCGCTGATGAACCGCATTATAAGTGCTTTACAACAAAAATCGAAAAAAGAACTTGCCAAACGCCGAAAAGAGTTGGTCGATATTTTGAAAAAAGAATGTCCAGACCTTATTATCGTGAATGGAGGGGGAACCGGTTCACTCGAATCGACCGCTGAAGAAGCTTGGGTAACTGAACTAACTGCGGGTTCAGGATTTTATGCTCCGGCACTCTTCGATTATTACAGCCATTTCAAACATCTGCCGGCGGCAGGCTTCGCACTGGAGGTAGTCAGACATCCACAATCGAATATTTACACTTGTTTGGGCGGTGGTTATGTAGCCTCGGGTGCAGTTGGAAAAGAGAAAGCGCCTCTGCCCTATTTGCCCGAAGGCATAAAACTTACAGCTAACGAAATGGCAGGCGAAGTGCAAACACCTTTCATTTACAATGGGACTTTGGAAATAGGTGATCCTGTCTTTTTCCGTCATAGCAAGGCAGGTGAGCTTTGTGAACATTTTTTGGAATTACATCTTATAAAGGATGGAAAATCTGTTGGAAAATCAGATACTTACAGGGGCGAAGGAAAGTGTTTTTTATGAAAAGAAGAGGAAATCGATTTAATTGGTAAATTAGAACGCTCCACAAACCGAGCTCCACGAAATGAAGTGAAAGATTGGAAAGGTAATGAGCCTAAGTTAGCAAGACACAGTGAAGCAGTTCTGGTACCTAGTCAATTATTACCATTAGCGAAACTTTCTGGCACCTTTCTTGTCTTGAAACAAATTTATAAAAATTATCTTTTTAGATAATATGCAAATTTTCAATATTTTAAATCTATTCAATCATG
>CAMDAB010000025.1 GCA_945888475.1 Saprospira grandis DSM 2844 | reverse complement strand
ATTTGGCTTGAGAGCGTGAGGCTGACGGCTGATGGTTCGGTCAGGGTGCCTAGAATGCTGCCTGAGTCGCTACATCCGTTTTGGTCGGTAACCGTTACGCTCGCTCCGTTGTTGCAGAGGCCTGTTGTCGTAAAGGTCGTTTGTCCGTTACTCCAAAGGAAGGTATAGGTTCCTGTTCCGCCAGCGGCCACTACTGTGGCGGCTCCGTCGCAGGCGCCAGCGCAGCTGATTTGTGAGCCGTTATAGTTCGAAGTAATATTGATACTTGTAATATTCAGTGCAGGTGGTGCTGTGATTACAAAAGGTACTGTGGTGGTACAGCCTCTGTTGTCAGTGACCGTAACTACATAGTTGCCTGCAGCAAGGCCTGTGAAAGTACCAATTGCTTGTGGCGTACCTATAGAGAAGGTGTAAGGTGCTGTGCCGCCATTTGCAGTAACTGTTGCTGTTCCGTTAGTGCCGCCATTACAGTTGGCATTGGTCGTAGCGCCTAAAGAGGCTGTCAGTGCAGTTGGGTTTGGAAGACTTACGGTGGTAGTAAATTCACAACCGTTGTTATCTCTTACCCTTACAGAGTGTGAGCTTCCACCGCAGAGACCTGTAGCAGTCTGTGTCGTTTGGCTATTGGCCGACCATAGGAAAGTATATGGTGCTGTGCCGCCCGTTGGTACTACTGTGGCCGATCCGTTACAACCATTGTTACAGCTTACTTGTTGCGTTACACTTGCTGTAGCCGATACCGTTGTAGATGGTTGCGTGATCGTAGTGCAGATAAAGGTCTGGCAGAAGTTCAGATCCGATACCGTTACGCAGTAGTTGCCTGCTGGTAAATTGTTGAACAAATTGCTCGATACTGGGCCATTGCCAATGTTGAAGGTATAACCAGGAGTGCCGCCAATTGCACCTACTGTGAAAGCTCCTGTGGAGTCGCCACTGCAAAGGATGTTGATCTGGCTGGCTATTGAGCTAGAAAGTACCGCTGGTTGAGTTACTGTGATAGACGTGCTTTGTGTACAACCGCCAGCATCCGTAACCGTTACGGTGTAAACGCCAGGGCATTGGTTTGTGAGAGCGGCAGTGGTAGCTCCAGTGTTCCAAAGGAATGTGAAAGGGCTTGTTCCGCCTGCGGCAAAGGCCGTGAAGGCTGCATCGCAAACGCCGTTGCAAGAGACAGGTTGGCCGTTGTAAAGCGTGTCGAATGCAATGGATACAATTGGCTGATTGGACTGAACAAGGTTGAAGGTACTAACACTGCGACAGTTCAAGGCATCGCTCACCGTAACAGTGTAGCTGCCAGCTGCCAGGTTATTAATATTTTGAGTTGTTTCGCCATTTGACCATTGGAAAGTATAAGGTGTTGAGCCGCCCGAAACGGTGAGGCTGATTGCTCCGGAGGTTAGTAGTCCGCAGGTCAGGTTGGTAATTGTTCCTGTAACAGATACCGAACTCGAACTGAGTGCTGTACCAGATGCGGTTATTTGACAGTTGTTAAAATCTGTAATGGTCACCGTATAAGTTCCGGCTGCTAGGTTACTTATGTCTTCGTTAGTTGAGCCAATGCTCCAAAGGAAAGTATATGGCGTTGTGCCGCCTGTTACTGTAATTGCTACTGCAGCGTCATTACCTGCGCAGGTAGCATCAGTGACAGTGACTGTTGCATTCAATGCAGTAGGTTCAGTGACATTTAGTCCAGATACTGTGCCTGTACATCCGTTCGCATCAGTGGCAGTTAATGCATAAGTGCCAGCGCCTATGCCCGTAATATCTTCCGTTGTACGACCATTAGACCATATATAGGTGTATGGGGCGGTGCCGCCAGAAGTGGTGACCGCAATAGAGCCGTTGGTGCCCGCATTGCAGGATACATTGCTGATATTAGTTGTTAAATTAATAGCTGAACAACCCGTTGTTGAAGCTGGTAAAATACAACAGTTTCCTCCTGCCGATACATTAAGCGTCTGATTAGTCCAACAATTGTATTGTGTCTGATGATAAAGCAGGGTTCCTCCGGTCTGAGCCCGGAAATGGAAAACAATTTCATCAGGTGTGTTTACACCACCAGTATTTGTAGTGGTATCGCAATTCCCAGCAGCTCCTAGCATGACTGCGCCCCAGGGCCCGGCACCATTTCCATGTTGAGGAATAAACCCAACAGCAGGGGGCGCCATTGGAGGATTTATGGTTACTATCGATGCAGGAACCCCTGTTACCGAAGTTGGGAAATTGCCCTGACCGCAGTTATTATTATTCTGATTCGAATTCATTCCCGCATATAAAACCTGTGTAACATTTGAAGCAAAAGGACCACTTATTGTTACCTGAATCGGCTCATAAGTACTAATGCCTATTATTAAATTAGGAATATTTTGATCGACATTAATATTTAAAATTCCACCATCATAATTTGAATAAATAATCAAATTCCCAGCAGGATTACAGACTGAACCGCAAGGAGAAGCAGTAATTGTAGTTGAGAAAGTAGCCGAACAGGAATTGGCATCATTTACTGTTACAGTATAATTACCCGCACCTAAACCGGAAATATCTTCGGTAGTACGTCCATTGCTCCAGGCAAAATTGTAAGGAGCTGTTGCTCCGGAAACATTCAAATTTATAGAGCCGTTATTTGAAATACAAACTGAATTTGTATTCGCAGATGTAACAGATATAGCAGATGGCTGTGTGATTGTTACAGACTGAGTACCCGTACAAACAGTGCCTGAACCAGGTGAAGTTACCAAAATATTGTCAATAGCAACTGAAGGATCTGAACCAATACCGTCATCATTATTGGTCCAGTTAAATCCAACCTGAACATTCGGATTGTTATCGCAAGATGCAGGCAGGGCAACTGTAAATGCCGTCCATTGCCCCTGTCCACTGGCACATACAGGCGATTTGATAGAATTCACCAATTGCGTCCAACCTGAACCACTGTTAAAAAATACAGAGGCATTATCTAAAAGCGCATCACCATTCGATATAAAGTTAAATCTCAAGGTTAGATTGGATCTTCCTACAGTTGAAAATATTGGAGATTCAGCCCTCATATTTGTTTGAGGACAGAAAAGTAGTCCGCAAAGTCCACCTGCATCATAGGCTGCTCCACCAGCTGGGAAGAAAACTGAGGTGATATGCATCGTATTATTTCCATTAGTTGCAACTCCGCAGCCGTTTGGCAACACGCCGCCTTCGTTATCGTTGACTGTCCAGAAATTGTTATCTGCACCATTGATTCCGCTTGGCACATTCAAAGTCCAGCCATGTACTCCCGAGAAATCTTGTTGGTAAAGGGTATCAGCCGAAGAACCAGATGAACCGCTGTTTACTGTTACATTATAGATACCAGGAGCCAAAGCAGAAACTGCAGTGGTGGTAGCACCTGTTGACCAGTTAAAACTAAATGCCCCTGTTCCGCCAGCTACATTTACTGCGGCAACACCATTTGAAAGGCCATTACAAGTAACATTGGTGGGATTAGGAACTATTGCAAGACCGGATGAGGCTGTAATTGTAACCGATGTGGTGGCAGTACAACTGTTCGCACTAGTTACTGTAACCGTATAATTGCCTGCTGCCAAGCCTGATAGATCTTCGGTTGTCGCAGCATTAGACCAGGAAAAAGTATATGGAGCCGAAGCGCCACTTATAGTGAGATTTATTGAACCATTGACAGCACCGCAACTTGCATTGAAAGAGCTTGTAGAAATTGTTACAGCCGATGAACCCGTTACTGTGATGGAGGATGTAGCCGTACAGTTATTAGCACTTGTAACAGTAACATTATAAGTGCCGGCTGCAAGTCCTGTATTGTTTTGAGTGGTTCGGCCATTGCTCCATGCAAATGTGTAAGGTGCGGTCGCACCAGTTGGCGTTAAATTTATAGAACCATTGCTTAATCCGCAACTGGCATTGGTTACAGCTGAGGAGATTGTTACAGCTGATGAAGCGCTTACTGTCACAGTTGCTGTTCCAGTACAGCTATTCGCATCTGTAACTGTAACTATATAAGTGCCGGCAGCAAGTCCCGTATTATTTTGAGTGGTTCGGCCATTGCTCCATGCAAAAGTATAAGGTATAAGGCCACCTGATGGATTAGTATTAACAGAACCGTTATTCAAAGCGCAACTTGTATTAGTAAGCGTAGGATTTATACTTATAGTCGGACACCCTGAACAGGCAGCAATATCAGCTAAGCTGTTGTAGGTAACGGTTGTACCTGAATTGCTGACAACCTGTAGAGGGAAATTTGTGGGTGTTGTGACTGTAGTACCAGTGCCATAAACTTGAAATCCGGCTGGTGTATTACAAGTAGCTACAGGGAAAGCTCCATTTAAGCATGATCCAAAAAAGAAGGTAAAACTAGGATTACAAGCAAGACATTGAGCCTGATTGGTAATTGGTGTTGAACCTGCAGGATTGAAAGTGTACCAAGTGTAAGTTGTACCTCCACTTGCAGCCAAAACTGTGGGTGATTGCTGGCAAACGCTCACAGCAGCACAGCTATTTACCACTACATCTACGGTTTCGGAACCACAGGCTAAGGTGTAAGTAACTGTAAAATTACCAACCCCAGAAACTGAAGGACTGAACACACCGGTTGTAGCATTAATACAGGCACCACAAGATGCTGAATAAGTTCCACCGGAAGTTGTTGATTGGATCGTAACTGGTGCATCTGCTACACAGAGTGTATTTGGACGGCATATCGTTGCATCACAACAAGTAATACTTTGCGGAGCACAGGCTGCTGCAGCAAATGACTGTATAGTACCAGTTCGATTACCAGATCCTGAGTTGCCTGTTGAACCACCGGCAATTACTTCCCCACCTGTATTTACCTCAACATCATAAACATTGTAAGTTGTTGGAAATGAAGCCAATTGGACAAGATTCTGATCAAATCTGTAAACGCCATTGGTTGAACCGACAAAAATATTACCGCAATTATCAATATCAATACCACTACAACCTACACTGTTACCACCAAATCCACCCGTAAAGGTTCCCCCCGGTATCGCAACGGTTTGGATAATTGCACCTGTTGAAAAATTACGTTTTTGTAACTGATTGCCACGGTGTACAAAAATAAAACCGTTAAAATGAGCAAGTGCCATAATACCAGAGTTATCGTAACGCCAGTTTTCGCATTTATAGGACAAATCTAAACCGCTGTTAACGTGGAAGATATTATTTCCACCTTGTGTACAGGAAGTTAAGCTCTGGTGGATATAACCAATGGAATCGTGCGAAAGAAAATAATACTTGGCGTTATTACAAGGTGTTATGGATCGGACTTCCTGCGCATTAGTTGGACTAAGACCGTTGCCCTCATGAACTTTTACACTGGTAATGACATTTCCGTTGTTCATGTTGATATCAAAAATCCAAGGCTCGGGACCACCAAAGGCATTGCCATCGGTACCAGCAATTACAAGCCTGGTCTGATCGCAATTGAAAGTAATATTCCAAAATTCTGTAAGTGACAGTAAACCACCAGGATTTGGATTATTCCAAACTGTTGCACCTGCATTATTTACTCTCATAATTCTGGCAGGCGAACCATTGGCTACATAGGAATTACCTGCATTATCCACTGCAAAGGTGCCCAACCATTCTGTTGTATCGTAAGGTGTATTAAAAGTCCATTGTAAAACTCCAGCTGCATCGAATTTTATCAACTGTAGCGGAGATGTTCCACCTATTATATATACATTGCCTGCGCCATCGCGTTCGCATTCCCAAACGCAATCCCAATTTGAATTTGGAAAATTGGGCGCTTGAGTCCAGGGATCTATAACGATTGTTTTAGTTCTGTCATAATTATCAACATTAAAGCCAATTTCAGTACCATCAATATAAAAAGAGGATCCAATCGTTCTGTTTTGATTATCACTGTAAAACGTTAGCGGCGCATGGTCGATTAAATTTCCAAAAACACTCGAAATGCTGATAGAACCATCGGCGTTTTTGTTAATATCTTTAGAATATTTAAGTCTGACCTTGGATAAATCAGCTCCAGGATGAACAATTATTGAGTATTTGTAACCGGTTACTGGGTGAATTTCATATACTACGTCAATATTGTTGTATAAATTTTTGTAAGTCAATTTTTTCCATGATTTCAAACCATGTTTATTTACTAAATTTCCATTTTCATAGAAGTTATAACTATGGGTAAAGCTATTTATATCCTCAGAAATAATCTGAACATTTTTATTTGAGCCAAGCCATTGTACCGCAATATCATCTTTGGTAATTTTCATCGTGTGCCCCACCTCTTCAAAGGCTCTGAAATCGGCAGCGTCTTTAAAGCCTACTTTTTTCTTTTCAGCTCTGGCAGCTTTTTCTTCATCAGATTTTTTCCTTTTTTCCTGATGTGTAAGTTCAATAATTACACCATCTGATGTAAAAAAGTAGTCTTCATGTCGACCATCATATCCAAAAAGTATTTCTTTTTCAGAAAGTTGAGGGTTTCGGTTTATAAACTGGCCTTTGTTTTCTATAATTGCATTGTGTGGATTTCTTTCATATTTCCAAGAATCTGCATTTTGAGCAGATAATGATGCATTTAGTAGTAACCACAATGATAATATAAGCAATAAACTGCGCATGGAATAATGGTTTTATTTTAAAAACAACTAAGCACTCTTTAAAGAGTGTCCCAAATATACAATATCGAAATTTAATTTTGCAAAAACATTGTTAAAAACAAATAAAATAAATTATTAAAATTCTTTATTTGAACATAATAATCTAAATAGCTCAAAATATTTTTCTGTTGCATAATTAGAATTGTTCCTGGAATATGTTTTTAGAATTTCAGCAATTACAGTATTTAAAAAAAACATTTCTTTGTGATCTTTTAGATATTTATTAGTTCTTGACAGTAAATTTTTTAGCAATCTGTCATTTTTATAGCTACTGTGAATTTTAATAACCATCAATCTTGACTATAATGAAACATATTCGCTGTGGTCGTAAGTGCTCCGAAATAAATTCCCGCAAGTATGCTGATATAATAAAAATGAACGTAAGACCCGCTCGAACTCTGTTTCATTTTCTTTTAGTCGGGAGAATATCTTTTGGACTTCTCTGAGTGAATTGTCCAGTTTTGATTTATTTCTGAAATTAAATCGAGCTAAAGCCAATAAAAACTGTGCTTTTAAAAAAAGCGTGGGGCTCTTTTCAGATATACAATCTCTTACCCTTCATTTTTTTACTTTAAACTGTTTATAGAACAGCGCCAATAATAATTTCTTCCACCACAAGCGGATCGAGCAAGGTACTGGTATCGCCTAAATTTGAAACATCACCTTCGGCCACTTTTCGCAGAATCCTACGCATGATTTTACCGGATCTTGTTTTTGGAAGTCCGCTCACAAATTGTATTTTATCTGGTTTTGCAATGGCGCCTATTTCTTCTGCTACCGTTTGAATTATCGAGGATCTCAACCAATTTTGCTCAGCTGCTTCAGGCATGTTCTGACAAATAACATAAACATAAATCCCCTGCCCTTTTAGTTCATGCGGATAGCCAACAACAGCCGATTCTACCACATTTTTATTTTGATTTACAGCATTTTCAATTTCGGCAGTTCCAAAACGGTGCCCCGAAACATTGATTACATCATCTACCCTTCCGATTATTCTATATAAGCCATTTTCATCTCTTCTAGCGCCATCTCCAGTAAAATAATAACCTTTATAAGCAGAGAAATAGGTCTGGCGGCAGCGCTCATGATCGCCATAAGTAGTTCTCAGCATCGAGGGCCAGGGAAATTTGATACATAAATATCCTTCCTTGTCATTGCCCTCGATTTCATTCCCTTTGCTGTCAAGTAATACCGCATGAATACCAGGCAAAGGCTGTCCGGCATGTGCCGGTCGTGTTGGGGAAATACCTGCCAGTGCCGAAATCAATATTCCACCTGTTTCGGTCTGAAACCAGGTATCTACAATCTGACAACGTTCTTTACCCACATTTACATGATACCAATGCCATGCCTCTTCATTGATGGGTTCGCCCACCGAGCCTAAAACCTTCAACGAATGCATTGCAAATGGCGTCAGATGGTCTGTTCCGCTTTGCATGAGCGATCTTATGGCTGTTGGAGCTGTGTAAAAATGTGTAACACTGTGCTTTTCTATGAGTTGCCAAAATCGCGAAGGATCAGGATGATTTGGTACTCCTTCAAACATTACAGTAGTTGCGCCATTTAAAAGTGGACCATACAAAATATAACTATGTCCGGTAATCCAGCCTATATCTGCTGTACAAAAATGAATATCATCAATATCGTATTGAAAAACATTCAGAAAGGAATACGCTGTATAAACCATATAACCAGCTGTACTGTGGACTACTCCCTTTGGTTTTCCAGTAGAACCCGAAGTGTAGAGCATAAAAAGCATATCTTCGGCATCCATTTCTGTTGCTGGACAATTTTCATCAACTTTTTCAGCTTCCATATCATAAACAAAGTCTAGCCCATTCCTGAGATGAATCGGCCAATTTAACCTGTTTACAACCAATACTTTTTCGACTGTTGAACAAGTTTTAAGCGCTTCATCAACGACATTTTTTAAAGGTAACTGTTTGCTGCCCCTACTCATAGCATCGCTGCAGATAACGAGCTTGGCTCCGGCATCATTAATTCTGTCAGCAAGTGAATTAGC
Source organism: Saprospira grandis DSM 2844 (assembly GCA_945888475.1). Lineage (GTDB taxonomy): Bacteria > Bacteroidota > Bacteroidia > Chitinophagales > Saprospiraceae > Saprospira > Saprospira grandis_C. Next base: position 27,070 of record CAMDAB010000025.1, on the reverse strand, counting down.
TGAAAATCCGGCAAAAACGACTGAATGAACAGCACCAATTCTTGCGCAGGCCAATACTGCGAAAGCAAGTTCGGGGATCATTGGCATATAAATACATACCCTGTCGCCCTTATCAACGCCCATGTTTTTTAGTACATTAGCAAAACGGCAAACTTCTTTGTGTAATTCTATGAAAGTATAGGTTTTATGCGCCTCACTGGGATCGTTGGGTTCCCAAATCAGCGCGATTTTGTTGCCATTCTTCTCAAGATGTCGATCGATACAATTTTCAGTAATATTTAACTTTGCTCCCTGAAACCATTTGACATTGGGCTCTTCAAAATTCCATTCCAATACCTTATTCCATTTTTTTCTCCAATGAAAATGCTCGGCGATTTCAGCCCAAAACAAATCAGGTTCTTCGAGGCTTTTTTGATAAGCAATTTGATATTCGGAATAATCGGTTATGTGCATTTCTATAATTGAGATTTAAATACTATTTTAAATAATAAGTAAGTACTATATGATAAAAATACATGATTATTTCACGAACTCAACATTTCAATTCTAATTTAAAAAAAAATTATGCCCATGAATGTTGAGACATGATTTAAAAATTCCACATTAATCGCATTTAATAATTTTAAAACAACATTTAATACTCGATACTATTATTTGATTAAATACAAAAAAAGAGTTGCAGTACAAAACTTGCAACTCTTTTACAAAAATATGAAAGATAGTTATTTATCTGTTGAAAATATAGCGTAAACCTAGCTGAATCCTCCATCTTGATTGAAAGTCAGACTCTGTCCAAACTGCACCTTTTTGTTCTGGGAAACTATAAGTTGGAACTTTAGTTCCTGTCTGAAATCCTTCAAAACGTAACAGTTCATAATTGTTAAAATTGCTAGAATTTACCACATAACTACGACCCCAATTTTTATTCAATAAATTGGTAAAATTGAAAATATCTATGGAAAACTGCAATGTATTTTTGTCTCCTTTTTTAGAAGTATAAGATATATCTTGCAAAAATCTTAGATCGATAATATTTGTAAAAGGAGTACGGTTTTTATTCTTTTCTGCATATTGTCCTCTATTCTTAGATAAGTAAGGGTCATTATCAATAAATGCTTCAAGTTCAGTCCACTGCTGAGCTGCTGTTCGAGTACCTTTATCAACTAAGATAATATCACTTTGATTTTCTGGAATATAAATTAGTACCCTTTCGCGAGAATCTTCATTATTCGGACCTCTACTAAATGAACCATTATCATAAATATATGAATATGTCTGTCCTGATTGACCATTATAGAAAATTGACAATGTAGAACGGCCAGAAACTTTTTTACCGTAGGAGATACTGTAATTTAAACCAGAGAATACTCTACTACCAGTTGAGAAATCAGAACGGCCAAGCTCGGCAAAATTACGACCATCTACCCCCAGAGCTCCTCTCCATTGTGAAGAGTTTTGAGAAGAGGTTCCTTCGAAAATAGAAGTTGCATCGCTGTAAGTGTAAGCTACAGTTCCACTAAAACCTTTTACTAGGTCTTTGGTAAGTTGTATTGTTGCATTGTATGAAGAACCCTTATTTGTGTTTGAAAGTAATATGATATCAGTATAAGTACTACTGATACGACCATTATAATAATTTCTATTATCAGGCGTACCCTGCAAGGTATCTATAGGGGCTCTCAGGTTCACATTTTGGTAATAGATATTATTCAAAAATTTTGTGTAGATTCCCTCAACTGTAAGAGTAAGCCCAAGTGGTAATTTTTGGTCGAATCCAAGTGTTGTCCTTAGTACCTGTGGGTATTTGAAATTAGGAGTAATTATATTCATTTCACCAGATGGTACAGGATCAGTCAATCCGAAATCAGTAGCTGTCAATTGTTGTTGAGGATCAGCAATAAAGTTAATTCGCTGATTTGAAACCCCACCAACAGTTAGACCATTATTGGTAAAAGAACCAGCTGGCCATACAAAAGGAACTCTACTGGTAAATAAACCAATACCACCTCTTATGATAGTTTTTCTATCCCCGTTTACATCAAAATTAAAACCAATACGTGGTGAAACCATCAACTGAGTTTTAGGCATTTTGCCAGAAGTAGCTCCCTGAAGATTCCAAACAGTATCGATTACTGGCACTACATTGTTGTTAAAAAATGTATCAGTAGCAGGTTGGCTTAAAAACATTGGAAGATCTAAACGGACACCATAAGTTAATGTAAAGTTTCTGCGTATTGCAAATTTATCTTGTGCATATAAACCTAACTGCATAGCATTGAAACGTGCAGCAGCATCAGAGCCATCTCCTGTTACATTATCAACTAGAGAATAACTTCTGTCGTAGTCGATTGATATACTATCGTTTAAAAAGTCATTTAGACTTGCAAATCTGTAAGAACCATAATTTTGACGAATGAACAAATTATACATGTTGTAAAATTCATTATGAGTTCCCAATGTAATAGTATGCTTGCCTAAATACAGATTAAAATTATCTGTAAGAGTAAAAACATTTTGTACAAGTTGGTTTGCTGTCGAAAACTCTTCACTTCCAAAAACTATACTTCCATTACCATCATTGATTACAACTCTGGAAAAATCTTTTCCATTTGGATCTCTGTCGTCATTAACATGTGTGAAACCCGCAATTAGGTTATTTGAAAATTTATTACCAAAAGTTGCATTCCATTCAAAGGCTGTAGAATGTGTCGTACTAGGAAAATAAATACCGTTGTTAGAAAAGTTAATAACATTAGGCAAAGAACTTGACAAATTTAATTGTCGACCATTGACATAACTATGTCGTAGGCTTAGTTTGTTATTTTGATTGAGATTGTAATCAAGTTTGAAAATAAATTTCTCACTATTCAATTCATCTGCATTATTATCAAAAGTACCTGGGTCGTATCCAAAATCTTGCAATTTATTTATTAAAGCGTCAAGATCTGATTGTGTTGAATTTCCTAAATAATCATTCAAACTGAATGGCTGTGGCGTTATTTCTCTCTGAATTTCTGCATTTACAAAGAAAAAGAGTTTATCTTTTATGATTGGACCGCCTAATCGAAGACCATAAGTAGAGGCCGTAAAATCAGGGAGTCGTTCTCTTTCAATAGTGTCTGGTAATTGGAATGTTGGTGTTAGACCCACCAATCCTTGATTTTTATAAAATAAATATGTCGAACCTTCAAATCTGTTGGTTCCACTGCGTGTTACTGCGCTTATACCACCGCCAGCAAAACCACCTAAACGCACATCATAAGGTGCCAATGACACCTGAATCTGTTCAATGGCATCTATTGAAATAGGATTAACTCCAGTTTGTCCACCATTTGTTCCTGATGCAGCCAAACCAAAAACATCATTGTTTACAGCACCATCAATAAAAATTGAATTGTATCTATTGTTAATACCCGCGAAAGAAATACCGGCTCCATCTGGACTTATGGAAGCCTGAGGCACTGTTCTTAAGAAATCATTTAAGCTGCGGTCGACAGTTGGCATATTGATGATGTCTCTATCAGATATCATGTTTTCAGTTCCCATCTTGTAGCCATCTATAAAACTAGCAGAGGTGACGACCACTTCACTACTTGTGTCAACAACTTCTTTGAGATCAATTTTCAAAAATGCATTTTGGTCTAACCCTGCATAAATATTACTTATTGAGTAATCTTCATAACCCACATAACTAACTTTTATAGTATATGGACCTCCTACTCTGATATTGGCTATGATAAAACCACCATCGTTTTTGGTAGCTGTACCATAAACCGTACCACTAGGTGTATGTGTTGCAATTACTGTGGCTGAAATTAATGGATCTTGTCCAGAGTTTACATAACCTTCTATATTTGAAGTTGTTATTTGTGCTTTGGCTAAAGCATTAATTAGTAACATAAATACGAAAACGCAAATGAATTTTCTCATCTTAAAATGATTTATTGGTGAGTAATAAGTCTATTAACCGGTGCAAAATTATTTTATTACTCTGATAAGATATTTTAATTAAAATCAAGAAATCATTAATTTACATTCTAATTTTTTGAAAAATCATCATTCTTTTTACATATTTTTCATTTAAACTTAGTCTACTCAACAAAAGTGTTCAATAAGTTTAAAATCATGTATTTTTACCAATAGTTTTAATAAATAAAGCCATCTCTCAATAAATTTATTCACATATGATGCTGTATCAATTGCCCATCAAAAGATTAATTTAAATTGAAATTTTTGTGATATTTAACCAAAACTAAAACATATTCCTTGAACCAATTACACATAACGATGTTATTCAATCATATTAAAACAATACTAATTTGAAAACAGCAATAGTTATTGGAGCAGGTATAGCCGGATTGGCTGCAGCTGCCCGTCTTCAAAGTAAAGGTTATCAGGTTTCTGTATTTGAACACAGGCCTTATGCCGGTGGTAAACTTACACAAATCATGGTTGGCGATTATCGTTTTGATGCAGGTCCCAGCATTTTCACAATGCCTCAATATGTAGAGGAGGTTTTCAGCGAATGCGGCAAAAATCCTAAAGATTATTTCGAATACCACATGGTTGATGAAATCTGCCGTTATTTTTGGGAGGATGGCACTCAATTGAGCAGCTATTGCGACATCGATAAATTTTCTAAGGAGGTAGAGGATAAACTCAAGACAGACTCCGCTCCTGTTAGAAAAATGGTTCAAAAAAATAAATTTAAATTCGAATCAGTTGGCAATATATTCCTGCGTCGTTCATTACACAAAGTGAGCAGTTTTACAAATTTCGACACATTGAGGGCTGTTTTACGCATTCCGAGGTTACAGCTTTTTCAATCAATGAATCAGGTAAACAGCCGCTTGAAACATCCCAAACTGGTGCAACTTTTCAATAGATTTGCTACTTACAATGGCTCTAATCCATTCCAGGCTTCGAGCATACTGAATTTGGTTGGTCATTTGGAACTAGGGCTAGGAATAGCTATGCCAAAAGGCGGGATGCACGACATTAGCCAATCGGTTTACAAACTTGCCCTAGATCTTGGCGTAAAATTTCATTTCGGCAACAAAGTTGATGAAATCATTCTTGAAAATAAAGTTGCAAAAGGCATAAAAGTAGCCGGGGAAAGTAAAATGGCCGACTTGGTTGTGTGCAATATGGACGTTCATTATGCATATGAAAAGTTAATGCCTAATGCGGCTAAACCCAAAAAAGTATTGGAACAGCCCCGCTCCTCTTCTGGAATAGTTTTTTATTGGGGCATCCGAAAAAGTTTTCCGGAACTCTTACTTCACAATGCTTTTATGACTGAAGATTCCGCCAAGGAATTCGACTGTATTTTCAACAAAAAAACCATAACTGAGGATCCTACAATTTACATAAACATCACGTCGAAACATGTCGCCGGCGATGCACCCGAGGGTGGTGAAAATTGGTTTACCATGGTAAATGTACCTCATATTGAGGGGCAAAATTGGGACGAAATTATATCAAAAGCCAGAAAATCTGTTATTGCTAAAATTAATCGTATTCTCAAAACAGATATTGAACAATTTATTGAAGCCGAAGATGTTTTTGAACCAAGAATTATAGAAGCAAGAACACTATCTCACAAAGGTTCTTTGTATGGAATTAGTTCAAATACAAGAACTGGTGCATTTTTTAGACACAGTAACTTCAGCAGAAATATCAAAAATTTATATTTTTGCGGTGGTTCTGTACACCCGGGAGGTGGCATTCCAGTTTGTCTCTCTTCTGCTAAAATTGTCGCTGATATGATCCCAAATGCAGTTTAATCTGGGTTATTTTCATTCAAATCTTCCTTTATTGCTCGATTGAGTGGTTCTCTTATAAAGAAATGACCGTCATTTACAGTTTTCAGTATGGCCTTGGTTTTGTGCCTGCGGTTCAGTTTTGAGATAAATTTCTCTCCTGCACTCATAGGGGTAAGTGAGTCTTTTTCACCGTAATAGATGCTAAGTTCTATATTGTATTTTCTAATTAATCTCCTGAATTGCTGCAATCTGCGTGGAAAGAAAAATAATGATGCCCAGGTGTTGAACATTCTGCGGCGTAAATCTTCATTGCTCAATTGTTTTGAGAAAAAAACATGTGTCAAGCGGTCGAGCCATCCCATTTTTTTTGAATAATTCAATAGTCGCTTACTCACTTTGGGTTTAGAAGCGGTCCATTTAAAAATCTGGCGCATTGGGTAGCTGAACAGCACTTTATTGTAAATGACCGATTTTTGAAAACCGGCAGGCGCTAAAAGATACAGCTTATCGACTGATGGTGCAATGTATTTGAAAATTCCCATTACAAAAAGGCCGCCCATGCTGTGTGCCATTACACTAAAGCGTTCAAAACCAAGTTCTTTTTTAAACTGGTTGACGATTTTTTTTATATCACTTGGATAAAATATACTTTTATTCCATTCGGTTTCTCCATGAAAAGGTGCATCGATGGCAACAACTGTATATGTTTGCTCCAGACTTTCGCGTAATTTTAAAAATAGCTCACTTTTGTCTCCATATCCATGAAAAACAATCAATAATCTGGCTCCACTGCCAAATTTTGTGTAATGGATTTTATGTTTTTTATATTGGAGGTACATTGTAAACTATTTTCATTGCAAAAGTACAAAAATTCATTTAAGTACATTAATTTTGTAATATTAAAAAAATGTTGTAAATTGTATTCTCAAAAGGCAATTATATGAACAGTCAAAACCTTATAAAAGAGACCATAAGTTTTGTAAAAAACAAGTTAAAAAATGCTGAGTCGGGCCACGATTGGTTTCACATTGAAAGGGTTTGGAAAAATTCACAAAAAATAGCTGAAACCGAAAACTGCAACAGGTTAATTGTTGAAATGGCTGCCCTCCTGCACGATATTGCAGATTCTAAATTTCATAATGGCAATGAAGAAATAGGTCCTGAAACGGCAATGAATTATATGAATAGCCTTAATTTAGACAAGGATTCAAAGCTTCATATTGTCAATATCATTCGCAATATTTCTTTTAAAGGCGGACATCGGCACAGTGATTTTAATAGCATAGAACTACAAATTGTACAGGATGCCGACAGACTTGATGCCATTGGAGCGATTGGTATAGCCAGAGCCTTTAATTACGGTGGTTACAAAAACAGGACCTTGTACGATCCTGATATCAAACCCGATATGAATATGAGTAAAGAAGCCTATAAAAACAGTAGCGCTCCAACTATCAATCATTTTTATGAAAAATTGCTGCTTTTGAAAGACCTTATGAATACTGAAGGTGGCAAAAAATTAGCAGCGGAAAGACATCTATTTATGGAACAGTTCCTGGTTCAGTTTTACAAGGAATGGAATGGTTAAATAATATAAAAATATATAATAAAAAAAATATACCATGTACGACTTTATTGGTGACATTCACGGTCATGCCGACAAATTGCGTGAAATTTTAGAAAAAATGGGCTACAGCGAAGGCAAAAGCGGTTATTCACATCCAAGTAGAAAGGCATTTTTCCTGGGCGATTTTATCGACAGAGGACCAAAAATCAGAGAAACGCTTGAAATTGTCCGCAGAATGATTGAAAGTGGAAATGCTAAGGCTGTAATGGGTAATCATGAATACAATGCTATTATGTTTCATTATCCTGAAAAAGCGGGTGGACACCTCAGAAAGCATCTCATCAAAAACATAGTACAGCATTATGAAACTTTAAACCAGTTTAAGAACAGGCAAGAAGAATACGAGGATTATCTCGACTGGTTTTTAACGCTCCCACTCTATTTTGAAACTAATGAGTTCAGAGCCGTTCATGCCTGTTGGGATAGTAACCATATCAATTATTTGCGATCTGTTCTAAAAAATGATTGTCTGAATGACGCGCTGCTTTATGAAGCAGTGGTTGAGGATTCGGCTATCTTCCATGCAGTTGAAGATACCTTGAAAGGCAGAGAACTAAGATTGCCCGATGGAGTTCATTTTGAAGACAAGGATGGTCATATCAGACATGAATACCGTATCAAATGGTGGGAAAATCTTGAAAATATAAGTTACAAAGAACTAAGCATTGAAAAAATTGAATCCTTACCAGATGCTTTAGTTCCAGCCGAATTTATCTCTAATGCTAATGTATATGGTCCGAATGAAAAGCCAGTATTTTTTGGGCATTATTGGTTGGATCATAAAATACAGCCAGATTTCTTCAGGAATAACATCTGTTGCCTCGATTACAGTGTTGCTAAGAAAGGTTTTATGGCAGCCTACCGATTCGATGGGGAACAAGTTTTGGATTTGGAAAAGAGGTTTTTAGTGCGTAGTGCGTAGTAGTTTAGTGAACAGTGGATTAGTGCGGAGTGGCTAGGTACTAGGTACTAGGTTTTTTAGTGCGAAGTAGTTTAGTGAACAGTGCGAAGTAGTTTAGTGAACAGTGAATTAGTGCGGAGTGACTAGGTACTAGGGACTAGATTTTTAGAGAATAGTGTTTTTTAGTGAATAGTGCGAAGTAGTTTAGTGAACAGTGCGAAGTAGTTTAGTGAACAGTGAATTAGTGCGGAGTAATTAGTGGCGTATTAGCTTCAGAGAAGCGAAACATTCCTAGCACTAAAGGTGCAAAAGGGAAACAAGCTTCGGAGAAGCGAAACATTTTTTTTGTGAATAGTGCGGAGTGGTCTTTAGTGCGAAGTAGTTTAGTGAACAGTGAATTAGTGCGGAGTAATTAGTGCGTATTAGCTTCAGAGAAGCGAAACATTCCTAGCACCAAAGGTGCAAAAGGGAAACAAGCTTCGGAGAAGCGAAACGTTTTTTAGTGAATTAGTGCGAAGTGACTAGGTACTAGGTACTAGTATTTTTAGTAAATAGTCACTACAATGAAAGATTTTACAGGAAATTATTGCTTGATGATTTTTGCGTAGAATTTTTCCTTTTCTGTTTGCACCTCGATGATATAAAGATCCGGATTGAGTTTAGATATATCAAAATGGAAGATAGTTTCAGGATTGTCATCGCTGATGTTCAATATATTGCGTCCCAGTCTGTCGAATACTTTAACATTCAATTCAGTTGGTTTATTGGTAAATTTTAAATGATAGACACCTGTGCCCGGGTTCGGAAAAACAGTAATTGTATTAGTTAAAATCTCGTTTCTTGAATTATATGAAATGATTGTGTCCTGAGATTCGTAGCTATATAAACTGAAACCGCCTCTGACATTTCCAACTAAATAATCGAGGGTGTCATCACCATCAAAATCGGCAATTGCAATAGTACTGAATTTACCATTAAAAATATTTTCAAATTGAAGACTGAGCGTATCGTAAATTCCGGTAATGTTGCCATCGATATTCCCTAAATGAATAATTCCGCCGAGTTCATGTCCCAAAAACAGTTCATAATCGCCATTATTATCATAGAAAAATGGTGCAGCATAGCCGCTTCCAAAGGAATTTAAGTCGAAACCAAAAGTATTGTTAGTAGGCGTAGCCGAAAATGATGCTCCATTTGCTGATCCAGTATTTTCAAAAAATGAAAGTTGTCCGATATAGTCGCCCACCATCAAATCTAAATCATTATCACGGTCGATATCGACAAATTGAGGTGTACTGAAATCTCCAACGTTTATTCCCTTATAATTCATTTGAACAGGGCCCCAGGTCATTGGGTTTCCGGCGCCTGCGGTATTTGTTAACAGCTTCAGAGAACCATCTGCACTTCCCATTATTAGATCTAAATCCCCATCGCCGTCTAAATCTCCAAAATTCGGAAAAAGACCACGTTCATTAAGGCTTGAAAATCCACCATAATCTGAATCAATTAGGGTAAATGCCGGATCTACAGCCGTGCCTGTATTTTCATAATAAGCCAAAGCCGTTCGATAAGATTGAAAACTGCGCGTATATGCAAAATGTCCGCAAAGTATATCCAATAAGCCATCTCCATTTATATCTGCTATGGCGGCATTTGACGAGCGGCCAAGGTCGATCATCTCTCCTACCAAAAAATCTTTTTTAATCAAATTCAGCAGAATGCTATCATTGTCCGTATTTTCGTAATACCAAGCAACTGTATCTGTAACCGCTTCGCCCAAAGTCATTTCGGTGGGAGCGGCAATCATATCTTTGCGTCCGTCATTGTTCAAATCTAGAAAATATGCCGAGGGGAAACTAAAAAGATTCACACGCTGGTTATAGGATGGATATGCTGTATCCTGACTAACAAAAATAATGGTATCATTTACTATATTGGATGTCAGCATGTTGAGCTTATTGATACTGACATCACCTACAACTATATCCATCGCAGCGTCATTGTTCCAATCGACCAAAGTAACGGAAGAACCGGTGTGTCGGGGTGTAGCTGCTGGCCTCCAGTAAGGATTATCGGCACAGCTGTCGATGCCTGGACTCAAATAATAAGTATTGTTATTGAATGGCGTTTCGCTTGCCATGCCAAAACACTGATGTTCAAGCGTGTAAATAAGTGAATCGCATCCAAATCCATTATCTGCCGACAAATTTCTATAAAACCAAATATTTCTGTTAAAAGTAAAATCGAGCGAAAAAGCCGCGATGTCCATATCTCCATCTCCATCAATGTCCTCTATCCCAGGTAAATCCGGATTAAAAATAAAAATATCGTTTAATCCAAAAACTGAACTATACTTCAAAATTGGTGATACTTCTGTAAATTGTATTTTGTTTTCAGCATCGTATGAACCTTTCAGAACGGCGACTCCGCCTGCAGTAAAGGGTGGCTGATTGAAATGAAAGAGGTCTTTGATTCCATCACAATCGAAATCACGTGCCAGCATAAAATTTCTCACATTGCGCGGAAAACGGCTTTCGAACTCGGGAGCATAGCGATAACTGTTTTGGCCTGTTATCCCATCATTTAAAAATGTTATGGCAACATTGGCTGCTCGGTCATAAACCAGCAGGTCTTGTATTCCATCATTATTTAAATCGATTTCTGAAAACTGTGGTAGATTCAAACCTCCTGCCAATGCATATTTCAGGGTATCCGTACCATTCAGGAAAGGGATGTTTTTATTTACCAATTGTTGTGCAGCAGTAAACAAAATTGAAAACATCGTAAGTAAAACTGTAGCAAAAAATTTCATATGCTGTTTTATTTATTGATGAGCAATGTTTTAGAATTAAGCTTACGATCATTCCCGATAGACACAAAATACATTCCAGATGCTAAATCATGGATGTCGATCTCGAAAATTTCAAGGTTTGAACTAAAGCTTAATTTTTTAACAACTCTACCCAAGAGATCAGTTATTATCAAGTTGTTATCAGTTCGATTTCTTTGAATAAAACGTACTGAAATCATGTCCTTTGCTGGAACTGGAAATATTTCAAATTCAGAATTGTAATTTTCAATTAAATCAACTGCAATAGCTGTACTGCTTGAAAAAAATGAAAGTCCTCCCCTTTTGTTGCCCACCAATACATCAAGCTTTCCATCGGCATTGATATCTGCCACTGAAAGAATAGACTGCCTGCCTACTTCAATGGCGTCAAAATCATTGCTAACTCTGCTGAAAGTACCCGATAAGTTATTATTGATGTTATTATAAAGCCATACTTCTCCCGATTCGTTGCCCATAAAAAGCAAAAAGTTACCGTTTTGATCAACTACATAAGGTGCAGAATTACCATCGAAAGATTGGCTGGTTATTCTGGTGTCTATAAAGCCGAAGGTTTGACTGTTGAGTGCAGCTGAAAACTGAGGCGAGGATGAACTACCTGTATTTTCAGCATAATTGCTATTTCCATTTCTTTCGCCAATAATTAAATCAAGATCCCCATCTCTATCTATGTCAATAAGCTGAGGAGCTGCATGTTGCCCAACATCAATTCCTGAAAAATTAGCAATCGGTGTGGCAAAAACAGCTGAGGTTGCAGTTCCTGTATTGTTGACACGCAACAAAGTTCCATCTTCAAGTCCAATGATGATATCAAAATCTCCGTCATTGTCCAAATCTCCGAAACTTGGAACCAATCTTCTTAAATTATATTGCTGCAAAGCAGCAAAGTCTGAGTTTACTAATTTAAATGAAGGTGCATTTGCAGTGCCTATGTTTTCATAAGCCGTAAGACGGGTTCGATAAGTGGATGCATTTACAAAAATACCATAATTACCAACAACAATATCCAGCAGTCCATCTCCATTAAAATCGACAAAGGCCGGTGCTGCTGTAGCTCCCAACTCTATCATGTCCGATACTAAAAAATCCTGTTGGTCTAATACAAAAACAGGGTTATCATCGGCCTGCGTATTAGTATAATGCCAGGCAATCCGGTCATTCACTGAGATATCATCGGCATTTGGCGCAGCGATTAAATCTTTGATATTATCATTGTTGACATCGAGATAAAATGCTGCAGGAAATGCAGTAATCGAAACAGGATTGACCGAGGGAAAAACAGTAGTTTGTGAAAGCACCAGTGCGGTATCTCTGTTTCCGCTGTTATAGGCCAATACAAGATTGTCGAAAGCGATATCGCCCAAAACCAACTCTTTTAGACCATCGGCATTCATGTCGAGACTTAATAGTGTGGAACCTGCATGTCTTGGTCCTGAATTATTTCGCAAAGGTGTCCATCCTGTCCAGTTGGCACAACTATCAAATGCCGGACTGAGGTCGAGGGAAGTACCGATTCCGCTTTCATAAAATCGTCCCCAACAGTTATCGGCCAATTCAAACTTGAGGCTATCGCAGCCCCAAGCATTTTCTACTGACAAATTATTAAAAAGCTCAACATAACCGCCACCGATATGAAAATTAAGGATGTCTAAATCTCCATCACCGTCAATATCATTTATATCCGGTAAGTCGATATTGCTTGTATATAGATTGTACTGAAAAGTCTGTCCAACTTCGGTGTAGCGCAATAGTTCTTTAAAAAGTTCAAAGCCAATATTGCCGTTTAAATCTCTTTTACCTTTGTACACAGAGATACCAGTTTCGCCACTTGCATCATTTCTGAAATAGCAAAAAAGGTCTTCTATGCCGTCGCAATTAAAATCTCGTAGTAGCACAAATTTCTCCGCCTGAGGAAAATATTGGATAAATTCAGGCGCAAAAGTATAGTTGGGACTGAATGGAATTCCTGAGTTCAGAAAAGGAAGATAGGTACTGGATGAACGGTCAAAAACCAAGAGATCTTTAACCAAATCACCATCCAGGTCAACTTCCGAAAATTGAGGGTTGTTTAATCCCCCTGCCCATGGATTCATTAACTGACTTCCATTGGAACGCTGTACTGGAATCTCAAGCCGAGTTAAATTTTGAGCAGAAAGCAAATTTAAATAGCTTGAAAAAATTATCAAGAACAAGTAAGTTTTACCCATTAGTTCGTAAGATTAAAAACAAAATTACTAGAGCATTTTAAATTGCGCGCTAATTATCCCTGCCCTAGCGTTGAAGAGATATTGGTACGGTAAGCCTGCAGAGCCGGAATCAATGCGGCTATAAATCCAATAGTGACTGAACCAATCAGTAAATAAAATTCCTCTACAAGAAACATAGTTGCCGAAAAACTGTACTGATATGTCTCCTCAAGATAATCCGCTAATAGAGCCATGCCACCATGACTTATACAGATTCCGATGATATAGCCAAAAAGACCGATTAAAATCCCTTCGAGCGATACCATAAAAAACAACTGCATTCGGCTTGCCCCCATAGTTCTCATTAAAGCAACTTCATATTTGCGTTCTTTCATAGAACTATATAGCGAAATAAACATACTGAAAGCTGAAATTCCGATAATTATAAGTGCCAATACATAAAGGAATCCTGCCCCCAAACCCATATTATCCAAAAGCCTTTTTAACTGTATAGCCGGAATGGCATAGCCAAGTTCCTCGAGTCCTTCAGTTTCATCAATTATTTTTGGCAGTTGAACATTTGCCATTGTAGAAGTATTGCCTTGCTTATCTTTCGCAAATGTTAGCAACATTGCTGTGATTTCTTTTCCTTCTTCCGAAACCGGTGCAAGTTCTTTTTCAGGTTCGTGATTATGTCCATCGTGATTATGTCCATCGTGATTATGACCTTCGTGGTTATGTCCTTCGTGATTATGACCTTCGTGATTATGACCTGCATGGTTGCTACTGTCATTGCTTTCAGTTTCAACAAATTCATCTTCATGGTCGTGGTCCTCGTGAACACGCCAAACAGAAGAGACATTGGTCAAAATAAGCTGATCAATTACTGTATTTGATTTGTCAAAGATGCCAACAACTTTATAGGAGTGCGTTTCGTGCACATGCATCCCATCATTGATTAATCCATGAGCACCATGAAAAGTACTGCCGATTTTTAGATTTAACTTTTGTGCGACTTTTGATCCAACACAGGCTTGCATATCTTTTTCCCAAAGTTTGCCTTTGTCCATTCTGACTTTGTAATGTTCGGGCAATTGATTATCGGTTCCTACAATTCTGTATCCTTTGTAACTATCGCCTAAAGCAAGCGGAATTGCCTTTGAAATAAATTTACTTTTTTTGATCCACTTTGTTTTTTTTATTGGAATATTACCGGTAGGTACGTCGATATGGTATACACTGGAAAGGATCATTTGCAAAGGACTACCTTTTGCGCCAACCACCATATTTATACCATCGATATTGTTATACAGCCTATCTTGAAACTGCTTATTGATAAGTAGTAAAATTGAGGTAAGGCCAACACCCAAAGCTACAAGCAGCAGACTTAGCCCTAAATTGAGTGGTTTTGAAACCAGGTTTTTCCAACTGAGTTTAAATAAATTCATTTCTTATTTTATTTCAATGATCACAATGCTTTTCTTAATAATTTGGCCATTTGTTCAACAGTTATATCTTGCATTATTTCACCTCTACGGGCAAATGAAATATGTCCGCTTTCTTCTGAAACTATGAATGCAACAGCATTTGAAGTTTCAGTAACACCGATTGCGGCACGATGTCTCAACCCTAAATGCTGAGGAATTCCAGGACGATCCGAAACTGGCAGCACGCAACTTGCTACAGTTACTGTTTTGTCAGAAATTATAGTAGCCCCATCGTGCAGTGGACTGGTTTTGCTGAAAATACTCAATAACAGTTGAGCTGTAATTTCGGCATTCAACATTACACCCGAACTGTATAGCCCTTCCAGAGCAGATCCTGAAGAAACCAAAATCAGTGCGCCTGTTTTCTCCTGTGACATTTTTTCAGCTGCCTTCACAATCTCTTTAACCATTTTTTCCTTTTGATGACTAGCTGTATGTAAATCGCGACCAAATATACGCTCGAGAAAACGGTTATGCAGCGAGCCTTGACCAACAAATATAAGAAATCGCCTCACCTCAGGTTGAAAAACTATAAGTAAGGCTATCATCCCAACACTTATAAACTGTCCGAGAATGGTTGATAACAATGGCATACCCAATGCGCTCACTACCCACCATAATATGTAAATCAACACTAGACCCAAAAAAATGTTGAAACCTAAACTTCCTCTTAATAACTTGTAAATTTGATACAGCAGGTAACCTACAATCAGGACATCGAGCAGGTCCCAAATTGTAATGTTCATAAAACCAATCTGTATCAGTAAATTCATTTTTTAAAAATTATTATTAAACCGGTTTCACCAGTTCACCATTGTCCCAAATTCCTTCATCAATTTTTCCATCGGCGTAAGTAAATTTTCCGTAACCGTGAAATTCATTGCTCAGAAAATCCCCCTCATATCTGTCAGCGTTTTCATAAAAATATTTACCATAACCGGTCCTCACATTATCGAGCCAATTGCCTTCAAAATGATCCCCATTGTCGTAATTATAAATTCCAAAACCGTTGCGCTGATCATTCATCCAGTTGCCGTCGTAAGTTTCACCACCGGCAAAGGTGTAAAGTCCATAACCGCACATTTTACTGTCTGCCCAATTTCCCTGGTAATGATCTCCATTCGACCACCAAAAGCTTCCTTCTCCATTTCGCTTGTCAACATTCCATTGGCCATAGTAACGACTTCCACTGCTTTTGTAATTGTAATCACCCAGACCTTGTTTCATATCATTTACCCATTCACCATCAAAAAAATCACCATTGGCAAAATAATATTTTCCTTTTCCGTGCATTTTACCATAAACCCATTCTCCTTCATACTTTTCGCCATCGCCCCATGTAAATGACCCAAGTCCATGTCTTGTACCCAAGACCCATTCTCCGAAATAAGAATTTTTTTCCTGACCGTATTGGTACAAGCCAACTCCATGTCGCCAGCCTTCCCAAACATCTCCAATATAATTGTCATTATTCTCGTAACTGATTATATTTTCTGCTGAGGTAAAAAAACGGCTGATATTAGAACTGGTATAACCTTTAACGATAAATTCTTCCTTATTGTTAAACTCTTTTGATGCTGAAATATTGATTTCTCTTTGTGTAAAACGAATTGGATCAGATCCAGCTTCGCCCGGCTCTTGAGGTCCGCCAGGACCTTTGTTCCCATTGTCATCTTTCATAAATGATCGTTTTAGTTTTGGTTGTTTTAAAATTACTTATTTTCTACTTTTTCCGATGTTTTCGGTGTCAACTGAACTTTTTGGTATTTCAGGTAACTGGCTTTCTTGATGCTTTTTGGATTTTTTTTGTATCAATTTAACTTCACTTATACTAAATTCTTTCGAACGGAGATTTTTTACCCATCTTGAAAAGAAATATATAAGGAGCACAAGCAAAAATAAAAAGACTATCCACATATGTATTATTTATGTACAAATTTACTTAAAATTCTTTGTTTTTGTTGAATTTGAATCAAATTATCCCAATTTTAGCGACAAAACTTCGTATTTAAGGTCGAAAACGTGATCGAGTTTTAATAGATTTTCTAATGCAATAATTGGGTTTATTCTATGCTTATCTTAATTTGATCACCAAAAAGATCAAGTAACAATGTACCATTTTTGAAACTATTATTTGTCTGTAACCAATCAGAAACTGCCGCGATTAATTTTTGCTCTATTAGCCTTTGCATCGGTCTGGCTCCAAACCTATAATCGTAGCCCTTTTCTGCTAAAAATTCCGTTAGTATTTTGCTGCATTGTATAATGATTCCTTTTTTTACAAATCCTTCTCTTTTTGCTAATTCACTAATTTCTTTTCTTGCAATTTCGAAAACATCTGATTTTTTTAGCGGTTTGAAACAAACAAAAGCATCTATTCTGTTTAAAAATTCAGCTCTGAAAAAGGAATTTAGGCTATGTTCAAATTCAGCTTTGTCGTCTTTATCGATCAAACTAATTCTTGAGGGGTTTGTTCCCAAATTACTTGTCATAATGATGATGCAATTTCTAAAATCGGTTATTCTTCCAAAAGAATCAATCATTCTACCTTCATCAAGAACATTAAGCAGCAAATCGAAAATACCTGCATCTGCTTTTTCAATTTCGTCAAATAACAGTACTGAAAAAGGCCTTTCTCTCAACGCTGTGAATAGCCCTGGGGCATTATTTCCTGAACCCAAAAGTCGGTATACATCGGCAGCAGATTGAAATTCATTCATGTCGAGGCGTAAGAGTGGAGATTCCTTTGCACCGAATCCAAAAAAATAATCAGCCAATGCTTTTGCAGCCGATGTTTTACCCACACCGCTTGGTCCGCTGAAGAAAAGGGTAGCAATAGGCTTATTCGGATTATTCAATCCGGCCTTAAAAATCTTAACAGTAGATAGAAGAACATCAACAGCTTCCTGCTGCCCAATTATTGCGGAATTAAAAAAATCAAGAGCGGCTTCAACGTCAAGCAATTGATGGTCATTCAAAAACAATTCCGGCAATCCGCTCATTGCACTAAACTGTTTGATAACCTGTTCTTTGTCTACCAAAAAACCATTAGAATTCTTTTGAACGGAATAACATTGCCCCAAAAACTTAAAAGCCTTACCAGGAAAACTTTCATAAGGCATGAAACGAGCAAGCATACTATGACTGAGATACAATGCCGATGGTTCAATTTTTATTTTATAATATTCAAAGGCATAGGCAGCCAGTCGATCTAATATTTGCAGTGTTTCGCTGTTGTTTGCCTCTTCAAGTTCAACTATTGAAAATAAGTCCATAAAAGTCGGAAGTAAACGTTTTGCTGCCTCAAATTGCTCAGGGCTAAGTTCACCTATCATTTGTAGGGCAGCATCGGCAATATATGGTCTGACAAAAGCTGCAACACTATCGGCAGCACCCTCTCCGCCAGTTTCAATAAGTTTTGAAAAATCACTTAGCCAAAGAACCCCATTTTCCTGCTTTAGTTCTTGCACCAAGTCCTCGACAGTTTTCTGCCATTCACCCAGATATTTCGACTTTGATGTGATGCGTTGAATTTGCATTTGCCAAAATCGCTGTTTATGCTTGTTGTTTTTTTGTATTTTTTTTATACTTTCATTGATAAGCGTTGTCTTTCCGCAGCCACTTTTTCCAACAATAATAACACTGCGTTTCTTTGTGATTTTATCGATAGTTTCAAGCAATTTATCTTCACAGCCCCAGGCATTTTCTGGTAATTTGAACTGATTCGTAGGCTTCAATTTCTTAGGAAAACTCAATGCAAATTTATCCAAAACTGATTCCTTTTTTAGGCTTTCAGTAGTAAAAGTAAAATGCTGTGATTTAATATTTTCTCTAACTTTTAGTTCAATTGTTTCCAAGCCGTTTTCTTGTTCGAAAAATAAACTGTGTATTCCTCTCAAATGCATCTCTGTAAGAGAATTCAGTACAAATGCATTCAAAAGGCTATGAAACTGTCGTTTGTCGAAATAACTGAAACTGATATTAAATTCCGGTAAAAAAGCCTGATAAGCCATTGCCATGTATTTCTGACCCAAAACAACATTAATTGGTATATTGATACTTTCTCCTATTGGAAGAAATGAACCCTCTATTTTTTGAAGAGGCCTGTATTCAATATGAACAAGCTTTAGACTTGCCGACTCAAGAAGGGGTTGAGGATATTCATGCAATTTTTTATAATTGCGTTTAAGCTTTTCATGAAAATGATTTTTTAATGTATTTAAATCATTTTCAATGGCATGCATACCCGTACCGATAAGTGTTCCACAAACAGCATTCCCAATTTTTTTATAGTAAAGTGGAAAAAGCAAAGTCTCCATCGGAACTATTTTTTAAGTGCTTCTAAAAACTCAGCTGCATCAAAGCTGTTAATGCAATTTTCGACAGTCAAAAGTCCTTTTCTTGCCACCTGAACGCCATAACGTAA
Organism: Saprospira grandis DSM 2844; assembly: GCA_945888475.1. Classification (GTDB taxonomy): domain Bacteria; phylum Bacteroidota; class Bacteroidia; order Chitinophagales; family Saprospiraceae; genus Saprospira; species Saprospira grandis_C. The sequence goes on along the minus strand of CAMDAB010000025.1, from coordinate 7,830 downwards.
ATCATGTACACCTTCCTTACTATGCGCATCGGGATTGATGGATATTTTCACTCCTTTTTCAATTGCATAGGGCAGGAAATTGTAATCCAGGTCTAAGCGTAATGGATTTGCATTGATTTCTATAGCAACCTTATTTGCTGCACAGGCATCGATGACTTTTTTATGATCAATTGGATATCCTTGTCGGGCAAGTAATAACCTGCCGGTTGGGTGTCCGAGCATAGATGTATATGGATTTTCTATTGCTTTTATCAATCGGGCAGTTGCTTTCTCTTCGGGCATTTTAAGGTTGCTGTGAATCGAGGCGATGATAAAATCAAAACCCTTCAGGATTTCATCTTCATAATCGAGTTCACCATCATTTTTAATATCCGACTCTATGCCCTTCAAAATTATAAAATCGTCAAATCCTTTGTTCAAAATTTCAATCTCTTCCCATTGTTTTAAGACTCGATCAGTTTTCAGACCATTGGCATAAAAGGCAGACTGTGAGTGATCTGTAATGCCAAGGTAACTGAATCCGCAGCTGCGCACATAATCTGCCAAAACTTTGAGTGTAGTCTGCCCGTCGCTGTAGTCGCTGTGTGCGTGAATAACTCCTTTAATGTCTGAAAGTTTTATCAGATCTGGGATTTGAGTCATTTTTTCTATTCCGGGCATATCCCTCAATTCATAAGGGATAAAAGCTAAACCAGCCTGTTCGAAAATTGCTTTTTCGTCAAGATCTTTAAAATTAGAAACCTTGCCTTTGATAATATTAAAAAGTTGTTCAGATGAACTGTTTTGTAATAGTTTTTCTCCAAAAAAACCTTTTTCGGCCTTATGAATCTTTATTTTTACGCCTGAGTTTTTACATCTACCTTCAAAACTTGAGCCTTTATCAACTGCCTCATTCAAAATGGCTGCTTCAGCTAGTTTTGTAAAATCATCAGTTTCAGCCACAAAATCTATTGCTTCCAAAACCGGATTAAGCTGTTTGAAAGCACCGCTCAGGCTTACTTTTTCAAATAGATCAGATAAGTCATCTAGTAAATCGTCTGCTTCTTTTTCAACCGATGCCCAGCGGTATTTTTCCAAGGACTGAAAATAATATTCGATCTGTTCTTTAAGGTTTTGTTGGGTCTTCAAACCAAATCCTTTTAATTCACTCAATCGGTTCTCATTGCAGGCATAAAGCAGTTCGCCCGGAGATTCAATACTCAAATCTTTCCAAAGTTGTTGTACTTTTTTAACACCCATCCCTTTTATTCCCAATAAGGCAACGATACCTGCAGGTGTTTTTTCGAGATAAGAATCCAAAAGTCGCATTCTGCCATTTTGTACCAATTCAAGTATTTTATTGGCAATTGCATCACCAACACCGTTTATTGCTTTAAGTTCATTCAAACTCATTCCGGATAAAGGTTGATCAACTGCTCTTAAAACTCGGTAGGCATTGCTGTAACTGCGGATTTTGTATGATTCCTCCTCGTAAAATTCCATCAATTCAGCCAGCTGAGCAAAGGCATTGGCTATTTCTTTATTTGTCATGTTTTATATTTTTACAAAAAATGCCCTTTTATAAGCGTTTTCGGTTGCTAATTCAATGATATAGGTTCCGTTCGGTAGTTTGGATACATCCAACATATTTTCAATTAATTCAACTAAACAGAGGCTGCCATTAATATTGAATACTTTTACCGATTTGATAAATTCTTTTGAATCAATAAAAAGTAAGTCAGAAACAGGATTTGGATATAAGCCAAATGTTTCAAAAGTTGGAACGGTTCCAGTTGGAGCCATTTTCAGGCTTTGCAATCCCGATTGATGCGTTCCTATCCACAAGAGCCCATTTTTATCTTTTATCAAAGCATGAATGCCGTTATCGGCAAGGCCTGAATTAGCAACAGTATAGTATTCCCAATTGTCGGGCATGCTTCTTTTGACAAATCCATTTTGCTCTGTACCAATGAATTGAACATCATTTTCATCAATAAAAATACAGGTTGAAGCACTGACTGGCATTCCGGAATTTGCCTGATTATAAATCTGCCAGTTCAAATTTCCCCAATCGACAAATACTCCGGCTGCCGGCGATGCAAACCAATAATGTCCGCTGCTGTCGATAGCAATCTGTAAGACTGAATTATCCGGAATACCGCTACTGTTATTCCTACAGTAAACAGTCATTTGAGTGTCAATCATAACAGCAATTCCGCCGTTTACCGAGCCGGCTGTCACCCTATTTGCTCCATCGTAGATCAATGTTGATATATTATTGGAAAATAAATCAGAATTGAATGTAGTCCATACCCGCCAGTTTATGTCATCGTAAAGCGCCAGACCTTCGACAGTGCCAACCCATTTACGACCCTGACTGTCTGTTGTGATTGAACGTACATAATTATCGGGAATTCCGCTATTGTTCTTGTTGTAATTTGTCCAGTTGCTGCCATCGAAATGGTACAAACCACCCGACATAGTGCCCACCCAAACGGAGTTATCAGCTGCAATATGCAAGGATCTTATGGTATTGTCTGTCAGCGGAGAATTTTGAATATTGTAGACGGTCCAAATAGTATCATTGAACATTGCGAGACCATAATCGGTGCCGATCCATTTTCTGTTTAACTGATCAATAGCCAAAACTCTTACTGTATTATTTGGAAGTATAGAATTTTGTTCATTATATACGGTCCATATCTCCTGAGCTTTGAGCGTAAAGGACAAGCAAAAAATAAAAACGAAAAGAAATGATAGTTTCATAAATCCTAGCTTAATTTTTATTGCAAATCCTTGAAAGCCCGATACAAATCTGACCAATCTTTGCGTTCTTTAATGATGGTTTCCAAATATTCATTCCAGATTTCGGTATCTTGAATCGGATCTTTAATGACGGCTCCTAATACTCCGGAAGCCAAATCGAAAGCCTTGATATTTCCATCGCCGAAATGTGCAGCAAGTGCCTGTCCGCTATTGATAACAGAAATGGCCTCGGCTGTACTAAGCGTTGAACTGGGAGACTTTAATTTTGTTCTGCCATCAATGCTTTTACCACTGCGCAATTCACGGAAAATAGCAACCAGCCTTTCAATTTCTTTGATGGGGGCCATTTCTGCAGGAATTTCCAACATTTTACCCAATTTTTCTACCCTGAGTTTTACAATATTCACTTCTTCCTCCATGGTAGCGGGCAAGGGTAATACTACCGTGTTGAAACGTCTTTTCAGGGCCGAGGAAAGCTCATTGACACCTTTATCTCGGTCATTTGCACTAGCTATGATGTTGAAACCTTTTTGAGCCTGAATTTCGCTATTGAGTTCGGGAATTGGCAGTACTTTTTCCGATAAAATGGTAATAAGCGTATCCTGAACATCGGCGGGAATACGAGTTAGCTCTTCTATCCTCGCAATTGCGCCCGACTCCATAGCTCTGATGATGGGCGAAGCCACAAGCGCAGCTTTCGAAGGACCTTTTGAAAGAAGTTCGGCATAATTCCAGCCATACCGGATTGCCTCCTCTCCCATACCGGCAGTACCCTGAACCATCAGTTTCGAAGTGCCACTAATTGCAGCGGCGATATGTTCACTTACCCATGATTTTGCCGTGCCGGGCACTCCAAGTAAAAGCAACGCTCTGTCGGTAGCCAAGGTTGCAACGGCAATCTCAATCAATCTTCTATTTCCAAAATATTTGGGCTCTATCTCAAAACCGTCATCAAGGGTTGTACCCATCAGATAATCTACCACTGCCCAAGGAGAAAGTTTCCACGAAGATGGCCTGGGTCTAGTATCTGCCGATGCCAGTTTTTCTAGTTCCTCGGCATAGATTTGCTCGGCATGAGGTCTTAGGATATTTATATTTTCAGTATTTGACATTAGATTTATTAGTTTTGTCTAAAATTCCTGATCTCATTTCTTAGCTCCAACACTTCAAAAAACAACTTCAGCTGCCTATCCCAGGCCGATGGGCTACTTTCTTTCCAATGTGCATAGAATGGTTTTGCAAAGGCAGGATTCATATTATAAGATGCAAAATACAGCAGATCGACCCAATATTTATCAAAAAGTACATTTTGTTCTGCAAGCGCTAACAAATTACTGCAAATTTTGGTTGAAAGTTCATCCGACCAGCTGCGTAATTTCAAAAGTAAAGCTTCTAACATCGGATGTTTTAAATCCTTTTCACGATTGAGATATGCTATACTAATTTTATTAAATAACGCTTCGTAAGGACCTGCTGCAAATATTTTCAGATCTAGTGAAAAGTTTAAATGCTCGGGCTTTTTGAATAAAAAGCGCTGCAGTTCAGTCATCATTTCCAAGTCGGGAAAAGTTTGTAATGATTTTGCCAATCCCCAAAACAAGGCATTCCTGAACTGATGTTGAAAGGAGGCCTCCAAAAATGTTTTAAAATCAATTTTTCGAATCGATATCCAGTAATTTATTGGTACAGCAGAAATAAGGAAAGCAAATGACTTAGTCGCCTTAAATTCATTTCCAATTTCCAATTTTTCCCCGATGCCTATTTTATGAAGTTTTTCATCCAATATTTTGGCATCTGTTTTAATTTTTAATTCCTGGTCCGATGATTCGAATTGCACAATTTCATTCAAAATTTCTTGAAAAGACATTACTATAAATGAATCTGGAATTTTCATCAACAGACCAATCGCTGCTGTTCTAACTTCTTTGCGACTATCCTTGGCCGCTAATTCCAAAAACTTTAGGTCCTGATTCCCCAATGAAATTTCTAAACATTTTAGAAATTCAACTTTCGATTGCGCATCCTCCTCTTTCCAGATTTCAGACAATAAAGCTACTGATTCAGCAGCTTGTGTTTTTCTCAGTTCAGTAAAATAAATGATTCGCTCCCTTCTGGAAGCAGTCATAAAGTCAAAATCCGAACTTAATTCATTTTCCAGAACGTAATTCCACTCAGGATTAAAAGTAACAAGCCATTTGCCCCTTTCACCTACAATCTTCGAAATTGATTTTCTATATTCTTTTTGTTTAATGCCCAAATCCATTAAATCGGGCAATAATTCTTCGGAGATGCGCCAGTTATTATCCAACAACAGATTGATAAATTCATCTATAAGTAGGAATTCTTCCTTAGCTTTAATTTTGATAAGAAGTTGCGATGCCTCTTCGGGACAAGGTTCTAGTGTTTCTTCCGGATGCTTCTTTGGAAATTCACTTTCTGTTGATTTTGGTATAAGGCTAGCAGCTTTAAGTAATGGGGCATAAACAGCCAATGCCTCTAGCAGCTGTTCGGTTTTTTCTTTTTCGCTGTTGATATGATATCCCAAATCTCTAAGTTCATTGAAAATAGATTTGGGCAGCTCCTCTATGTTGGAACTGCCCAAAATAAGCGTTTTGACTATTTCGTCGAACATTGGGATTAGCGTACTTTATTTCTTTTTAAAATTCCATCTGCTGTCCGATACTTTTTCAAGGCTTTCGTTCACAGTTTGTTGCACAGTTGCTTTTGCCGCAGGCACCATCAATTGTTTAACGGCATAACGCGATTGTAAACGGATGGTATTGTCCTTAATTTGCTGAACTGTCATTTTATAGGAGGCAAATTCATTGTCTGTACTTTTTCCTAAATCAGCCGCATTTTCGAGCGTTACAGCATATGGAAAAACCAATATAAATTCTTCGATATCAACGCCACTGAAGGCATTGTGATAATCAAGGCTGCGTTTTTTTGCATTGTTAATCCAGCGGGTAATGTGACCCAACCAATCGGATCCTTTGATACTCATTTGTCCGTCTTTCAAATCAAAAAGGCCTTTAACCGTGACATTGTATTCAATTTGAAAGTCGAATGGAGCGACGATTTCATGTTTTTTAACAGTAACCGCATTCACAGTAACCTCTTTATCTTTAAATCTGTTTTTTAAAGATCTTTGCAATCTGAAACTTAGTGAATCTTCTTTCATTGCATTTACCCAAAACCCCTTGCCTTCGGTTGCATAAAGACCCGTTAGCGTCAAAGTTGATTTGATAGTTGCATCTCCATTTTCTGAAATTTGAATTTCAGCTCGGCGGTTTCGCTTATTATCAGGACTTTTCAGGGCATCGTCTCCAAATTCAATCGATTGCAGCTTAGATTTGGGGTCAGCAACATTTTTCATCAGACATTTCGTAGCGCAAAGTGATGAAGGCAATTCATTGAGTCCGTCGCCGGGTACAACTGTATAAGTATTTCCAGCTTCATCTTTAAATACAAAAAGATAAGAAGCAATTTGGGTAGAAGAAACATACTCTACATCAAAATCTCCATTGAAACGGCTTTTACCAACAGCGAGGTAGAATTCAAATTGGTTTGACTCGAAAAAGTCGCGATAAATTGACATCAGATTGCTATAATCGGCTTTTTTGTTTGTCAGAAAATATTCTATCCCTTCCGATCTTTCAAAATCTTCCAAACGACCGCTGTTTTTCATTTCCTTGGCCATAAAAGCACAGAAAATATAGGCTTTTTCAATTTTGGTCAATGTAGTTATATCTGTTTTGCTAAATTCCTTGGCTCCATTTGTAAACAGGTTGGTGTAAAAATCTTTGTATTTCTTTTTGTTGCGGATACGTGGCTCCATAAAGTCTGAAACATACTGCATAATTAGGTCTGAAAAATTAGACACTTTAAATGCAGCAGCTTCCATACGGAACCCGTCGAGATTCAGTTCGTAAACAAAGTATTCAAGACTTTTTGTAAAAATTGTTCCTGCCGAATTGGCCTCAGGCACTGCTTTGAGATTTTGCATGCGCCATGTATAGTTTCTCGATTCACCTCTGTCAGCAATAGTAGGTTGCGGCATACCATTGTACACACGTCCATTGAGTTTTACAGTATTCGAAACAGAAATGATGTAAGAGGCATCCAAAACCGGATAATTAGCATAAAGATTTACGATTCTGCCCTGATCGGGGAATTTCGACTCAATCACGGTTACCCTTTCCATTTCGTCGCCAACTTCCAGATCTTTGATATCATAGATGTAATTATCATCACGTTCTTCGTACAGCTCATCTCCTTCTTTGAGCTGAGCCTGTGGCAAATCCCTGATTTTTAAATCAATTACACGACCATCTTTTTTGCGGATGCGAACATCTACAAATTTTACCTGTACAAAATCGCCAATACGACCGCTAAATTTTGGAATTGAAAGTTGTTTGTAGTCCTTCAGGGCATCTTCTTTCAAAAAAACTAAGTGCTCATAGGTTTTATAGGTTGCCAGCTGATCTATTTCGGGAAAGCTGCCTGTAAAAATACTCTGACTAAAGGTTTCCGATTTAAAAATGACGGCATCCTCATTTACAAACGCTCCAGGAATGGCTGGTGCTTTGGGCATATCGCCCTCCCATTTATAATCTGAAAAAGTTTGTGCATTTACAGTGAAAACATTCAAAACAATGCTTAAAACAGAAAGTACTTTAATAAACTTCATGGATTGGTTTTTTAAAACTGATATTGATTAAATTGTTAAGATTGTACAAATTTATTGTCTTTTTGGCAGAATTGCAACCCATTTTTATGCGTAGTCAATATTTTAGACAAACTAATTAAAAAAATAGTTGCAGACAAAAAACGGAAACACTCAGATCTTCCAAGTATTTCCGTTTCAAATTTGATTACACTAAATTTTATCTGCCTCTAGAGGATGGGGCTGAAGAGCGTATAGAGCCCGATCCGCTGCCCATTGAACTTCTGCCGCTGTTATTTCCCGAAGACGATCCGTTACCAAAAGAGTTTCCGCTTCTCATTTGTGGAGCAGGCTGTCTGCTCTGTGATGGCTCTGTTCTTCTGATTTCCGGCGCATTTTGCTGACGGTTATTAGTCGAT